>NZ_JBYSWB010000020.1:0-114567 GCF_058986725.1 Pseudomonas sp. GW821-FHT01A09
CCACGCGGGAACCCCTCGCGCCAGCGAGGGGCCAATGGTGGGGGCGGCGACCCCAAGGCCGGCTCGAAAGCAGAACCACCCCGATCCCAAAGCCTCGATAAAACCGTTCACATACGAAAATATCCAACCTCTTATCGCTTTTTAAACAGTCCGCGTTGAAGAAAAATGCTTTACTGCCGATAGGATGAAGGCACAGAGCCATTGCTTTACTTGTCAGCCATAGCCGCATCATGCAATCTTGCTGGACGCACTAGAACACGGGCCTGCCGGTCGCGTGCGATTGAACTCTTGAAGTGAGCTCTCCATGAAAAGCCAACCCGATGCCGCCAGCCGAATGGTGGCCGAGGTCGTGACGCAACTGCCGGTGCCCTCGCGCCTTGGCATGCTGCGCTTCGAACGGCTGAACGAGGCGAGCTGGGCCCTGCTTTATCTCGATCCCAACTGCGAACGCCCCTTCGGTATACCGGCGGCAGAGCTGTGCGCGTTGATTGGCTCGCCCTACGCGAGCCTGATGGAGCCCGAGGCCCGTTACGAGCTGCACGATGTCATTCAACAGCAACTGACCACCCAGTCCAACTACCTGATTCGCTACACCCTGCACACCGCCGAGGGCCCGCTGCAGCTGCTTGAAGTGGGCGAACCCTATAAACAGCACAATCGCCAACTGCTGCGCGGTTATCTGCTTGCGGTAGACGATGTCGCCGATGCGGCGGCGCAAGGCTCGGCGGCCGAGCTGGAAAACCAGAACAACCGGCTGCAAGTGGCCTTGGAGCTCAACCAGCAAGCGCAGCTCGAGCAGTTGCAGCACCTGGATCGCGTGCGCGCGCAGCAAGAGCTGATCCTCAACCTCGCTCGCCAGCGCTATACCGCACACAATCCGCTGCTGGAAGCGGCCGAGCTGATTACCCGCAGTGCCTGCGAGATCTACGAAGTCGAGTGTGCCAGCCTGTGGATGCTCGAAGGCAATCGCCTGGAACCGCTGATTTCCTACGACGCCGATGCCTTGATCCATCACACCGAAGCGGCCATCGACACCCGCCCTTACCCCAGCTACCTCGACGCCCTGCACAGCAGCCGCGCCATCGATGCCCACGACGCCGTGGCCGATCCGCGCATGTCGGAGATGTCCGAGTGGCTGCGCGCCCGCGATATCCATGCGGTGCTGGACGCCGGAATCCGCGTCGATGGCCAGGTGGTCGGCGTGCTCTGCCTGCAACAACGAGGCAAACCGCGGGCCTGGCAAGCGGACGAAATCACCTTTGCCGGCGAACTGGCCGATCAGTTCGCGCAGGTCATCAACAACCAGAATCGCCGCGCCGCCACCAGCGCCCTGCATCTGTTCCAGCGCGCCGTCGAGCAGAGCGCCAACGCCTTCCTGCTAGTCAATTGCGAAGGCGTGGTCGAGTACGTCAACCCCAGCTTCACCGCCATCACCCAGTACAGCCCCGATGAAGTCCACGGCCATCGGCTGGCGGAACTGCCCGCGCTGGAAAACCTCAGCGAGCTGCTGTTCGACGCGCCGTCGAGCCTGGCCAACAGCAACAGCTGGCAGGGCGAATTCAAGAGCCGGCGCAAGAACCTCGAACCCTACTGGGGCCAGTTGTCGATCTCCAAGGTCTATAACGATCAGCGCGAGCTGACGCACTACATCGGCATCTACGAAGACATCACCCAGAGCAAGCTGGCCCAGCAGCGCATCGAGCGCCTGGCCTACACCGACAACCTGACCAACCTGGGGAATCGCCCGGCGTTCATCCGCAGCCTCGACGAACGCTTCGCCCGCAACAGCGACGCGCCGATCAGCCTGATGCTGGTGGACATCGACAACTTCAAGCGCATCAACGACAGCCTCGGCCACCAGACCGGTGACAAGTTGCTGATCAGCCTTGCCCGGCGCCTGCGCAACAGCCTGAGCAGCAGCGGCAGCCTGGCGCGCTTCGCCAGTAACGAATTCGCCGTACTGCTCGACGATGTCGACCCCGAGGCCGGGCAATTGATCGCCCAGCAGGTGTTGCGCACGCTCGACAAGCCGATGTTCGTCGACAACCAGTTGATCAATGTCACCGCCTCGGTGGGCTTCGCCTGCGCGCCACTGCATGGCCGCGACCCGCAAACGCTGATGAAGAACGCCGGCCTGGCGCTGCACAAGGCCAAAGCCAACGGCAAGCATCAAGTGCAGGTGTTTACCGAAGCGCTGAACGCCGAGGCCACCTACAAACTGTTCGTCGAGAACAACCTGCGCCGCGCCCTGACCCAGAACGAGCTGGAAGTCTTCTACCAGCCAAAACTGTGCCTGCGCAGCGGCCGTCTGCTCGGCCTCGAGGCCCTGCTGCGCTGGAATCATCCGGAACGCGGCATGATCCGCCCGGATCAGTTCATCAGCGTGGCGGAAGAAACCGGCCTGATCATCCCGATCGGCAAGTGGGTGGCGCGCCAGGCGTGCCGCATGAGCAAGGAATTGACCGCCAACGGCATCGGCTCCCTGCAAGTGGCGATCAACCTGTCGCCCAAGCAGTTTTCCGACCCGGACCTGGTGTCGTCGATTCGCCACATTCTCGAAGAAGAAGCCCTGCCCCCGCACCTGCTGGAGCTCGAGCTGACCGAAGGCCTGCTGCTGGAAGCCACCGAAGAAACACGCCTGCAGCTCGGCGAGCTGAAGAGCCTGGGCTTGACGCTGGCCATGGACGACTTCGGTACCGGGTACTCTTCCCTGAGCTACCTGAAGAAATTCCCGATCGACATCATCAAGATCGATCGCAGCTTCATCCATGAAATCCCCGACAACCAGGACGACATGGAAATCACCTCCGCGGTGATCGCCATGGCCCACAACCTAAAGCTCAAGGTCGTGGCTGAAGGCATCGAGACTGCCGAACAGCTGGCGTTTTTGCGCCGCCACCGCTGCGACGTCGGCCAGGGCTACCTGTTCGACCGGCCGATCCCCGGCAGCGCGCTGGTCGAAGCCCTCAAACGCTACCCCCGCGGACCAGCGGCCTGACCGCCACGCAACACCGGGGCAAACTGTCGGTCTATCCTTGTTGCCACTTCCCATTCCCTGCAGAGGAGAAGACCCATGGTCTTGCGCTCGGAAATCCTGGTCAATAAAACCGAACTGCCCGAGCGCAAGCAAGCGCTGCCGGGCCGCGAATCACCCATGGCGGTGCCGCTGGAACACTTCGTCAACGGCCACTCACTGACGCAGTTCCCGGCCGGGCTAGAAACTGCGATCTTCGGCCTGGGCTGCTTCTGGGGGGCGGAACGTCGGCTGTGGAACGAGCCCGGGGTGTGGAGCACCGCCGCCGGCTATGCAGGCGGCTACACGCCTAACCCGACCTATGAGGAAACCTGCTCGGGCCTGACCGGGCACAGTGAAGTGGTGCTGGTAGCGTTCGATCCGCAACAGGTCAGCTACGAGACGCTGCTGAAGCTGTTCTGGGAAGCGCACAACCCGACCCAGGGCATGCGTCAGGGTAACGACATCGGCACTCAGTATCGCTCGGCCATCTATTGCACCAGCGAGGCGCAGCTGCAGGCGGCCAAGGCCAGTGAAGAGGTGTTTCAGGCGCAGTTGACCGAGGCGGGAATGGGCGCTATCACTACTGAAATCGCTTTGGCGCCGACCTTCTACTACGCCGAGGCCTATCACCAGCAGTATCTGGCCAAGAATCCGGGCGGGTATTGCGGACTGGGCGGGACTGGCGTGTGTATGCCACCTGCGGTCTGATCGGCACCTGTATCAACCCGATGACGCCTTCGCGGGCAAGCCTTGCTCCCACAGGACCACAGGGGTGCTGTTGGAGCAAGGCTTGCCCGCGAAGGCATCGTCAGCCGTTACTCGGCAATCAACCAATCCATCTTCCAGCCACCCTGGGTCTGACCGAGCAGCTGCGCCAGCCACGGCAGCAGCTCGTTCAACTCCTCCTCCAGGCCCCACGGCGGATTGGCGATCGCCAGCCCTGAGCCGTTGAGGCTCTGCTCGGTCTCGATCGGGTGCACCAGCAGCTCCACCCGCAGCAACTTCGGCGCACCGCTGCCGGCCAGATCCTGGTAGAAGCGCTTGAGCGCACGCTGGTCCTTGACCGGGTACCAGATCGCGGCGACCGTCTGGCGCATGCGGGCAATGGCTTCCTTGAGCGCCTTGGCGCAGCGCTGCATCTCGTCCAGTTGCTCGAACGGCGGATCGATCAGCATCAAGGCGCGTTTCTCCGGCACTGGCAGCAGCGCCCGCGGCACATGCCAGCCTTCGCCCAGATGCACCGCCACGCGGCGGTCACCCTTCATGTTGTCCTTGAGCAGCTGACCATCCTGGGGATGCTTTTCGTTCAGCAGCACGCGGTCCTGCGGGCGCGTCAGGCGCCGCGCCAACTCGGGCGAGCCGGGGTAGTAGCGCAGCTCGCCATCCGGGTTCATGTCGTGCAGCACCCGCAGGTAGTCCGCAGCCAAGGGCGGCACATCCTGCGCCTCCCACAGTCGGGCGATGCCCTGCAGCCACTCGCCGGTGCGGGTCGCCTGGTCGCCGCGCAAGTCATAGAGCCCCAGCCCCGCGTGGGTATCGATGCACGCAAAGGGCTGCTCCTTGCGCGACAGCAAGGCAATCAGACGGGTAAGGACAAGGTGTTTGAAGACGTCGGCGTGGTTGCCGGCGTGGAAAGCGTGACGATAGTTCATGGCAACTCCTGCAATGCGCAGGAGTTTACCTTGTGCCGGTCCCGCCGCCAAAATCGGCGAGGCCGGCGGCTAGCTATCGCTGCTGACGATAGGCATTTTCGGCGGACTCGAAACGCGCCAGCATGCTGGCCGTAGGTGAACCCAGGCGACTGACCGACCAGATAGCCAGGGTGGCCAGCAGGAAGCCCGGAATAATCTCATACAAGCCCAGCCAGCCGAACTGCTTCCAGACCAGCACGGTAATGGCCCCGGTCAGAATCCCGGCCAGCGCCCCGTTACGGGTCATGCCTTTCCATAGTACCGAAAGCAGTACCACCGGACCGAAAGCCGCGCCAAAGCCAGCCCAGGCATAACTGACCAGGCTCAAGACCCGGTTATCCGGACTGGCCGCCATGGCGATCGCGACCAGCGCCACCAGCATCACCATGCCCCGGCCGACCCAGACGAGTTCCCGCTGCGAGGCATGCTTGCGCAGGAATGCCTTGTAGAAATCCTCGGTCAGCGCACTGGAACACACCAGCAACTGACAGCTCAGCGTGCTCATCACTGCCGCCAGTACCGCTGAAAGCACCACCCCCGCGATCCATGGGTTGAACAACAACTGCGCCAACTCGAGGAACACCCGCTCAGGGTTGGCAGTCACCGGCGCGGCCAACTCCGGATGCGCGGCGAAGTAACCCACGCCAAAAAAGCCCGCACTGACGGCGCCCCCGAGGCACAACGCCATCCAGGTCATGGAAATGCGCCGGGCCGTGGCGATCGACTTGACCGAATCGGCCGCCATGAAGCGCGCCAGGATGTGTGGCTGACCGCAATAGCCCAGCCCCCAACCCAGCAGCGATACGATGCCAACGAAAGTGGTCCCTCGCAGCATGTCGAAATGCCCAGCCGATTGCGTCTCGATAGCGAGCATGGAGGCCTCTGCACCGCCGGTCGCCAGCATCACCATGACCGGGGTCAGGATCAGCACGAAAATCATCAACGTCGCCTGTACCGTATCGGTCCAGCTGACCGCCAGGAATCCACCGATGAACGTATAGAGAATGGTGGCGGCCGCACCCGCCCAGAGTGCCTGCTCATAAGGCATGGCGAAGGTGCTTTCGAACAACCGTGCCCCGGCGACGATGCCAGAGGCGCAATAAAGAGTGAAGAACACCAGGATCACGACTGCCGAGATGACCCGCAGCAGTGAGCTGCGATCTTCGAAACGGCTGCTGAAATAGTCCGGAAGGGTCAGCGCATCGCCATTGTGTTCGGTCTGCATGCGCAGCCGCCCGGCAACGAACAACCAGTTGAGATAAGCCCCTGCCAGCAGCCCGATAGCGATCCAACCTTCGGAAAGCCCGGACATGTAGACCGCCCCAGGCAGCCCCATCAAAAGCCAGCCACTCATGTCCGACGCGCCGGCGGACAGTGCGGTGACGAAGGCGCCGAGACTGCGACCGCCAAGGATGTAATCGGAGAGGTTGTGGGTTCGGTGCCAGGCGATCAGCCCGATGAGTACCATTGCTGCGATGTAGACCACGAAAGTGATCAAGGTAGGATTGGCGAAAGTCATGTGTACATGCCTTTTGTTATGGGCTGAGACGCCAAGTGCAACCGGAGTTGCACCCAGGACGACCAGCAGGAAAACCGCCCTGTTTAAGGGCGATACGGCCTATTCGGGTGGTGCAATGCACCACCGGAGAGCATACCGATATAAATTCGTTTGAATGCCACGACAGTGTTACCAATCCTTTCAAAAAAACCAGGTTGCACCCGGTTGCACCCAGCCTTGCGCCGAGCTAATCTGCACCCCACCTGATGCCGCGGGTCCAGCGGCCTTGATGAGGATTTGTAATGGCGACGACCACCCTTGGGGTCAAACTCGACGACCCGACCCGTGAGCGACTGAAGGCGGCAGCCCAGTCGATCGACCGCACGCCGCATTGGTTGATCAAACAGGCGATCTTCAATTACCTCGAGAAACTCGAAGCAGGCGCAACCCTCAACGAGCTAAGCGGCCTGGGTGGTACCAGCGGCGACGATGCTGGCGAAGTACAGGTCGAGCACAGCCATCAGTGCTTCCTCGAATTCGCTGAAAGTATCCTCCCGCAGTCGGTCCTGCGGGCCGCCATCACCGGCGCCTACCGTCGCCCCGAGCAAGAAGTCGTGCCGATGCTGCTGGAGCAGGCACGCCTGCCCGCCGCCATGGCCGAGGCCACCCACAAGGTCGCCGCCGGCATCGCCGAAAAACTGCGCAATCAAAAGAGCGCCAGCGGCCGCGCCGGCATCGTCCAGGGTCTGCTGCAGGAATTCTCGCTGTCGTCCCAGGAAGGCGTGGCCCTGATGTGCCTGGCCGAAGCGCTGCTGCGGATTCCCGACAAGGGCACCCGCGATGCTCTGATCCGCGACAAGATCAGCAACGGCAATTGGCAGCCCCACTTGGGCAACAGCCCGTCGCTGTTCGTCAACGCCGCGACCTGGGGCCTGCTGCTGACCGGCAAGCTGGTCTCGACCCACAACGAATCCGGCCTGACGTCCTCGCTCAGCCGCATCATCGGCAAGAGCGGCGAGCCGATGATCCGCAAAGGCGTGGACATGGCCATGCGCCTGATGGGCGAGCAGTTCGTCACCGGCGAAACCATCGCCGAGGCCCTGGCCAACGCCACCCGTTTTGAAGCCAAAGGCTTCCGCTATTCCTACGACATGCTGGGTGAAGCAGCCCTCACCGAGCACGACGCGCAAAAATACCTGGCGTCCTACGAGCAAGCCATCCACTCGATTGGCAAGGCCTCCCACGGCCGCGGCATCTACGAAGGCCCGGGCATTTCCATCAAGCTCTCGGCCCTGCACCCGCGCTACAGCCGCGCCCAGTACGAGCGCGTCATGGAAGAGCTGTACCCGCGCCTGCTGTCGCTGACCCTGCTGGCCAAGCAATACGACATCGGCCTCAACATCGACGCCGAGGAAGCCGATCGCCTGGAGCTGTCCCTCGACCTGCTCGAGCGCCTGTGCTTCGAGCCGCAGTTGACCGGCTGGAACGGCATCGGCTTCGTTATCCAGGCCTATCAGAAGCGTTGCCCGTACGTGATCGACTACGTCATCGACCTCGCTCGCCGCAGCCGTCATCGCCTGATGATCCGCCTGGTCAAGGGCGCCTACTGGGACAGCGAGATCAAGCGCGCCCAGGTCGAAGGCCTGGAGGGCTATCCGGTCTATACCCGCAAGGTGTACACCGACGTTTCCTACATCGCCTGTGCGAAAAAACTGCTGTCGGTGCCTGAAGTCATCTACCCGCAGTTCGCCACCCACAACGCCCACACCCTGGCCGCCATCTACCACATCGCCGGGCAGAATTATTACCCTGGGCAGTACGAGTTCCAGTGCCTGCACGGCATGGGCGAACCGCTGTACGAGCAAGTGGTGGGCAAGGTCGCCGATGGCAAGCTGAACCGCCCATGCCGCGTGTATGCGCCAGTCGGTACCCACGAAACACTGCTGGCCTATCTGGTACGCCGCCTGCTGGAGAACGGCGCCAACACCTCGTTCGTCAACCGCATCGCCGACCACTCCATCTCGATCCACGAACTGGTGGCCGATCCGGTGACCAGCATCGAGCGCATGGCTGCTCAGGAAGGCAGCTTCGGCCTGCCGCACCCGCGCATCCCGCTGCCGGTCGATCTGTACGGCGGCGAGCGCCACAACTCCGCCGGCATCGATCTGGCCAACGAGCATCGTCTGGCCTCCTTGTCCAGCGCCCTGTTGGCCACCGCCCATAACGACTGGCAGGCCGCGCCGATGCTCGGTTGCCCGGTCAGCCAGGGAACGCCAGCGCCGCTACTGAACCCGTCCGATCACCGCGACGTGGTCGGGCATGTGCAGGAAGCGTCCATCGAAGACGTCGACAACGCCCTGCTCTGCGCCCTGGGCAACGGCCCGATCTGGCAAGCGACACCGCCGGACGAGCGCGCCGCCGTGCTGGAGCGCGCCGCCGACCTGATGGAAGCCGAGATCCAGCCGCTGATGGGCCTGCTGGCGCGCGAAGCCGGCAAGACCTTCGCCAACGCCATCGCCGAAGTGCGCGAGGCTGTGGACTTCTTGCGCTACTACGCCGTGCAGGCACGCCACGACCTGAGCAACGACGCTCACCGCCCACTGGGCCCGGTGGTGTGCATCAGCCCGTGGAACTTCCCGCTGGCAATCTTCACCGGTCAGGTGGCCGCTGCACTGGCTGCCGGCAACCCGGTATTGGCCAAGCCGGCCGAACAGACCCCACTGGTCGCCGCCCAGGCCGTACGCCTGCTGCTCGAAGCCGGCATCCCCGAGGGCGTGCTGCAATTGCTGCCGGGCCGCGGCGAAACCGTCGGCGCCCGCCTGGTGGGCGATGAGCGCGTCAAAGGCGTGATGTTCACCGGTTCCACCGAAGTCGCACGGCTGCTGCAACGCAACATTGCCGGGCGCCTGGACAACCAGGGCCGACCGATCCCGCTGATCGCCGAAACCGGTGGCCAGAACGCCATGATCGTCGATTCGTCGGCGCTCACCGAGCAAGTGGTGATCGACGTGGTGTCCTCGGCCTTTGACAGCGCCGGTCAGCGTTGCTCGGCCCTGCGCGTGCTGTGCCTGCAGGAAGACTCGGCGGACCGCGTGATCGAAATGCTCAAGGGCGCCATGGCCGAAGCGCGGCTAGGCAACCCGGAGCGCCTGAGCGTGGACATCGGCCCGGTGATCGACGCCGAGGCCAAGGCCAACATCGACAAGCACGTGCAGGCCATGCGTGACAAAGGCCGCAACGTGTTCCAGATGGCGATCGCCGACAGCGCCGAACTCAAGCGCGGCACCTACGTCACGCCGACGCTGATCGAGCTCGAAAGCTTCGACGAGCTGCAGCGTGAAATCTTCGGCCCGGTGCTGCACGTGGTGCGCTACCAGCGCAAGGACCTCGACGGCCTGATCGAGCAGATCAATGCCTCGGGCTACGGCTTGACCCTCGGTGTGCATACCCGCATCGATGAGACCATCGCCAAGGTGCTGGACAACGTGAACGCCGGTAACGTCTACGTCAACCGCAACATCGTCGGTGCCGTCGTCGGCGTGCAGCCGTTCGGTGGCGAGGGCCTCTCCGGCACCGGTCCGAAAGCCGGTGGCCCACTGTACCTGTACCGCCTGCTGTCGACCTGCCCGGCCGACGCCATCAGCACCTCGCTGCAACGCCAGGACGGCTCGAGCGCTCCCGATGTGCGCTTGCGTGACACCCAGCTCAAGCCGTTGCGCGCCCTGCAGGCCTGGGCCACGAGCAATCAGCATGCCGAACTGGCCGATGTCTGCGCGCAGTTCGCCGAACAATCGCAGAGCGGTGTCACACGTCTGCTGAACGGACCGACCGGCGAGCGCAACAGCTACACCATCCTCCCCCGTGAGCAGGTGCTGTGCCTGGCCGAAACCGAAGCCGACCTGCTGGTGCAACTGGCCGCGACGCTGGCGGTCGGCAGCCATGCGGTGTGGGTCGAGAACGAGCTGGGCAAAGCCGTGCGCAACCGCCTGCCGAAGGACGTACAGGGGCAGATTCGCCTGGTAGCGGAGTGGAACAAGGATGACGTGCCGTTCGACGCCGTGATCCATCACGGTGATTCGGATCAACTGCGCGGCGTGTGCCAGCAGATCGCCAAACGCGCCGGTGCCATCGTCGGTGTGCAGGGGCTGTCCCAAGGCGAAAGCAATATCGCCCTGGAGCGCCTGGTGATCGAGCGAGCCTTGAGCGTCAACACCGCGGCTGCTGGCGGCAACGCCAGCCTGATGACCATCGGCTGATCCTGTAACAGCTGAACCACCGCAACCCAGTAGCGAGGGGGCCTGCCCCCGACAGTTCCCGACTGACTCACCTCGTGGTGTCAGACCGGTCCTGTCGGGCACAGGCCCCCTCGCTGCATTCCGGTACAGGGCTTTTATCCGTAGCCCTTTGACATATATGCAATTACACAGGTTATTATCCTTGGCACGTAGCCTGCATGACGCACGCTTTGCCTCGGACTGGAGTACTGCCCTTGAATGCGACCACCATCAACAGCCTGTTCTTGATCGGCGCGTTGCTGGTAGGTGCGAGCATTCTTGTGAGCTCCCTGTCGTCGCGCCTGGGCATCCCCATTCTGGTCATCATCCTCGCGGTCGGCATGTCGGCTGGGGTCGATGGCGGCGGCATCATCTTCGATAACTACCCCACGGCTTATTTGGTCGGCAACCTGGCGCTGGCGGTGATCCTCCTCGACGGTGGCCTGCGCACGCGGGTGGCGAGTTTCCGCGTGGCGCTGTGGCCGGCCTTGTCGCTGGCCACCGTGGGCGTGCTGATCACCACGGGGCTGACGGGCATGATGGCGGCCTGGCTGTTCGACCTGAACATCATCCAGGGCCTGCTGATCGGTGCCATTGTCGGCTCCACCGATGCTGCGGCGGTGTTTTCCCTGCTGGGCGGCAAGGGCCTCAATGAACGGGTGAGCGCCAGCCTGGAAATCGAATCCGGCAGCAACGACCCCATGGCGGTATTCCTCACCGTGACCCTGATCGACATGCTCGCCAGCGGCCAGACCGGCCTGCACTGGAGCCTGCTGATCCATCTGGTACGCGAGTTCGGCATCGGTGCGGCCATCGGCCTGGGCGGCGGCTGGCTGATGCTGCAACTGGTCAATCGCATCAATCTGGCCAACGGCCTGTACCCGATCCTGGTGATCAGCGGCGGCCTGGTGGTGTTCGCCCTGACCAACGCTCTGCATGGCAGCGGCTTTCTGGCGGTGTACCTGTGCGGGTTGGTGCTGGGCAACAAGCCGATCCGCAGCCGCCACGGCATCCTGCACATGCTCGACGGCATGGCCTGGCTCGCGCAGATCGGCATGTTCCTGGTGCTGGGCCTGCTGGTCACCCCCCATGACCTGCTGCCCATCGCCATCCCGGCGCTGGCCCTGGCGCTGTGGATGATCCTCTTCGCACGGCCGCTGTCGGTGTTCGTCGGCCTGCTGCCGTTCAAGGCTTTCCATGGCCGGGAAAAGGGCTTTATCGCCTGGGTCGGCCTGCGCGGCGCGGTACCGATCATTCTCGCGGTGTTCCCGCTGATGGCTGGCCTGCCCCATGCGCAGCTGTATTTCAACCTGGCGTTCTTCATCGTGCTGGTGTCGCTGCTGGTGCAAGGCACCAGTCTGCCGTGGGTGGCCAAGCTGCTGAAAGTCACGGTCCCGCCCGACCCGGCGCCGATTTCCCGTTCGGCGCTGGAAGTCCATGTCACTAGCGAGTGGGAGCTGTTCGTCTATCGCCTGGGCGCCGAGAAGTGGTGCATCGGCGCCGCCCTGCGCGAATTGAAAATGCCCGAGGGTACGCGGATCGCCGCGCTGTTCCGTGGCCAGCAATTGCTCCATCCGTCCGGTAGTACGGTGCTGGAAGTGGGCGACCTGCTGTGCGTGATCGGCCACGAGCACAACCTGCCCGCGCTGGGCAAACTGTTCAGCCAGGCCCCGCAACGCGGCCTCGACCTGCGCTTCTTCGGGGACTTCGTGCTCGAAGGCGACGCCGAGCTGGGCGCGGTATCGGCCCTCTACGGCCTACAACTCGATGGCGTGGATCCGCACATGCCGCTCAGCCGCTTCATCGCCCAGAAAGTCGGCGGCGCACCGGTGGTCGGCGACCATGTCGAATGGAACAGCACCATCTGGACGGTTGCAGTCATGGACGGGAACAAGATTGGCAAAGTCGGCGTCAGATTCCCCGAAGGAAGTCGCCCGGGCCCCGGGCTGTTCCTCTAAACTGCCGATCCAATCTTCGAGTTGCCCGACTTTTTACCTATGCCTAGCCTGCGCTCCTTAGTCGCCACAGCCCTGTTGGGGCTGTGCCTGGCGACCTCTGCCGTCCACGCCGCCGATGCGCCGTCCCGCGACGCCGTGCAGCACAGCCTTGATCATCTGGCGGACCGCAAGCTCGCCGATGCCGACCAGAAGGCCCTGCAGGAAGTACTGCAAGGCACCCTGACCTTCCTCACCAACGACGAAGACAATCAGCGCCAACTGGTGGCCCTCAAGCAGCAACTACTCGACGCGCCCAAGGACACTACCGCCAACCAGCGCGAACTGGCACGGATCAAGGCCACCAAGGTGGTGCCGGTGGATCAGCGCTACGCCAGCCAGAGCGTCAGCCAGCTCGAGCAACTGCTGACCGATCGCAGCAACGAGCAAGGCAGCCTGCAAAAGGCCCTGTCCGATGCCAACTCCATGACCATCGCCGCCCAGACTCGACCCGAGCGCGCGCAGACCGAAATCAGCGACAAGCAAAACCGCATCCAGCAGATCAACGGCATCCTCAAGAGCGGCCGCGACAACGGCAAGGCCATCAATGCCGATCAGCGCAACGAGCTGACCGCCGAGCTGGCTGCGATCAACTCGCTGATTGTGCTGCGCCGTCAGGAACTGGCCGGCAACACCCTGCTGCAGGATCTGGGCAACAGTCAGCACGACCTGCTGATGGCCAAGACCGGCCTGCTCGAACAGGAAATCCAGGACCTGCAGACGCTGATCAACCAGAAGCGCCTGGCGCAGTCGCAAAAGACCGTCACCGAACAGTCCATCGAGGCGCAGAAGGCCGGCGGCAGCAGCGTGCTGGCT
Organism: Pseudomonas sp. GW821-FHT01A09; assembly: GCF_058986725.1. NCBI lineage: Bacteria > Pseudomonadati > Pseudomonadota > Gammaproteobacteria > Pseudomonadales > Pseudomonadaceae > Pseudomonas > Pseudomonas sp. GW821-FHT01A09. Next base: position 13,290 of record NZ_JBYSWB010000020.1, read on the forward strand.
ACCGAGAGCGCGACCAACGTCAAGCTCTCCGACTACCTGCTCAAAAGCACCGACGAACTCAACGAGCTGACCCAGGAAAACCTCAAGACCAAACAGCAGCTCGACAGCATCACCCAGACCGACCAGGCGCTGGATGAGCAGATCAGCGTGCTGCAGGGCAGCCTGTTGCTGTCCAAGATCCTCTACAAGCAAAAACAGGCGCTGCCGCATCTCAAGGTCAATCGCAATCTGGCCGACCAGATCGCCGACATTCGCCTCTATCAGTTCGAGGTCAATCAGCAGCGCGAGGCCCTGAGCAGCCCGACCGCCTATGTCGAAACCCTGATCGCCGCGCAGCCGCCAGAAGACGTCACCCCACAATTGCGCAAGGGCCTGCTCGATCTGGCCGTGACCCGCAGCGACCTGCTGGAGCGCCTGAACCGGGAACTGAGCGCGCTGCTCAACGAATCCATCACCCTGCAACTCAATCAGAAGCAGCTGACCAGCACCGCCCAGAGCCTGCGCAAGACCCTCGACGAGCAGATGTTCTGGATCCCCAGCAACAAGCCGCTGGACGGCGACTGGTTCGCCGGCATGCCCAAGCGTCTGGTGCGGCAGGTGGCGACTCTGCCGTGGGCCTCCAGCGTCAGTGAACTGAAAGAAGGCCTGGTGCAGCGGCCGCTGCTGTTCCTGCCGTTGCTGCTGGTAATCGGTGCGCTGCTGTGGCGTCGCGGCTACCTGTACCGCAAGCTGACGCAACTGCATCAGGACATCGGCCACTTCAAACGCGACAACCAGTGGCACACGCCGCTGGCGCTGTTGATCAACATCCTCCTGGCCCTGCCCGTGGCGCTGGCCTTCGGCTTGTGCGGCCTGGCCTTGCAGATCGACGCCCGCGGGCAGAACGCCAGCCTCGGCTCGGCGCTGCTGCAGATCGCCCAGGCCTGGCTGGTGTTCTATACCGCCTACCGGATCCTAGCGCCCGCCGGCGTGGCCGAGCTGCATTTCCGCTGGGAGAAGCGCCAGGTCGAGTTCCTGCAAAAATGGGTGCGCAAGCTGGGCTTCGTGGTGCTGGCGCTGGTGACGGTGGTGGCCGTGGCCGAGCTGCAACCCTCGGCCCTGGCCGAAGACGTGATCGGCATCCTCGTGGTGCTGGCCTGCTACGCCTTGATGGCCAGCTTGCTGGGCCGCCTGTTGCTGGGCAGCCCGACCCACCAGAACGCCTCGCTGTTCCGCCGCGCCGTGGGCCTGGCCTTCACCGCCCTGCCCGTCGCGCTATTCCTGGCGGTGTGCTTCGGCTACTACTACACCGCGCTCAAACTCACCGACCGGCTGATCAACACCCTGTACCTGCTGATGCTCTGGCTGGTGATCGAAGCGGCGTTCGTGCGTGGCTTGAGCGTCGCCGCGCGGCGCCTGGCCTACAACCGCGCGCTGGCCAAGCGTCAAGCCGCAAAGGACAACGGCGATGGCGAAGGCGTGGGCGAAGAGCCGACCCTGGACATCGAACAGGTCAACCAGCAATCCCTGCGTCTGATTCGCCTGGCCTTGCTCGGTGGCTTTATCGCGGCGCTGTACTGGGTGTGGTCGGACCTGATCAGCGTGTTCTCGTACCTGGACAACATCACCCTGTACGAATACACCAGCGGCACCGGCGCCACCATGAGCATGGTGCCCATCAGCCTCGGCGACATGATCGGCGCGGCGGTGATCATCGGCATCACCTTCGTGCTCGCGGGCAACCTGCCCGGCCTGCTGGAAGTGCTGGTGCTGTCGCGGTTGAATCTGGCCCAGGGCAGCGCCTATGCCACCACCACGCTGCTGTCCTATGTGATCGCCGGCGTCGGCTTCGTCTCCGCGCTGTCGACCCTGGGGGTCAGCTGGGACAAGCTGCAATGGCTGGTGGCGGCGCTGTCGGTGGGCCTCGGGTTCGGCATGCAGGAAATCTTCGCCAACTTCATTTCCGGCATCATGATCCTGTTCGAGCGCCCGGTGCGCATCGGCGACACCATCACCATCGGCAACCTATCGGGCACGGTCAGCAAGATCCGCATCCGCGCGACCACCATCACCGATTTCGATCGCAAGGACATCATCGTCCCCAACAAGACCTTCATCACTGGCCAGTTGATCAACTGGTCGCTGACCGACACCATCACCCGCGTGACCCTCAAGCTGGGCGTCGACTACGGCTCCGACCTCGATCTGGTGCGCAGCCTGCTGCTCAAGGCCGCAGCCGACAACCCGCGGGTGCTCAAGGACCCGCAGCCCCACGTGTACTTTCTCAACTTCGGTGAAAGTACCCTGGACCACGAACTGCGCATGCACGTACGCGACCTCGGCGACCGCAACCCGGTACTCGACGAGATCAACCGGTTCATCAACAAGGAATTCAAGGCGCAGAAGATCAACATCTCGTTCCGACAGATGGAGATCTACCTGAAGAACACTCAGGGCGAGGAATACAAGCTGGTGCCGCAAAAACCCGGCGAAGGCGGCCCCGCAGGCACTTTGCAACCCCAGAGCGATGAGCCCGAGCCGCCAACGCCACAGCAATCGATCGAGGCGCCGAACCCGCCGCCGTCCAAGCTGGACTGACACCCACCCTGTAGCGAGGGGGCTTGCCCCCGATAAGTGTGTCAGCGACAGAGATGTGGCTGACCTGTCTTTCGGGGGCAAGCCCCCTCGCTACAAGGGTGATGTGTTTACAATGAGCACTCATTGCACTGGGAGAAGGCCGTGAAAGCCCTCGACGAACTGACTTTCGACAACCGCTTCGCCCGCCTGGGCGATGTGTTCTCGATCCACGTGCTGCCCGCACCGCTGGACTCACCGCGTCTGGTGGTGGCCAGCGACGCCGCCATGGCACTGCTGGATCTGGCCCCCAGCGAAGCGCAGACGCCGTTGTTCGCCGAGGTGTTCAGCGGCCACAAGCTGTGGGCCGAGACCGAGCCGCGGGCGATGATCTATTCCGGGCATCAGTTCGGCCATTACAACCCGCAATTGGGTGACGGCCGCGGGCTGCTGCTCGGCGAGGTGTACAACGCCGCCGGCGAGCACTGGGACCTGCACCTCAAGGGTGCCGGGCAGACGCCCTTCTCGCGCATGGGCGATGGCCGCGCGGTGTTGCGCTCCTCGATCCGCGAGTTCCTCGCCTCCGAAGCCCTGTACGCCCTCGGCATCCCCAGCAGCCGCGCGCTGTGCGTGATCGGCTCCGACACCCCGGTATGGCGCGAAACCCAGGAGAGCGGCGCCATGGTCCTGCGCCTGGCGCCTAGCCACGTGCGCTTCGGCCACTTCGAATACTTCTATTACACCAAGCAGCCGGAACAGCAGAAGATCCTCGCCGACCACGTGCTGGCCCTGCATTTCCCCGAATGCCTGGAGCAGCCCGAGCCGTATCTGGCGATGTTCAACACCATCGTCGAGCGCAACGCCGAGCTGATCGCTCTGTGGCAGGCCTATGGCTTCTGCCATGGCGTGATGAACACCGATAACATGTCGATCCTGGGCATCACCTTCGACTTCGGGCCCTTTGCGTTTCTGGATGATTTCGACGCCAACTTCATCTGCAACCACTCCGATCACGAAGGCCGCTACTCCTTCAGCAATCAGGTGCCGATCGCCCACTGGAACCTCAGCGCCCTGGCCCAGGCGCTGACGCCGCTGATCGCGCTCGAACCGCTGCGTCAGGCGCTGGGGATGTTTCTGCCGCTGTATCAGGCCCAGTATCTGGACCGCATGCGCCGCCGCTTGGGCCTGACCAGTGCCGAAGACGCCGACATGGCGCTGGTGGAGCGCCTGCTCAACCTGATGCAGAACAGCGGCGTGGACTACAACCTGTTCTTCCGCCGCCTGGGTGATCAGCCTGCCGAGCTGGCAGTGGCGACGTTGCGCGATGACTTCGTCGACATGCTCGGTTTCGATGGCTGGGCGCAAGACTATCTGGCACGCCTCAGCCGTGAAGCGCAGGGCAGCGACAGTGAACGCCAGGCGCGCATGCATGCCGTCAACCCGCTCTATGTGCTGCGCAACTACCTCGCGCAGAAAGCCATCGACGCGGCCGAACGCGGGGATTACTCCGAGGTGCGCCAACTGCACGCCGTCCTGACCCGCCCGTTCGACGCTCAGCCCGGCATGGAACAGTACGCCGAACGTCCGCCGGAGTGGGGTAAGCATCTGGAGATCAGTTGTTCGTCTTGAGGTAGATCACGACTCACGACCCACCTTGATAATCCAGCCCGGCGGCTCCACATAGGCAACATCTGCCCTTATCCGGTAACCCCACCATGTCCGACCCTCTGATAATCCCCTGCCCCCACTGCAACGGCCTCAACCGCATCCCCGCCGAGCGCTTGAGCGATCAGCCCAAGTGCGGGCGGTGCAAGCGGGCGGTGTTGTCGAGCAAGCCGTTCGAACTCAAGCAAGGCGACTACAGCAGCCAGATCAAGGGCGACTTGCCGCTGCTGGTGGATGTCTGGGCCGATTGGTGCGGGCCGTGCAAGTCGTTCGCACCGGTGTTCGAGCAGGCGGCGGCGCAGCTCGCGGGCAAGTGCCGACTGGCCAAACTGGACAGCGAAGCCAACCAGCAGCTGTCGGCGCAACTGGGGATTCGCTCGATCCCCAGCCTGATTCTGTTCAAGGATGGCCGCGAGGTGGCGCGCCAGAGCGGCGCGTTGCCGTTGGCCCAATTGCAGGCCTGGCTGAAAAGCCATGGCATCGCTGCGTCCTAGCTGCAGCGCAGCCTGTGGTCAGTTGTCGTCCAGCAGGTGATGCAGCTCGACGAACTGCTGGGTCAGCTTGTGTCGCGGGTCCAGATGGATCAGCGGCCTGCTGGCTTCGTGGGACTCGCGCATCTTCACAGAGCTGCTGAGGTACACCGGCAGCACCGGCAGGCCCTCGGCGATGAGCTCGTCGAGCATCTGCTGCGGCAGGCTCGCCCGGGCCTGATACTGGTTGACCACGATGCCCTCGACGCTGAGGTCCTCGTTGTGGTCATCCTTCAACTCTTGGATCTCTTCCAGCAGGCCGTACAGTGCGTGGCGCGAGAAGCTGTCGCAGTCGAAGGGAATCAAAACCCGATCCGCCGCGATCAGCGCCGACACTGCATAAAAATTCAACGCCGGTGGCGTGTCGATGTAGATGCGGTCGTAGTCTTCGTCCAGATCGTCGAGCAGTTTGCGCAGCTTGTTGATCTTGTGCTTGGCCTCCAGCTTGGGCTGCAGGTCCGCCAGCTCGGCGGTGGCGGTGATGACGTGGAGGTTGTCGTAGGGCGTCTCGTAGATATCGACCGCGTTCTTCTTGGTCAGCAAGCCGCTGGACAAGGTGTTCTTGAAGAACTCGGCGATGCCCATGGGGATGTCGGCCCCGGTCAGGCCGGTGAGGTACTGGGTCGAATTGGCCTGGGCATCGAGGTCGATCAATAGCGTACGGTAGCCCTCGCTCGCACTCACCGCCGCCAGGTTGCAGGCGATGCTGGATTTGCCGACGCCACCTTTCTGATTGAACACCACGCGACGCATGGGTAGACCTCCTTGTTTCAGGGAATGTCCGAGTGTAGTGGCGTGGGGGGGATGTTTGCTACCTCGCATTGGCGGATCGCGCTCAACCGGCCGCAGCCCGCAACAACTCCACGAACCCCCTGACCATCGCCGAAGGCGTTTCCCGGCGTTGCACCAGCCACACCGCTGATTCCGCGCCGGCATCGAGCAGCGGGCGGTAGACCACGCCGTCGATGCGCATCCATTGGAAGGAGGCCGGCAGTACCGACACCCCCAAGCCAGCGGAGACCAGGCCAATGATAGTCATGGCCGCCCCCGCCTCCTGAGCGATATGCGGGCTGAAGCCAGCGGCGCGGGCGAGGTTGAGCAGCTGCGAGTACAGGCCGCTGCCGTAGCCACGAGGAAAGAACACGAAGGGCTCGTTGGCCATGTCCGCCAAGTGCAGCCCGGAGCCGCTGTCGGGTACCAGCGGGTGGGCACTGTTGAGCACGGCCACCAGCGGCTCGCGGAACAATTCCACCGAGGTGAGCGAGTCGGGCAACGGCAGCGGCCGCATCAGGCCGATATCGATGGAGCCGTCCACCAGCGAATCGGCCACCTCCTTGCTGCTCATTTCTTCCAGATTGAGATGCACCGCCGGGAAGGCCTGGCGGAACGCATAGATCGCCCTGGGGATGCTGGAATTGAACGGCGCCGAGGTCGTGAAGCCGACTTTCAGTTCGCCCAGCTGGCCCAACTGCGCGCGACGGGCGACATCGGCTGCCTTGTCGACCTGGGCCAGTACCTGCCGCGCTTCGTCCAGAAACAACCGTCCGGCTTCACTCAACTCGACCCGCCGATTAGTGCGCTCGAACAGCCGCGCGCCCAATTCCTGCTCCAGCGCCTGAATCTGCTGGCTCAGCGGCGGCTGAGAGATCCCCAGCGCCAACGCCGCGCGACCGAAATGCAGCTCTTCGGCGACAGCGATGAAGTAGCGTAAATGTCGTAATTCCATGACGAGCCTATCGAGTCGTTAAACCTATCAAACAGGTCGAACAATATATTGGAAAGAATCATTAGCAGGCTATATGCTTTTTTTTATTGCCGTGCCCGGCTGCCCCCTCCCAGAGGTAAATGTGAAAACTGCGGTCGCTCCATCCCTCCACGAAGCCCCCCCCACCTCACTTGAAGAGTTGACCGAGCAGCTAAGCGAAGCCTATATCGAAAAAGGCACACCGCTCTTCCTGCGCACCGTGCTGGCCCTTTTCGCTGGCGGCTTCGCGACCTTCGCGTTGCTGTACTGCGTGCAGCCGATGATGCCGATCCTGTCTCGCGAATATTCGATCAATGCCGCGCAAAGCAGCCTGGTGTTGTCCATTTCCACCGGCATGCTGGCCATCGGCCTGTTGGTGACCGGGCCGATTTCCGACAGTATCGGCCGCAAGTCGGTGATGGTCGCTGCGCTCTTCAGCGCCGCCTTGTGCACCATCGCCAGCGCCTTCATGCCCAGTTGGGAAGGCGTGCTGCTGATGCGTGCGCTGATCGGCCTGTCCCTGAGCGGGCTGGCGGCGGTGGGCATGACCTATCTGAGTGAAGAGATCCACCCGCAGCACATTGGTCTGGCCATGGGCCTGTACATCGGCGGCAATGCCATCGGCGGCATGAGCGGGCGGCTGATCACCGGGGTGTTGATCGATTACGTCAGCTGGCACACGGCAATGATGGTGGTGGGCCTGGTGGCGCTGGGCGCAGCGACGTTGTTCCTCAAGTTCCTGCCGCCATCGCGCAACTTCCGCGCGCGCAAGCTCAACCCGCGCAGCCTGCTCGACGGCTTCACCATGCACTTTCGCGATGCCGGCCTGCCGCTGTTGTTCATCGAAGGTTTCCTGTTGATGGGCGCCTTCGTGACCATGTTCAACTACATCGGTTATCGCCTGCTGGCCGCGCCGTTCCTGATGAGTCAGGCGCTGGTCGGCATGCTCTCGGTGGTGTACCTGTCGGGCATCTACAGCTCGGCGAAGATCGGCGCACTGGCCGACCGTCATGGCCGCCGCAAGGTGTTCTGGATGTCGCTGGTGCTGATGTTCGCCGGCCTGCTGCTGACCTTGTTCACGTCGATCGCGCTGATCATCGTCGGCATGCTGATGTTCTGCTTCGGCTTCTTCGGCGCCCACTCGGTGGCCAGCAGCTGGATCGGCCGCCGCGCGACCAAGGCCAAGGGCCAGGCATCGTCGCTGTATCTGTTCTGCTACTACGTTGGGTCCAGCGTGGCTGGCACCCTGGGCGGTGTGGCCTGGCATTACGGCGGCTGGAACGGCATTGGCGCGTTTATCGGCGCGTTGCTGGTAGTTGCGCTGGCGGTGGCGGCGAAACTGGCGAAGCTGCAGCCGTTGCAGGTGAATGTGAAGGGGTTATAACTCGGTTCTGGCGCATGCCGTGTCTCACGGTACACTGAGGGCTTTAAGCCCTAGGGTATAGGAACGCCGGATGCGCCTGGACCGACTACATCTTCAAAATTTTCGCTGCTTTGAAAATGCCACGTTTGAATTTCAACCGGGGTTCAATCTTGTGGTGGGAGTCAATGGCAGTGGTAAGACGTCGCTGCTACAGGCTGTAGCTATGAGCCTTTCACCCTTCGTGAATGTGCTTCGTAGCGAGCACATATGGCAGGATTTCCGTATCGAAGAAAACGTCAGATTTGTCGTTGATGATTATGACGGCAGAAAAAGATTCGAGCGCCGCTATCCCTCTACTTTGATTTCGTTTGGTGAAGCCTTCACCTTGAAAGAGTGGGACATGGTCAAGTCATCGCCGAACGATCACACCACTCTAGTAGATTTCTACGGTGCCATGGCGGCGTCCAAAAGCGCAGTCAGTGCAAACATACCAACATCCCTTCCTATTGTTGCGCTTTATCCTGCCAATAGACGCTGGTCGATTTCACACGTAACAGCTGAATATGCAGCCACTCAGCAGCCTTCGAGATTCGATGGATATCGTAACTGGTCAAATGGTGCATCCGACATTAAAGAGCTAGAAGCCTGGTTGATCGGAAAAACGCTTGAACGCTTAGAAGCAATGGCTAACCAGCACGGTAACTTGGCAAGCTTCGATGATGAACTAGCATGGTTAAACGCTGTATTGAAAACTGCACTTTCAGATTTTGCCGAGCTGCGATATGACCTTAAGCTTCGGATGCTGATGATGGACATGGGAAAAGGGCAGTCAATCCCGTTTAGCGAGCTAAGTGACGGACAGCGGAGCATGATCGCGTTAATCGCTGACATAGCGAGACGTATGTGCTTACTGAATCCTCATATAGGCAAAGACGTTCTAGCCAACACTGCCGGGATTGTCGTAATCGATGAGCTGGATATCCATCTTCATCCCGCATGGCAACGCACGATAGTTTCAACACTGAAAAAATCCTTTCCAAAAGTCCAGTTCATCGCGGCCAGCCACTCCCCTCAAATCATTGGCGGACTCGAACAACACGAAGTGATGATTCTGGATAACCGCAGTATCTCGCGCCCTCGAATCACCTATGGATTGGACTCCAGCAGAGTCTTGGAAGAAGTCATGGGCGTGGCGCAACGGGAGCCCGAGATAGAGTTCCTGTTGAGTGAACTGTTTTCAATCATCGAAGACGGCGATCTACCGCTAGCGGCTACAAAGCTGACTGCACTCAAAGCCAAGGCGCCTGACCTTCCCGAATTTTACCGAGCCGAGGCATTGCTCAAGCGTAAGGAGATTCTCGGTAAATGAAGCGCGTGCTCAAGGGAGCTGAACCTCCGTCATTGATAGAGTGGAAGGCGCTGGCTAATGACGATTGGCACCCGACTTACGATGATTTACGCCACCCTCAGAAGGAAGATTTACATCGAACACTCCTGCGCGAGCAAATGTTCTGCTGCTGCTATTGCGGCGTCCAGATCAATGCTACTGATAGCCATATCGAGCATTTCAGGCCGCAGGAAAGATATGAAGCGCTCGCGTTGGACTATCAGAACCTGCATGTGTCCTGCCTGAGAACGCTACAAAAATATCCTGTAGTACCATTGCATTGCGGCCACAAGAAAGCCAACGAATTCGACGAAGATACATTCATATCGCCCTTGGATGTCGACTGCGAACAACGCTTCCGATTTCTGCTCAATGGGCAGATTCAGCCTGCAAGCAGCACTGACAGTCATGCTCGTAAAATGGTCGAAGCCCTGGCATTGGATATTGCCCATCTGAACAATCGCAGAGAGGAGGCGCTCTTGGGCTGGTTCGACGATGAGTTCCTCGTGGAAGCCAGCCAAGATGACCTCTATAAAATGGCTCAAACCTTCAGAAGCGAACATGCCTCAACAAGTTTCAGCCATGTCATAGCGCGCTACGCCGAGCAGCTCATGACTGAGTGATTACTCGGCGCGAGCACTTACTGGTGATATTGCGCCGAAAACTCATGCACAGCGCGGATAAACGCACCCGCATGCTCAGGATCGACTTCCGGGGTAATGCCATGACCCAGGTTGAACACATGCCCGGTGCCATGGCCGTAGCTGGCGAGGATGCGCGCTACTTCAGCGCGGATGGCTTCAGGCTTGGCGTACAGCACCGTCGGGTCCATGTTGCCTTGCAGGGCAACCTTGCCGCCTACGCGGCGGCGGGCTTCGCCGATGTCGCAGGTCCAGTCCAGCCCCAGCGCGTCGGCGCCGGCATCGGCAATGCTCTCGAGCCACAGGCCGCCGTTCTTGGTGAACAGAATCACCGGTACCTGACGACCATCGTGCTCGCGGATCAGGCCACTGACGATTTTCTTCATGTAGGCCAACGAGAACTCCTGGTACGCCGCGGCAGACAGGTTGCCGCCCCAGGTATCGAAGATCTGCACCGCTTGAGCGCCGGCCTGAATCTGGCCGTTGAGGTAAGCGGTCACCGATTGCGCCAGCTTGTCCAACAGCAGGTGCATGGCCTGGGGGTTGTCGTAGAGCATGGCCTTGGTCTTGCGAAAATCCTTGGACGAGCCCCCTTCGACCATGTAGGTCGCCAGCGTCCAGGGGCTGCCGGAAAAGCCGATCAGCGGCACGCGGCCGTTGAGTTCGCGGCGGATGGTGCTGACGGCGTCCATCACGTAGCCCAGGTCCTTGTGCGGATCAGGGATCGGCAGTGCCTCGATGTCGGCCATAGTGCTGACCACTTTCTTGAAGCGCGGGCCCTCACCCGTCTCGAAATACAGGCCTTGGCCCATGGCGTCGGGGATGGTGAGGATGTCCGAGAACAGAATGGCGGCGTCCAGCGGATAGCGCTCGAGCGGCTGCATCGTGACTTCGCAGGCGAACTCCGGGTTCATGCACAGGCTCATGAAATCCCCGGCCTTGGCCCGGCTGGCGCGGTATTCGGGCAGGTAACGGCCGGCCTGGCGCATCATCCACACGGGGGTGACATCGACCGGCTGCTTGAGCAGGGCACGCAGAAAACGGTCATTCTTCAGGGCAGTCATGGCAACATCCGGCAGAAAAGTGCGGGCATTTTCTCAGACCGAGACGCAAAAGGCACGGCGAGAGCCGTGCCTTTTATCTATCGGGGCGATTTGTCGCAAACCATCTGTAGCGAGGGGGCTTGCCCCCGATCGGTATTTCAGACACTGCAACCGTGACTGATGCACCTTGATCGGGGGCAAGCCCCCTCGCTACAGGGGATGGATCAGACCTCGAGGTAATCGAGGATCCCTTCGGCGGCATTGCGGCCTTCGAAGATCGCCGTCACCACCAGGTCGGAGCCGCGCACCATGTCGCCACCCGCGAAGATCTTCGGGTTGCTGGTCTGATGCTTGAACTTCGCCTGCTCGGGCGCGATCACTCGACCCTGGCTGTCGGTCTGGACGCTGTGCTGCTCGAACCACGACGCCGGGCTCGGGCGGAAACCGAACGCGATAACCACGGCGTCGGCCGGGATGATCTCTTCGGAACCCGGGATCGGCTCGGGGCTGCGACGGCCACGGGCATCCGGTTCGCCGAGACGGGTCTCGACCACCTTGACGCCTTCGACCTTGTCTTCACCAACGATGGCGATCGGCTGGCGGTTGTAGAGGAACTTCACGCCTTCTTCCTTGGCGTTCTTCACCTCTTTGCGCGAGCCCGGCATGTTCGCTTCGTCGCGACGATAGGCACAGGTCACGGCCTTGGCGCCTTGACGAATGGAGGTGCGGTTGCAGTCCATCGCCGTGTCGCCGCCACCCAGTACCACGACCTTCTTGCCCTTCATGTCGACGAAGTCTTCCGGCGACTTTTCAAAGCCCAGGTTGCGGTTGACGTTGGCGATCAGGAAGTCCAGCGCGTCGTGCACGCCCGGCAGGTCTTCGCCCGGGAAACCACCCTTCATGTAGGTGTAGGTACCCATGCCCATGAACACCGCATCGTACTCTTCAAGCAGCTGCTCGATGGTGATGTCCTTGCCCACTTCGGTGTTCAGGCGGAACTCGATGCCCATACCGCTGAAGACTTCGCGACGATTGCTCAGCACGCTCTTTTCCAGCTTGAACTCGGGGATGCCGAAGGTCAGCAGACCACCGATCTCCGGGTTCTTGTCGAACACCACCGGGGTCACGCCGCCGCGTACCAGCACGTCGGCACAGCCCAGGCCCGCAGGCCCGGCGCCGATGATGGCGACACGCTTGCCGGTCGGCTTGACCTTGGACATGTCCGGCCGCCAGCCCATGGCGAAGGCCGTGTCGGTGATGTACTTCTCGACCGACCCGATGGTCACCGCGCCAAAACCGTCGTTGAGGGTACAGGCCCCCTCGCACAGACGATCCTGCGGGCACACCCGACCGCAGACTTCCGGCAGGGTGTTGGTCTGGTGCGACAGCTCGGCGGCGGCGAGGATGTTGCCCTCGGCCACCAGCTTGAGCCAGTTGGGAATGAAGTTGTGCACCGGGCACTTCCATTCGCAATACGGGTTGCCACAGCCCAGGCAGCGGTGGGCCTGATCGGCCGACTGCTGGGGTTTGAAGGGTTCGTAGATTTCCACGAACTCCTTCTTGCGTTGACGCAACAGTTTCTTCTTCGGATCTTTGCGCCCGACCTCGATGAACTGGAAGTCATTACTCAGACGTTCAGCCATGTTTAAACCTCATCACACTCTTCAGGCGCATCACTGCGGGTTGGCACGGGTGCTGGAAAGCAACGATTTCAGGTTGGCGGCTTTTGGCTTGACCAGCCAGAAGCGGCGCAGGTAATCGTCGAGGTTCTCCCAGACGTTGCGGCCCCACTCGCTATCGGTTTCTTCAACGTATTCGGCCAGCACTTTCTCGAGGTGAGTGCGATAGGCTTCCATCGCTTCGCCGCTGATGCGCTGGATTTCCACCAACTCGTGGTTGACCCGGTCGACGAAGGTGTTGTCCAGGTCGAGCACGTAGGCGAAACCGCCGGTCATGCCCGAACCGAAGTTGTAACCGGTCTTGCCCAGCACGCAGACGAAACCGCCCGTCATGTATTCGCAGCAGTGGTCGCCCGTGCCTTCGACGATGGTATGCGCACCGGAGTTGCGCACCGCAAAGCGCTCACCCGCAGTACCGGCGGCGAACAGCTTGCCGCCAGTCGCGCCGTACAGGCAGGTGTTGCCGATGATGGCGCTGTCTTGGGTCTTGAACGGGCTGCCTTTGGGCGGAACGATCACCAGCTTGCCGGCGGTCATGCCTTTACCGACGTAGTCGTTGGCGTCGCCTTCGAGGTACATGTTCAGGCCGCCGGCGTTCCACACACCGAAGCTCTGCCCGGCCGTGCCCTTGAAGCGGAAGGTGATTGGCGCCTTGTTCATGCCCTGGTTGCCGTGCAGCTTGGCGATCTCGCCGGAAATCCGCGCGCCGATCGAACGGTCGCAGTTGCAGATGTCCAGTTCGTACTCGCCGCCGCTGGAATTGGTGATCGCCGACATTGCCAGACCGACCATCTTCTCGGCCAGCAGGCCTTTGTCGAAGGGCGGGTTGCGATCCACCAGGCTGAACTGCGGCTTGTCGGCAGGGATATGATCGCTGCCCAGTAGCGGCGTCAGGTCCAGGTGCTGCTGCTTGGCGGACTCGCCCGGCAGGATGTCGAGCAGGTCGGTGCGGCCGATCAGCTCTTCGAGCGAGCGCACGCCCAGGCGCGCCAGCCACTCACGGGTTTCTTCAGCGACGTAGGTGAAGAAGTTGATGACCATATCGACGGTGCCGATGTAGTGATCTTTACGCAGCTTCTCGTTCTGGGTCGCGACGCCGGTGGCGCAGTTGTTCAGGTGGCAGATACGCAGGTATTTGCAGCCCAGCGCGATCATCGGCGCGGTACCGAAGCCGAAGCTTTCTGCGCCGAGGATGGCCGCCTTGATCACGTCGAGGCCGGTTTTCAGGCCGCCGTCGGTCTGCACCCGGACCTTGCCGCGCAGGTCGTTGCCGCGCAGGGTCTGGTGAGTTTCGGCCAGACCCAGCTCCCACGGCGAACCGGCGTACTTGATCGAGCTCAGTGGCGATGCACCGGTGCCGCCGTCGTAGCCGGAGATGGTGATGAGGTCGGCATAGGCCTTGGCCACGCCAGCGGCAATGGTGCCGACACCGGCTTCCGCGACCAGCTTGACCGAGACGAGAGCGGCCGGGTTGACCTGCTTGAGGTCGAAAATCAGCTGCGACAAGTCTTCGATCGAATAGATGTCGTGGTGCGGCGGCGGCGAAATCAGCGTCACGCCCGGCACTGCATAGCGCAGCTTGGCGATCAGGCCGTTGACCTTGCCACCCGGCAGTTGCCCGCCCTCGCCCGGCTTGGCGCCTTGGGCGACCTTGATCTGCAGCACTTCGGCGTTGACCAGGTATTCCGGGGTCACACCAAAGCGGCCGGTGGCCACCTGCTTGATCTTGGAGCTGCGGATGGTGCCGTAGCGGGCAGGGTCTTCACCGCCCTCACCGGAGTTGGAACGCGCACCCAGGCGGTTCATGGCTTCGGCCAAGGCTTCGTGCGCCTCGGGCGACAGCGCGCCCAGGGAAATACCCGCCGAGTCGAAGCGCTTGAGGATGGCCTCCAGCGGCTCGATCTGGTCCATGGCCAGCGGCTGATCGAGTTCGCGCACCTTGAGCAGATCGCGGATCATCGACACCGGGCGCTTGTCCACCAGCGCGGTGTATTCCTTGAACTTGGCGTAGTCGCTCTGCTGCACCGCGGCCTGCAGAGTGTTGACCACGTCAGGGTTGTAGGCGTGGTACTCACCGCCGTACACGAATTTCAGCAGGCCGCCTTGCTGGATCGGCTTGCGCGCGCTCCAGGCTTCGGCTGCCAGGGCCTTCTGCTCGGCTTCGAGATCGACGAAACGCGCGCCCTTGATGCGACTCGGCACACCACGGAAGCTCAGCTCGCAGACTTCCTCGGACAGACCGATGGCTTCGAACAGCTGCGCACCGCGGTACGACGCGATGGTCGAGATGCCCATCTTCGAGAGGATCTTGAGCAGGCCTTTGGTGATGCCTTTGCGGTAGTTCTTGAACACTTCGTACAGATCGCCCAGCACTTCGCCGGTGCGGATCAGGTCGCCCAGCACTTCATAGGCCAGGAACGGATAGACCGCCGAGGCGCCGAAGCCGATCAGCACGGCAAAGTGGTGCGGATCGCGCGCGGTGGCGGTCTCGACCAGGATGTTGCTGTCGCAGCGCAGGCCTTTTTCGGTCAGGCGGTGGTGCACCGCGCCGGTGGCCAATGCCGCGTGAATCGGCAGCTTGCCGGGGCCGATATGGCGATCGGTCAGTACCAGCTGGGTGATCCCGGAGCGGGCGGCTTCTTCGGCCTGATCGGCGACGTTGCGGATGGCCGCTTCGAGACCCATGGACTCGTCATAGTTGAGGTCGATGATCTGCCGGGCGAAGCCTGAACGATCGAGGTTCATCAATGAGCGCCACTTGGCCGGAGAAATGACCGGCGAGCTGAGGATCACGCGCGAAGCGTGCTCTGGCGATTCCTGGAAGATGTTGCGCTCGGCACCGAGGCAGATCTCCAGCGACATGACGATGGCTTCGCGCAGCGGGTCGATGGGCGGGTTGGTGACCTGCGCGAACTGCTGGCGGAAGTAGTCGTAAGGCGTGCGCACGCGCTGGGACAACACCGCCATTGGCGTGTCGTCACCCATCGAGCCCACCGCCTCGTAGCCCTGCTCACCCAGCGGGCGCAATACCTGATCGCGCTCCTCGAAGGTGACCTGGTACATCTTCATGTACTGCTTGAGCTGGTCGCTGTTATAGAAAGCCGAACCGTGGTCGTTGTCTTCCATGGTCGACTGGATGCGCAGGGCGTTCTTGCGCAGCCAGTGCTTGTACGGATGACGCGACTTGAGACGGTTGTCGATGGCATCGGTGTCGAGAATCTGGCCGGTTTCGGTGTCCACGGCGAAGATCTGCCCTGGGCCGACACGGCCCTTGGCGATGACGTCCTCAGGCTTGTAGTTCCACACCCCGATTTCCGAGGCGAGGGTGATGTAGCCGTTCTTGGTGGTGACCCAGCGCGCCGGGCGCAGGCCGTTGCGGTCGAGCAGGCAGACCGCGTGACGACCTTCGGTCATCACCACGCCGGCCGGGCCGTCCCACGGTTCCATGTGCATGGAGTTGTATTCGTAGAAGGCGCGCAGGTCCGAGTCCATGGTCTCGACGTTCTGCCACGCAGGCGGAATGATCATCCGCACACCACGGAACAGGTCGATGCCGCCAGTGACCATCAGCTCCAGCATGTTGTCCATGCTCGAGGAGTCGGAACCCACGCGGTTGACCAGCGGGCCCAGTTCTTCGAGGTCCGGCATCAGTTCGTTGGCGAACTTGGTGCGACGCGCCAGCGCCCAGTTGCGGTTGCCGGTGATGGTGTTGATTTCGCCGTTGTGGGCGAGGAAGCGGAACGGCTGAGCCAGCGGCCATTTCGGCAGGGTGTTGGTGGAGAAGCGCTGGTGGAACACGCAGATCGCGGTGCGCAGGCGCTCGTCGCCCAGGTCCGGGAAGAAGGCTTCCAGGTCCGCGGGCATCATCAGGCCTTTATAGATGATGGTCTTGTGCGAGAAGCTGCAGATGTAGTGGTCGCTGTCGGCGGCGTTGGCCACCGACGAACGGCGACGGGCACTGAACAGCTTGAGGGCCATTTCCTGGTCGCTCAGGCCTTCGCCACCGATGAAAACCTGCTCGATCTTGGGCAGGCGCTCGAGGGCCAGACGGCCGAGCACGCTGGTGTCGATCGGCACCTGACGCCAGCCGATCAGCTGCAGGCCGGCCTTGAGGATCTCGCGGTTCATGTTCTCGCGAGCGGCTTCGGCCTTGGCGTCATCCTGGTTGAGGAACACCATGCCGACGGCATATTGCTTCGGCAAGTCGACGCCGAAGTGCTCCTTGGCCTTGGTGCGCAGGAACAGATCGGGCTTCTGGATCAACAGACCACAACCGTCGCCGGTCTTGCCGTCGGCGTTGATACCGCCACGGTGGGTCATGCAGGTCAGCGCTTCAATGGCTGTCTGCAACAGGTGATGACTGGGCTCGCCCGTCATGTGGGCGATCAGGCCAAAACCACAGTTATCCTTGAATTCATCGGGACGGTACAGACCTGTTTTCATAGACACTTTCTCACCAGGCTGCCTCTCACCGAGGCAATTTTCTTTTCAATTCAATCAGTTACCATCCACGCCCGACGTTCGCAGGCTTTGCGGAGGCAAAAGGGAGGTCATTGTACACAGCGATACGGTCTCTCACAAATTTGCGACGAAACCGTGAAAATCCATGTCGTGTTTCTGAACGTTTTTTATAGGCTTGTGTGTTATCGAGCTTTTCGCGAGTCTGCCGGTAATTGCCGACGGGCGCAATGCCCCCAGCGCCGGCCCAGAGCCTTGAAACGCTGCGGACAGAAAAGCCCGCCGCGCGTGCGCGGCAGGCTGTTCAGTAAGCTATGGATACGTCAGGCGGGTGGCAGGGATGGCGCCACCGCGGGCCTTTAGTGAGTGCTTGCGAGGTCCTGTTGGACGCTGGCAACGGTACGAGGCCAAGGTTTACCAGCCTGGACCTTCTCTGGCAAGTTCTTGATCGCACTCAGCGCGGCGGCACGGTTGGCGAAACTGCCATAAGTGATCACGTAGAGCGGCTTGCCTTGCAGGGTTTTCTTGAAGTAGCGGTACTCGCCGCCCTGCTCGCGCACGTAGCTTTGCGCGGTGGCTTCGTTACTGGTACCGAGGATCTGCACCACATAGTTACCAGGCGCCTGGCTGCCGTACCAGCCACTGGCAGCACCCGCCTTGGCGACTGCGGGTTTTTCCGCCGTCTTGGCATCAGGCTTGTGCTCGATTTTCGCCTCGGGCTTGGCAGCACTGGCCACCTGGACCGGCGGCTTGGCCGCAGCTGCAGGCTTGGCGGGCGCTGGCTTGGGCTGAGCCTGAGCAGGCACGGGCACTTGGGTCGCAGCTGGGCCAGCCGGGATGCCGGCCGGCGGCGCGGTGGTGGTCACGGTCGGCGGCGTGAAGCTGCTCGTCGGCCCCGTCGGCGCGGTGGCAGGAGCGCCATCTTCACCATCGGCATCGCCGGACCCCGTCGCTTCGGACAGCGGACCACGAACCACCGGCTGGCCATTCATCGGCAACGGCATCGGCTGCGAATTGCCGGCGAATTCAACGGCCGGGCTGCCGTCCTGGTTGGATTTGGCCGCAGTTGGCTGCCCCTGACCCAGCGGCAATTGCGCCTGTTGGGCAGGCGCCGTACCGTCGGTGGAAGCCTTGTGACCTGGAAGCAGAACTGCCGCCGCGACTGCAGCCACAACGACTCCAGCAAACGCCAGTACGTGTTTTTTCGACATCTTGAACCCCATGGATGGACGCTTGACCGCCGAGCGGCTGGCTATCATCGCCTCGATCATCGAGTCGCGGGCGACTTGGTTGATCAACCCTGGCCAGCCTTCGGATTGCTCGTGAATCTCGGCGATCTGATCATTGGTGAACAGCGCGATCCCTTGCCCGGCCCCTTCGAGGCGCAGGGCGAGGTACTCGCGCGTTTCCTCTTCGGTGTACGGTTCCAGCTCGATGACGTGGAAGCGTTCCTGCTCATGACCCAGGCCGTCCAGGCGCGCCAGCAACGACGGCTCGCCGAACAGGAACACGTGCGGACGCCCCTCGGGATTGCCCGCCGCCAGCGCCAGCAGGGCTTCGAGTGCGGATTCGTCGAGTTGTTCCGCATCGTCAACCAGCAGGTAGACTTCCTGCCCGGTCAGCGCCAGTTGCACGATCTGACCCAGCAGCAGCGTGACATCGGCCTGCTGCACGTTGAGCGCTTCGGCGACCTGGCTCAAGACGCTGGCGGCATCGCCGGCGCCGCGGGCGGAAACCACCACGCTTTGCACCGACTGCTTGTTGGTGCTGGCTACCAGCGCCTGACGCAGCAAGGTCTTGCCGCTGCCATGGGGCCCGGTGACGACCAGCAACAGCTGGCTGTAGCGCGCCAGATGGTGCAACTGACCCAGCACCGGCTTGCGCTGGGCCGGGAAGAACTTGAAGCCGGGGACGCGGGCGGCAAAGGGATCGTGGTCCAATTGGTAGTGGCCGAGAAAGGCCTCATCGGCATGCAGACTTGTCATCGAACTCTCATTGACCTCAAAGCGGGGCGACGATGGCGCGGTAATCCGCAGCCAGGGTTGCCTGAAGAACTTCTTTCGGATAATCGTCGGTCACCACGGCTTCGCCGATGCGACGCAACAACACCAGACGTAAACGGCCGTCGATCACTTTCTTGTCGATCGCCATGTGCTCGATGAAGTGCTCGGGCGTCATTTCGGCCGGTGGCACCACCGGCAAGCCCGCGCGCTGCATCAAGCGAATACCGCGATCGCGATCCTGCTGACTGATCCAGCCAAGGCGCATGGACATCTCCAGCGCCATCACCGTACCCGCCGCCACGGCCTCGCCATGCAGCCACACACCATACCCCATCTGTGTCTCGATGGCGTGACCAAAGGTGTGGCCCAGGTTGAGCGTGGCGCGCACGCCGGATTCGCGCTCGTCGGCATTGACCACCAGGGCCTTGGCTTCGCAAGAACGCTTGATGGCTGCAGTGACCGCTTCGGCGTCGATGTCGCGCAGGGCATCGATGTTTTCTTCGAGCCAGGTCAGGAACGGCTCGTCGCAGATCAGCCCGTACTTGATCACTTCGGCAAGCCCGGCCGACAGCTCGCGCGGCGGCAGGGTGCGCAGGGTGCCAGTGTCGATCAGCACCGCCTGCGGCTGATAGAAGGCGCCGACCATGTTCTTGCCCAGCGGGTGATTGATGCCAGTCTTGCCGCCCACCGAGGAGTCGACCTGGGACAACAGCGTGGTAGGCACCTGGATGAAGTCCACGCCTCGCTGGTAGCAGGCTGCGGCGAAGCCGGCCATGTCGCCGACCACACCGCCCCCCAGGGCGATGATGGTGGTGCGCCGGTCGTGACGCGCGGTCAGCAGGGCGTCGAAGATGGTCTGCAGGGTTTCCCAATTCTTGAACGCCTCGCCATCCGGCAGGACGATGGGCAGCACCTTGTAGGCCGCCAACGAGCGGGTCAGGCGTTCGATATACAGGGGCGCGACCGTGGCGTTGGAGACGATGGCCACTGAACGGCCCGCGATATAGGGCGCCAGCAGCTCAGGTTGGTCGAGCAGCCCCTCGCCAATATGGATCGGGTAACTGCGATCGCCGAGTTCAACCTTAAGTGTCTGCATGTGACCCCATGATGCCGGGCGCTGGCGCCCTCTCTCGAATTATTGGAACCCGCAGACGAGCTAGCGGGGAGACAAACGTTGCAGCCGCTCAAGAATGTCCAGGACCACCATGCGTGGCGGCCGCTCGTCGGTCTCGACGACGATGTCGGCAATCTCGCGATAGAGCGGATCGCGAATCTCGAGCAAGGCACGCAGTGTACCGGCGGGATCGGCCGTGCGCAGTAGCGGCCTATTGCGATCACGCGCCGTGCGACCGACCTGCTGTTCTACCGAGGCGTGCAGGTAAACCACCCGACCGCCGGCATGTAGCGACCGGCGGTTTTCCGGACGCAACACAGCGCCGCCGCCGGTCGCAAGGACCACGCCGTCGAAATCGCAAAGCTCGGCCAGCATCGCCTGCTCGCGGTCGCGAAAACCCGCCTCGCCTTCCTTGTCGAAGATCCACGGGATATTGGCACCGCAACGCAGCTCGATTTCCTTGTCGGAATCCTTGAAAGGCAGCCTGAGTTCTTTGGCCAGTAAACGGCCGATGGTGCTCTTACCCGCCCCCATCGGCCCAACAAGTATCAAATTTCGCACAGAATCAATGACTCACGGCAATCGCCTGGTTATTCATGATACGCGGAGTCAGGAATACCAGCAGCTCCGATTTTGCTTCCGACACGGTGTCCGAGCGGAAAAAGCGGCCAAGATACGGCACATCGCCCAAAAATGGCACCTTCGCTGTGGTTTTACTTTGCGTATTGGAGAATACCCCACCGATCACGATGGTCTCGCCATCGTTGACCAGCACCTTGGCGTTGACGGCGTTTTTCTTGATCGGCGGAACACCCAGCACCTCGTTGAGGTAGTCCGGCTCATCCTTGGTGACCTTGACGTCCATGATGATGCGGTTGTCCGGGGTGATCTGCGGCGTGACCTCCAGCGACAGCGACGCCTCCTTGAACGATACCGTGGTGGCGCCGCTGGAGCTGGCCTCCTGGTACGGTACCTCGGTACCCTTGAGGATCTTCGCGGTCTCCTTGTCGGAAGTCACGACCTTGGGCTGGGAAACGATCTCACCGTTGCCGGTGGCTTCCATCGCGCTCAGCTCCAGGTCGAGCAAGGTGTTGTTGGTCAGGAAGCCGATGCCGATGCCAGAGGTGGCATTGGTCGCACCCAGGTCGACGAACGGCGTAGAGGTACCGGCCGTGGTGGTCGACGATGTCGCCGACTGGCCGCCATAAATAGTCGCCTTGCCTTTGGTCGATTGACCACCCCAGGTCACACCCAGGGACTTGTCGTAGTTGACCGTGGCTTCGACGATACGCGCCTCGATCATCACCTGACGCACCGGGATGTCCAACTGGGCGACGATACGGCGCAGCTCGTCGAGACTCTCCTGGGTCTGGTAGGCAATGATGCTGTTGGTGCGATCATCCACCGTGATCGAGCCACGGGCGGTCTCGGATTTGTCCTTGCTGCCGGTGACCGACTGGAACAGCTTGGCGATGTCGGAGGCCTTGGCGTAGTTGACCTGGATCAGGTCACGACGCAACGGCGCCAGTTCCTGCAGCTGACGCTGGGATTCGAGCTCCTGACGCTCGCGAGCGGCGATCTCGTCGGCCGGCGCCACCAGCAGCACGTTGCCCACCTTGCGCTTGTCCAGCCCCTTGGTCTTGAGCACCAGGTCCAGCGCCTGATCCCATGGCACGTTCTGCAGGCGCAGGGTGATACCGCCCTGCACCGTGTCGCTGGCCACCAGGTTGAGGTCGGTGAAGTCGGCAATCAGCTGGAGCACCGAGCGCACATCGATGTCCTGGAAGTTCAGCGACAGCTTCTTGCCGCTATAGACGAAACGCTCGGCGTTGCGGCGCTGCTGGTCGTCGTTGGTCAACGGCCGCACGCTGATGGTCAGGCGGTTGTCGGTCTGGTAGGTGGAGTATTCATAGGCGCCGCTCGGCTCGATGGCGATCTGCGCCTTGTCGCCTGCCAGCGAGGAATTGACGAATTGCACCGGCGTGGCGAAGTCCTTCACGTCCAGACGCACGCGCAGCGGGTCAGGCAGGGCGGTCTTGGCGAAGCTGACGACGATCTTGCCGCCTTGCTCCTGGATGTCGGGGCTGATGGTCGGGTCGCTGAGGTCGATGACCACATTGCCCTCACCCAGCTCGCCGCGCTGGAAATCGACGTTGCGAATGGCCCTGCCGCCACCGGCCGGCACGAAAGGCCGCGACGGAGCAGCCGCCGTGACCGCGGCGTTGCGGCTTACCGGAGGCGGAGCCAGCGGCGCGGAAGCCCCCTGCTTGCCCTGCAACGCCGCCGCACCCTGGCCGATCAGCACGAACAGGTCATTGCCCTCGACCCGGGTGCTGTACGGCGCCAAATTGGTGAGGTTGACGATAATGCGGGTGCGGTCCTTGGTTTCGACTACCACCAGGCTGCGGGCGTTACCCACCCCCAGGTCGCGGCTGCGGCTGGCCACCTGGTTGGTCACGCCAGGCAGATCCAGGGCGATGCGCGCCGGCTGATCGGTGGTGTAACCCCGAGGCGCGGGCACAGGGGCATCGAAGCCCAACTTGAGCTCGATACGATCACCTGGCAGCGCCGCGACGTCGAGGGTCTTCAGGGTCGCCGCCATCAGCGCGGGCGCGCACACTGCCATCCATAGCGAAACGCCCAGCGCGGAAAAAAACCTATTCATTATCGAGTTCCACTGTGCTTGCTTGACCAGGCCCATTTACGAGCGTTCTTTAAGGGAAATGCTACGTGGCCGCTCGAGCCACCCTCCCTCTCCATCAGGCACGATCTCGACCACGTCGATCTGCGAATCACTGATGGAAACAATCTTTCCGTCGTTGCGGCCCAGATAGTCGCCGACCTTGACGCGATGCACCCCACCGGCACCGGAAATCAAGGCGAACGAACCGCTGTCGTTGGACAACGTCCCCACCATCTCGAACTGCTCGATATTGAAGCCTTCAAGAAACTGCTTGACCCGATTAGGGTCCGGCTTGAGCAGCTTGGAGCCCTTTTCCCGATGCACCAGATCGATCTTGACCGGCGGCTGGAAAGGGCTGCGCAACGCCGACGCTTCATAGGCGAACGCCTGGTAAGGCGCGAACCGCGGGATAGGCTCGATACTGCCCTGCGGCTTGGCTTTGACGTCCGCCATGAAGGCCTTGAGGTCGGCGAAATCGCCGGAACCGTCGCATCCGGCCAACAGCAAGGTAAAGAGCACCAGGCACAGCCCGGACAACACCCTCATTTATCCAGCCCCCGGTCGTTGTAGCGGTAAGTCTTGGCCAGGATACTCATGCGCAACTGCGAGGTATCGCCCTCGGTAGCCGGCTTGACGTCGAAGTCATGCAAGGTAACGATCCGCGGCAGGCTGGCGACGCCGCTGACGAAGGTCGCCAGGTCGTGATAGTTGCCGGTAACCGTGATCTGTATCGGCAACTCGATGTAAAACTGCTGGGTGACTTCCGGCAACAATTTGATTTCTTCGAATTCCAGCCCAGAGCCCAGGCCGGTGCGAGTGATGTCTTCGAGCAGGCCGGGCACTTCAGTGTCGCTGGGCAGCTGGCGCAGCATGGCGCCGAAAGAGGTTTCCATTTCCTTCATCTGCTGGATATAGGCCTCCAGATTAGCCGCCTTGAAGGCCTTGGCGCTGTATTGCTGCTTGAGGGTCTCCTCCTCGGCCACCTTGGCTTCGAGCTGGTTTTCCATGTCGAGGATGTAGAAGTTGTACCCCAGTCCCAGCAACAGGATCATCAGCAGGGACGCGATGATGGCCTTGATCGCCACCGGCCAGGAGCCGATGTTGTTGATGTCGAGCTCGCTGAGTTCGACCTTGCGCAGGTTTTCGATCCACTGAGGGGTATTCATTTGATGTTGTCCCCCTCGGTGGCGGGATGGATCTGCTGCACCGTCAGCTGGAAGACGTTGTTCTGATCAGGGTCGCCGGCCGCCTTGGCCTTGACCTCGGTGAGCGCCGCGCTGCCGAGCCATGGCGAGCCGTCCAGATTGCGCATCAGTTCGGAAACCTTGTTGTTCGATTCCGCAGAGCCGGTAATGGCGATGGTCTGCCCGCCCATCTTTACCTCGGTGAAATACACGCCATCGGGCAAGGTACGGGCCAGTTGATCGAACACCCGGCCGATGATCGGCCGATTGCCTTGCAGGTCCTGGATGGTCTTCATCCGCGCGATCAGCTGCTTGCGTCGATTCTGCAGCTCGCTGATCTGCGCGATGCGGGCATCGAGCACGGTGATTTCCTTTTTCAGGAATTCGTCGCGGGCGGTCTGGGCGCTGATAGCGCCGCTGTAATACTGAGCCGCGAGCAGGATGATGCCGATCGCGGCTACCACGACCACAGCCAGTATCGTCAGGAAACGCTTTTTTCGCTCTTCGCGAAGCTGCTCGCGCCAGGGCAGGAGGTTGATCTGTGCCATCAGTCAAAGCTCCTCAGCGCCAGGCCACAGGCGATCATCAACGCAGGCGCGTCACTGGCCAGTGCTCCGGCGTTGACCTTGCTGCTCAGAGCCATGTCGGCGAACGGATTGGCAACCAGGGTCGGCGTGCCCAGACGCTGCTGGATCAGTTGGTCGAGACCGGCGATCGAAGAAGTCCCCCCAGCGAGCATGATGTAGTCGACGTCGTTGAACTGGCCCGCGGCGAAAAAGAACTGCAGCGAACGCGATACCTGCTGCACCACGGCATCCTTGAACGGCTGCAGCACTTCGGCGACGTAGTCGTCCGGCAGGCCGCCCTGCTTCTTGGCCAGCCCCGCCTCTTCGACGGTCAGGCCGTAGCGGCGCTGGATTTCCTCGGTCAACTGGCGGCCGCCGAACAGCTGCTCGCGGGTATAGATGATGCGGCCGTTGTGCAGCACGCTGAGGGTGGTCATGGTCGCGCCGATGTCCATCACCGCCACGGTCAGCGAAGCATCGTCCTGGCCAAGCTGCGGCGCCAGCAGACCATAGGCACGCTCCAGCGCGTAGGCTTCGACGTCGATCACCTTGGCACTCAGGCCCGCCAGCGCCAGCGCCGCCTCGCGAACCTCGACGTTCTCTTTGCGGCAGGCGGCCAGCAGCACCTCGACGCGCTCGGGATTGCGCACCGAATAGCCCTGCACTTCGAAATCGATCGCAACTTCTTCGAGGGGATAGGGAATGTACTGGTCGGCCTCGACCTTGAGCTGGTTTTCCATCTCGTCGTCGGACAGCCCGGCGTCCATCTCGATGGTCTTGGTGATGACCGCCGAGCCCGCGACAGCCACGGCGACGCCCTTGGTACCGGTGCGCGCCTTGACCAGCACGCGTGACAAGGCCTGACCGACCCCTTCGAGCTCGGCGATGTTCTTTTCCACCACAGCGTTCGCCGGCAAGGGTTCAACGGCATACGCCTCGACCCGGTACCGGCCGCCCGAGCGACTCAGTTCCAGAAGCTTGACCGAGGTGGAGCTGATATCGATCCCCAGAAGCGAACTAGCTTTCTTGCTGAAGAGTCCTAGCACAACCGTTTCCCTAGTACTATCCGTGACTTACGGACCATTGTGGATTCGAAGCATTTAATAGCAGTCTTGACAGAAGCGCAAATGACGCTTGGTGTCGAAAAATGCTTATAATGCGCAGCGCTTTTTGCCCGTTTTTACCCGTTTGCGCTTAACTCATTCTTTTATCTGGAAATCCAAAAGCCTTGATACGCCTGCTGAAGTTTTTATGCTGGTCTTTCCTCGGTGTGTTCTGCGGGCTTGCGCTCGGCTTGAGCGGCGCCTACCTCTATCTTAGCCCCGGCCTGCCGTCCGTCGAGATGCTGAAAAGTGTCCAATTGCAAATACCGCTGCGCGTCTACAGCAGCGACGGCAAACTGATCGCGGAATTCGGCGAAATGCGCCGCTCTCCCATCAAGTTCTCGGACATTCCTCCGCAGTTCATCCAGGCCCTGCTGTCTGCCGAAGACGACAACTTCGAAAACCACTACGGCGTCGATCCCAGCGGCCTGGTCCGTGCGGCCGGGCAGCTGTTGCGCACCGGTCACATTCAGACCGGCGGCAGTACCATCACCATGCAGGTAGCGAAAAACTACTTCCTCAGCAGCGAGCGTAGCTTCTCGCGCAAAAGCAACGAGATTCTTCTCGCCTTGCAAATTGAGCGCCAACTGACCAAAGACGAAATTCTCGAGCTCTACGTCAACAAAATCTACCTCGGCAACCGCGCCTACGGCATCGAGGCCGCTGCGCAGGTGTATTACGGCAAATCGATCCGCGACGTAAGTCTGGCGCAGATGGCGATGATCGCCGGCTTGCCGAAGGCGCCGTCGCGCTTCAATCCGCTGGCCAACCCGGTGCGCGCCAAAGAGCGCCGCGACTGGATCCTGGGGCGTATGTACAAGCTGGGCAAGATCGACGAAGCCAGCTACCAGACCGCCTTGGCAGAGCCGATCAACGCCAGCTATCACGTCCCGACTCCAGAAGTGAACGCCCCTTACATCGCCGAAATGGCCCGTGCCGAAATGGTCGGCCGCTATGGCGCAGACGCCTACACCGAGGGTTTCCGGGTTACCACCACGGTGCCGAGCGACCTTCAGGACTCCGCCAACGGCGCGGTACGTGACGGCTTGATCGACTACGACAAGCGCCACGGCTACCGCGGTCCGGAATCGCGCCTGCCCGGCAAGACCCGCGACGCCTGGCTGACCGAACTGGGCAAGCAACGGACGCTGAACTCGCTGGATCCGGCGATCGTCACCCAGGTCGACAAGACCGGCATCACTGTCCTGACTCGCGAAGGCAAAGACGAGCACGTGAGCTGGGACACCATGAAATGGGCCCGCCCGTTCCTGAATACCAACAGCGTAGGGCGCGAACCGAGCCAACCGTCGGACGTTGCGCAGGTAGGCGATCTGGTGCGGGTGTTGCGTCAAGAAAACGGCAGCTTGAAGTTCTCGCAAGTACCGACCATCCAAAGCGCACTGGTATCCCTGGATCCGCATAACGGCGCCATCCGCGCCTTGGTCGGCGGCTTCGCGTTCGAGCAAAGCAATTACAACCGTGCGATGCAGGCCAAGCGCCAGCCGGGTTCGAGCTTCAAACCGTTCATCTACAGCGCGGCGCTCGATAGCGGTTATACGCCGGCAACCCTGGTCAACGACGCGCCGATCGTGTTCGTCGACGAATCGGTCGACAAGGTATGGCGGCCGAAAAACGACACCAACACCTTCCTCGGCCCTATCCGCCTGCGTGAAGCCTTGTACAAGTCCCGCAACCTGGTATCGATCCGCGTTCTGCAGAGCCTGGGGGTCGAGAACGCGATCAACTACATCACCCGCTTCGGCTTCAACAAGCAGGACCTGCCGCACAACCTGTCGCTCGCCTTGGGTACCGCGACCTTGACGCCGATGGAGATCGCCACCGGCTGGAGCAGTTTTGCCAACGGCGGCTTCAAGGTGTCCCCGTACCTGATCCAGCAGGTCGAAAGCCGTACCGGCGATGTGCTGTTCACCGCCAACCCGGCTACCGTTCCTCCCGATGAAGGCCAGGCCGACCCGGAACTGGCCGACGCCAACGCTATCCCGGCTCCGGACCCGGCCGCCACCAAGCTGATCACCAGCGATACCAGCCCGGCGACCTTGGCCCCCGCGGTGCCGGCTGCACCCACCGCACCGATCATCGCCCCACGGATCATCGACGGTCGTACCACGTACATCCTCACCAGCATGCTCGAGGACGTGATCAAGCGCGGTACCGGTCGGCGTGCGCTGTCGATGAACCGTCCCGACATCGCCGGCAAGACCGGTACCACCAACGACTCCAAGGACGCCTGGTTCTCCGGCTACAACGGCGACTACATGACCACCGTGTGGACCGGCTTCGACCAGCCGGAAACCCTGGGCCGTCGCGAGTTTGGCGGTACCGTGGCATTGCCGATCTGGATGGACTACATGAGTGCGGCGCTCAAGGGCAAACCGGCGCACACGCAGCCTGAGCCTGAAGGCATCGTCAGCCTGCGGGTCGATCCGGTCAGCGGCCGCGCCGCGAGCCCCGGCACCCCGGATGCCTACTTCGAACTGTTCAAGAGCGAAGACAGCCCGCCATCGAACAGCGAGCTGGGCAACGGCCAGGCTCCAGGCAGCCCGCTGCCGGCCGACGAGTCAGCGCCGATCGATCTGTTTTAAGATCCGTGCAAGGCATGCCGGCCTATTCGCGGGCAAGCCTTGCTCCTGCCTGTGGGAGCAGAGCTTGCTCGCGAAGAGGCCCGACAGCACACCGCCAGACAACAAAAAGCCCCGACTCTCGCGAGCCGGGGCTTTTCGCTGGAACGCTACAACGGCTTAACCGTTGAACACGTCATCCACGCTCTTGAGCGGGTAGTTTTTCGGATACGGCAGGGTCGCGACACCAGTCTCGATCGCGGCCTTGGCCACAGCGTCGGAGATCAGCGTAATCAGACGCGCATCCATGGGTTTCGGGATGATGTAGTCACGACCGAATTCCAACTTGATGCCGCCATAGGCGTCGCACACTTCCTGAGGCACCGGCAGCTTGGCCAGTTCGCGCAGGGCGTTGGCGGCGGCGACTTTCATTTCCTCGTTGATGCGCTTGGCGCGAACGTCCAGCGCACCACGGAAGATGAACGGGAAGCCCAGCACGTTGTTGACCTGGTTCGGGTAGTCCGAACGGCCGGTGGCCATGATCACGTCATCACGGGTGGCGTGGGCCAGCTCTGGCGAGATTTCCGGATCCGGGTTCGAGCAGGCGAACACGATCGGGTTGGCCGCCATGGACTTCAGGCCTTCAGCGCTCAGCAGGTTCGGACCGGACAGACCGACGAACACATCAGCGCCTTGCAGAGCGTCAGCCAAGGTGCGCTTGTCGGTGGCGTGAGCGAACACGGCCTTGTACTGGTTCAGATCGTCACGGCCGGAGTGGATCACGCCGCTGCGGTCGATCATGAAGATGTTCTCGATGCGCGCACCCATGCTCACCAGCAGCTTCATGCAGGAAATAGCGGCGGCGCCGGCACCCAGGCAGACGATCTTCGCCTCTTCGAGGGTTTTGCCAGCGATTTCCAGTGCGTTGATCATGCCGGCAGCGGTCACGATCGCCGTGCCGTGCTGGTCATCGTGGAATACCGGGATGTCGCACTGTTCGATCAGGGCGCGCTCGATCTCGAAGCACTCAGGTGCCTTGATGTCCTCGAGGTTGATGCCGCCAAATGTGATGGAGATGCGCTTGACGGTGTCGATGAAAGCTTGCGGGCTTTCGGAATCCACTTCGATGTCGAATACGTCGATGCCAGCGAAACGCTTGAACAGAACGCCCTTGCCTTCCATGACCGGCTTGGAGGCCAGTGGGCCGAGGTTGCCCAGGCCGAGGATCGCGGTGCCATCGGAGATCACCGCGACCAGGTTGCCCTTGCCGGTGTATTTGTAGGCCAGCTCAGGATCACGCGCGATTTCACGTACAGGCTCGGCTACACCAGGGCTGTATGCCAGCGACAGGTCGCGAGCGGTAGCAGTGGCTTTGGTGAGTTCGACGCTCAGTTTGCCTGGACGTGGATTGGCGTGGTATTCGAGAGCGGCAGTTTTCAAATCTGACATGGTGGCGTTCCGCTTTTGCTGTTGATCTTGACGGACCGCCGAGGATACGCGCGAAGGAATGGCCCGACAAGACTGGTCGGTCACTTAGTGTCAAGGTCCTCTGACTAAGACCTTAGACGTAACCAACACCTTGGTAGCAAGGCGGCTAGCCCCCGATTGCGACGGGTGGCGGGGAGTGGGATGGCACAAAGTTTTTCGGGGGCAAGCCCCCTCGCTACAGGATGGAGTGGGCTTTTGGAGAAGTGTTGGGGATAAAAAAAGGCGTCCCGGAGGACGCCTTTTTTTCAGCCTGGCAAGCCTTGAGGGCTTGCCAGCGCCAAAAGCCTTATTTGGCTTTTGGAGCGCCGAAACCAGCAAAACGCTGCTTGAAGCGATCGACACGGCCGCCTACGTCCAGCACTTTTTGCTTGCCGGTGTAGAACGGGTGGCACTCGGAGCAGACGTCCAGGCTCAGTGGCTTGCACAGAGTGGAGCGGGTCTTGATGACGTTACCGCAGGAGCAGGTGGCGTCAACGGCTTCGTACGCTGGATGAATATCAGCTTTCATGGCTACTTCCTCGGGCTAGGCATGCCGCCACTCAACACTATTGTTGAATACCGCACGCAATTAGGTCGGGCATATTACCAGACATTGCCCGGGACGCAAGTTGTCGCGCTTACCGGTGGTCGTCTGCTAGGCTGCGCGCACCATGCCCCGTAGCGAGGGGCTTGCCCCCGAAAAACGTCAGCTACCGCAAATGCACTGACCCACCGCAATCGAAGGCAAGCCCCCCTCGCTACATTTTCAATGAGAACCCTGCGCGTGTCCGACGTCATCCTGCGCCTCGCCCTGCCCTCGCCGCTGCGACGCCTGTTCGACTATCGCGCACCGGCCGGGGTCGATACCGCCCAGCTGCAACCCGGCATGCGCCTGCGGGTGCCGTTCGGGCGCCGGGAAATGATCGGCGTGCTGGTCGAGATCAGCGACCACACCGACGTGCCGCTGGACAAACTGCGCCCCGCCAGCGCCCTGCTCGACCCAGTCAGCCCCATCCCCGAGGCCATGTTCAAGCTGTGTCTGTGGACTGCCCAGTACTATCAACATGGCCTTGGCGACACCCTCAACTGGGCCCTGCCGGTGTTGCTGCGTCAGGGTGAAGCCGCCGAAACCCGTCAGGAACGCTTCTGGCAGATCGCCCCCGGCGCGCGTCTCGACGATCCGCGTGTCGCCCGCGCGCCCAAGCAGCGCGAAGCCCTGACCACCCTGGCCCAGCACCCCCATGGCGTCGCCCATCAACTGCTGAGCAAGCTGCAACTGAGCAAGGACAGCCTCGACCTGCTGCTGGCCAAGGCGCTGGTCACCGTCGAAGTGCGCCGCCACGCGCCGGTGGAGCGCCACGACCGCTGGCTGGCGCAACCGGAACTGCCGCTCAACAGCGAGCAACGCGCCGCCTTCGAAGCCGTGCGCGCCGGTTTCGACAGCTTCCATGCCTTTCTGCTGGCCGGCGTGACTGGCAGCGGCAAGACCGAGGTCTACCTGCAACTGATCCGCGAGACCCTGGAGGCCGGCAAGCAAGCGCTGGTGCTGATCCCGGAAATCAACCTCGGACCGCAGACTCTGGCGCGCTTCGAGCAACGCTTCAACGCCCGCATCGCCTTGCTGCATTCGGCCGTCAACGACCGTGAACGCCTGGACGCCTGGCTGGCCGCCCGCGACGGCGAGGCCGATATCATCATCGGCACCCGCTCGGCGCTGTTCACGCCGATGAAGAACCCGGGCCTGATCATCATCGACGAAGAACACGACGGCTCCTATAAACAGCAGGAAGGCCTGCGCTATCACGCCCGCGATCTGGCGCTGGTACGCGCGCGCCAGGAGAACATCCCCATCCTTCTGGGCTCGGCCACGCCATCGCTCGAAAGCCTGCACAACGCCTATACCGGACGCTACGGCCTGCTGCGCCTGGAACACCGCGCCGGCGGCGCCCAGCAACCGAAGTTCATGCGCCTGGACGTCAAGAGTCGACCGCTGGACAGCGGCATCAGCGGCCCCATGCAGCAGGCCATCGGCCAGACACTGGCGCACGGCCAGCAGGTGCTGGTGTTCCTCAACCGCCGCGGCTTCGCGCCGACCCTGCTGTGCCACGATTGCGGCTGGCTGTCCGAATGCCCGCGCTGTGACGCCCGCACCACGGTGCATCAGCGCTCCGGCGAATTGCGCTGCCACCATTGCGGGCACGTCGAACGGGTGCCGCGCCAGTGCCCGAAATGCGGGACCAAGGACCTGCGCCCGGTCGGCGCCGGCACCGAGCGCGCCGAGGAGCGCCTGATCACGCTGTTCCCGGATTACCCGGTATTGCGCGTCGACCGTGACAGCACCTCGCGCAAGGACGCCATGAACCAGCTGTTCGCCACCATCCAGCGCGGTCAACCGTGCATCCTGGTCGGTACGCAGATGCTCGCCAAGGGGCATCATTTCCCTCGGGTAACCCTGGTCGCGATCCTCGATGCCGACGGCGGCCTGTTCTCCGGGGATTTCCGTGCCAGCGAGCGCATGGCCCAACTGATCGTGCAGGTGGCCGGGCGCGCCGGGCGGGCCGAGGAGCCGGGCAAGGTGATCATCCAGACGCACCTGGCCGAACATCCTTTATTGGTGCAATTGACCGAGCAGGGCTACTTCGCCTTTGCCGAGCAGGCCATCAGCGAACGCCGCGCCGCCGGCCTGCCACCCTTCTCGCACCTGGCACTGCTGCGGGCCGAGGCGCACAAGCCGGGCCAGGCCGAAAGCTTCCTCGATGAAGCCTGCAGCGCCGCTGAACAGTTGCTCGCGCAGATGGGCCCGCACAGCGTCGAGCTGCTGGGGCCGGTGCCTGCGCCCATGGAGCGCCGTGCCGGACGTTTCCGCGCGCAGTTGCTGGTGCAGGCCAGCGCCCGCGCGCAACTGCATCGCCTGCTCAACGCCTGGATGCTGCAGCTGGAACAGATGCCCAGCGGGCGTCAGGTGCGCTGGTCGCTGGATGTGGATCCGGTGGACCTTTACTGACCGATCACCACTGTAGCGAGGGGGCTTGCCCCCGATAGGCCATATCTGACACCCGTCTGAGTGTCAGGCAAGGCCAATCGGGGGCAAGCCCCCTCGCTACAGGGATACGTTTGCAATTGGCAGCCAGAGGTTGGCAAGCTCGCCCCGGCAACGGATAATGCCCGATTTTTCCACCTGCGCTCTTTGGGCGCGACCGCGCCGCGGTCGATTGAGAGAATCATGAAAGACACCATCCGCCAGCTGATCCAACAAGCCCTGACCCATCTCGTCAAAGAAGGTGTCTTGCCTGAAGGGCTGACGCCGGCGATCCAGGTGGAGAACGCGCGCGACAAGACCCACGGCGACTTCGCCAGCAACATCGCCATGATGCTGGCCAAACCGGCCGGCATGAAGCCCCGCGACCTGGCGGAAAAGATCATCCAGGCGCTGCCCACCGATCCGCAGATCAGCAAGGCCGAAATCGCCGGCCCGGGCTTCCTCAACTTCTTCCAGAACACCCAGGCCCTGGCCGGCCGCCTCGACGCCGCCCTGGCCGACCCCAAGCTGGGCGTCAGCAAGCCGGGCGCCGCCCAGCGCGTGGTGGTCGACCTGTCCGCGCCCAACCTGGCCAAGGAAATGCACGTCGGCCACCTGCGTTCCACCATCATCGGTGACGGCGTGGCCAACGTTCTCGAATTCCTCGGCGACACGGTGATCCGTCAGAACCACGTCGGCGACTGGGGCACCCAGTTCGGCATGTTGATGGCCTACCTGCAGGAAAACCCGATCACCAGCAACGAGCTGTCGGACCTGGAGAACTTCTACCGCGCCGCCAAGAAGCGCTTCGACGAGTCCGCAGAGTTTGCCGATCGCGCCCGCAGCCTGGTGGTCAAGCTGCAGGCCGGCGATGCCGAATGCCTGGAGCTGTGGGGCCGCTTCCGCGAGATTTCCCTGTCCCATTGCCAGGAAATCTACGAACTGCTCAACGTCAACTTGACCATGGCTGACGTCATGGGCGAAAGCGCCTACAACGACGATCTGATCAATGTGGTCAACGACCTCAAGGCCAAGGGCCTGCTGGTCGAGAGCAACGGCGCGCAGTGCGTCTTCCTCGAAGAATTCAAGACTGCCGACGGCGAGCCGTTGCCGGTGATCATCGTCAAGGCCGACGGCGGCTATCTTTATGCCACCACTGACCTTGCCGCCGTGCGCTACCGCAGTGGCGTGCTGAAAGCCGACCGCGCGCTTTATTTCGTCGACCAGCGCCAGGCCCTGCACTTCCAGCAAGTGTTCGAAGTGGCGCGCCGTGCCGGTTTCGTCCCGCACCCCATGCACATGGAACATATGGGCTTTGGCACCATGAACGGCGCCGATGGCCGCCCATTCAAGACCCGCGACGGCGGCACCGTGAAGCTGATCGACCTGCTGACCGAAGCCCAGGAGCGCGCCTATGCGCTGGTGAAGGAAAAGAACCCCGAAGCAGCCGAAGCCGACCTGCGCGCCATCGCCAAGGTGGTGGGCATCGGCGCGGTGAAATACGCCGACCTGTCCAAACATCGCACCAGCGATTACAGCTTCAACTTCGACCAGATGCTCAACTTCGAAGGCAACACCGCGCCGTACCTGCTGTATGCCTACACCCGGGTCGCGGGCGTATTCCGCAAGCTGGGCAAGGGCTTCGACGAAGTCAGCGGGCAGATCAGCCTCGACGCGCCGCATGAGCAGGAACTGGCTGCCCGCTTGGCACAGTTCGGCGAAGTGCTGAACAACGTCGCGGAAAAGGGCACGCCCCATGTGCTGTGCGCGTACCTGTACGACATCGCCGGGCTGTTCTCCAGCTTCTACGAGAACTGCCCGATCCTGGCTGCCGACAGCCCGGAACAACAGAACAGCCGTCTGCTGCTGGCCGCCCTGGCCGGTCGCACCCTGAAACAAGGCCTGCAACTGCTGGGTCTGGATACACTGGAGCGAATGTAAGTTGGCCGCCAAGAAAAAACCTGCTCCCAAGCGTGGCGCCAGCCGCAATTCCGCTCCAGCGAAAAAGCCCATCCCCGGATGGCTATGGATGGCCATCGGTCTCACCGTGGGCGCGTTCATCGTGTTCCTGATGAAGCTGGAGCCCGGCAAGGAAGACGTCAAACGCAGCCGCGAAGAAGCCAAGGCGGCGAAAATCGCTGAGGCCAACAAGACGCCGCCCAGCCCGCAGGTGCCGGTCAAGCCCAAGTACGACTTCTATACCTTGCTGCCCGAATCGGAGGTCATCGTGCCGCCCGATGCCGTGCCGGAGAAAACCCCGCCGGTGCCGGCGCAACCGCCGGTCACTCCGGCCGAAGCGGCGAAGATCGACACCGCCCGCGCCCAGGCGGCCTTGAGCGGGCAGACCCCACCGCCCGCGCCGGCGATCGTCAAGCCGGCAGCGACCACGCAGTTCTTCCTGCAGGCCGGCTCGTTCCGCAACAAGAGCGACGCCGACAAGGTGCGCGCGCAGATCCTGCTGCTGGGCCAGGGCGTGAACGTCGAGTCCGGCACGGTCAAGGACGACACCTGGTACCGCGTGCTGGTCGGGCCGTTCAGCAACCGCGAGCAGCTCACCACCGCGCAAAAGCAACTGGCGGGCAGCGGCTTCAACAATCTGCTGCTGCAACAGCGTCAGACGCGGCAGTAACAGTCTGGCAGGAACACATTTGACCTGTAGCGGGGGGGCTTACCCCCGAAAGCGATATCAGCGAAATAAATGCCGCTGATACACCGCCATCGGGGGCAAGCCCCCTCGCTACAGGTGGAACGGCTGCAACATCCAAAGCTTGAAATCCCCTCCCACACCCCCATATGAGTTTCCATCAGGGCATTTTCGCCCCGCTGCGTGGAGACTCCCCCTTGACCACCATCGTTTCAGTCCGCCGTCACGGCAAAGTCGTCATGGGCGGCGACGGCCAGGTTTCCCTCGGTAATACCGTGATGAAAGGCAACGCCAAAAAAGTGCGTCGCCTGTACCACGGTCAGGTCATCGCCGGTTTTGCCGGCGCCACCGCCGATGCCTTCACCCTGTTCGAGCGCTTCGAGAGCCAGCTTGAAAAACACCAGGGGCACCTCGTGCGCGCTGCGGTCGAACTGGCCAAGGAATGGCGTACCGATCGCTCGCTGAGCCGCCTCGAAGCCATGCTGGCCGTGGCCAACAAGGATGCCTCGCTGATCATCACCGGCAACGGCGACGTCGTCGAACCTGAAGACGGCCTGATCGCCATGGGCTCCGGCGGCGCCTACGCCCAGGCCGCCGCCCGTGCGCTGCTGATGAAAACCGACCTGGGTGCACGGGAAATCGCCGAAACCGCCCTCGGCATCGCTGGCGACATCTGCGTGTTCACCAACCATAACCTGACCATCGAGGAGCAGGATCTCGCCGAGTGATCAGTAGTGCTTGATGCCCGCTCCCACAAGAATCAAGCGCACTGAACCTTGCCGAGGCCGACAGCCACCATGTCCATGACCCCCCGCGAAATCGTCCACGAACTCAACCGCCATATCATCGGCCAGGACGATGCCAAGCGCGCCGTCGCCATCGCCCTGCGCAACCGCTGGCGGCGCATGCAGCTGCCTGAAGAGCTGCGCGTCGAAGTGACCCCCAAGAACATCCTGATGATCGGCCCTACCGGCGTCGGCAAGACCGAAATCGCCCGACGCCTGGCCAAGTTGGCCAACGCGCCGTTCATCAAGGTCGAAGCGACCAAGTTCACCGAAGTCGGCTATGTCGGCCGCGATGTCGAGTCGATCATCCGTGATCTGGCCGATGCGGCCCTCAAGCTGCTGCGCGAGCAGGAGATCGTCAAGGTCCGCCACCGCGCCGAAGACGCCGCCGAAGAGCGCATCCTCGACGCGCTGCTGCCACAAGCCCGTGGCAGCTTCAGCGAAGAAGCCCCGACTGGCGATTCCAACACCCGCCAGCTGTTCCGCAAACGCCTGCGCGAAGGCCAACTGGACGACAAGGAAATCGAGATCGAAGTGGCAGAGATGGCCGGTGTCGATATTTCCGCGCCGCCGGGCATGGAAGAGATGACCAATCAGCTGCAGAGCCTGTTCGCCAACATGGGCAAGGGCAAGCGCAAGAGCCGCAAGCTCAAGGTCAAGGAAGCGCTCAAGCTGGTGCGCGAGGAAGAGGCCGGGCGCCTGGTCAACGAGGAAGAGCTCAAGGCCGCGGCCCTCGAAGCCGTCGAGCAGCACGGCATCGTGTTCATCGACGAGATCGACAAGGTCGCCAAGCGCGGCAACGTCGGCGGCGCCGATGTGTCCCGTGAAGGCGTGCAGCGTGACTTGCTGCCGCTGATCGAAGGCTGCACGGTGAACACCAAGCTGGGCATGGTCAAGACCGACCATATCCTCTTCATCGCCTCGGGCGCGTTTCACCTGAGCAAGCCGAGCGACCTGGTGCCCGAGCTGCAAGGCCGGCTGCCGATCCGCGTCGAACTCAAGGCCCTGAGCCCGGAAGACTTCGAGCGCATCCTCAGCGAGCCTCACGCCTCCCTTACCGAACAGTACGTAGCCTTGCTGAAGACCGAAGGCCTGCACATCGAGTTCGCCCCGGAAGGCATCAAGCGCCTGGCGGAGATCGCCTGGCAGGTCAACGAGAAGACCGAGAACATCGGTGCCCGTCGCCTGCACACGTTGCTCGAACGCCTGCTGGAGGAAGTCTCGTTCAGCGCCGGCGACCTGGCCAGCGCCCACAGCGATACGCCGATCCGCATCGATGCCGAGTACGTCAACAGCCACCTGGGCGAGCTGGCGCAGAACGAAGATCTGTCGCGGTATATCCTGTAACCACCGCGCGTCCATGTAGCGAGGGGGCTTGCCCCCGATTGCGATTGTTCAGCCACAACGATGTAGCTGATCTACCGTGATCGGGGGCAAGCCCCCTCGCTACACCGGTCTACGTCTAATTCGGGTGCTCTGCCATGACCAACCTCCCCACCGCCATCAACCTGCACAAAGCCTCCAAGACCCTGACCCTGCAATACGGCCCCGGCGAGTCCTACACCCTGCCCGCCGAATTCCTGCGGGTGCATTCGCCCTCGGCTGAAGTGCAAGGCCATGGCAAGCCCATTCTGCAGTTCGGCAAACTTGGCGTCGGCCTCACCAAGATCGAGCCCGCCGGGCAATACGCACTCAAATTGACCTTCGATGACGGCCACGACAGCGGCTTGTTCACCTGGGAATACCTGTACCAGCTCGCCGTTCGTCAGGAAGCGCTGTGGAACGACTATCTGGACGAACTGCGCGCCGCCGGCAAGACCCGCGACCCGGCGCAATCGGTGGTCAAACTGATGCTCTAGGCCTTCGCGGCGGTTTTCTAGAGTTCTTTTTCCAAATCTATTTGCTCGAATGCCTTGCCAACTGGCAGGGATAGGCTTTCTTGCGCATTGGCGCCAACTCGCGTAACCACTGGCAACTGGCAAGCTAAGTGCTTCACTTTGAATGCTGGAGCGATCACTGGTTACCCGAGCGCGGCGGCCTCTTCAAAAGCCTCACGGCCGCACGCCTCTGGACAATGGAGCGTCGTGGATGAGCAGCAAGAACACCGATGACATCAAGCAGCAAGCTTCGCAGAACACCCTTGGCTTGAACCCCGTGATCGGCCTGCGCCGCAAGGACCTGCTGACCTCCGCGCGAATGGTCCTGCGCCTGGCCTTGCGCCAACCGCTGCTGAGCGCCCGCCACGTAGCGCACTTCGGCGTGGAATTGAAAAACGTCCTGCTCGGGTCCTCGACCTTGCAACCCGAGAGCGACGACCGCCGCTTCGTCGATCCGGCCTGGAGCCAGAACCCCCTGTACCGCCGCTACCTGCAGACCTACCTGGCCTGGCGCAAGGAACTGCACAGCTGGCTGGACGGCAGCGAACTCTCGGCGCAGGACATCAGCCGCGGCCACTTCGTCATCAACCTGATGACCGAAGCCATGGCCCCGACCAACGGCGCCGCCAACCCCGCGGCCGTGAAGCGCTTCTTCGAAACCGGCGGCAAGAGCCTGCTCGACGGCCTCTCGCACCTGGCCAAGGATCTGGTGAAGAACGGCGGCATGCCCAGCCAGGTCAACATGGACGCCTTCGAAGTCGGCAAGAACCTCGCCACCAGCGAAGGCTCGGTGGTGTTTCGCAACGACGTGCTGGAGCTGATCCAGTACGCCCCCATCACCGAGCAGAACCATGAACGGCCGATGCTCATCGTGCCGCCGCAGATCAACAAGTTCTATGTGTTCGACCTCAGCCCCGACAAGAGCCTGGTGCGCTTCTGCCTGCGCAACAACGTGCCGACCTTCATCATCAGCTGGCGCAACCCCACCAAGGCCCAGCGCGAATGGGGCCTGTCGACCTATATAGATGCGCTCAAGGAAGCCGTGGACGTGATCACGGCGATTTCCGGCAGCAAGGACATCAACATGCTCGGCGCCTGCTCCGGCGGCATCACCTGCACCGCACTGGTGGGTCACTATGCGGCGCTCAAGCAGCAGAAGGTGCATTCCCTGACCTTGCTGGTGAGTGTGCTCGACACCACACTCGACACCCAAGTGGCGCTGTTCGTCGACGAGCAGACCCTGGAGGCCGCCAAGCGTCACTCCTATCAGTCCGGCGTGCTCGAAGGCCGCGACATGGCCAAGGTGTTCGCCTGGATGCGCCCCAACGATCTGATCTGGAATTACTGGGTCAACAATTACCTGCTGGGCAACGAGCCTCCGGTGTTCGACATCCTGTTCTGGAACAACGACACCACGCGCCTGCCCGCCGCCTTTCATGGCGATTTGATCGAGATGTTCAAGAACAACCCCCTGACCCGTGCTGGGGCCCTGGAGGTGTGCGGCACGCCGATCGATCTCAAGCAGGTGACCTGCGACATCTTCAGCGTCGCCGGCACCGCCGATCACATCACCCCGTGGCACTCGTGCTTTCGTTCGGCGCAGTTGTTCGGCGGCAAGATCGAGTTCGTGCTGTCGAGCAGCGGCCATATCCAGAGCATTCTCAACCCACCGGGCAACCCCAAGGCCCGCTTCATGACCAACGATCAAGCCACCCCCTCGCCGAGTGACTGGCAGGACAACGCCGTCAAGCACACTGACTCATGGTGGCTACACTGGGCAGACTGGCTGGGTAAACACTCCGGCAAGCTCAAGAAGGCGCCCTCGGAACTCGGCAGCAAGGCATTCGCTGCTGGCGAGGCAGCGCCCGGGACCTACGTGCATGAACGCTGACTGACTGCGATCGCCGCTGCCGCCCCACCATTGCTTGCAAAGGATCGAGTGCATGCCGCAACCGTACATATTTCGTACCGTGGATCTCGATGGCCAGGCCATTCGCACGGCGGTACGTCCTGGCAGCCCGCACATGACGCCGCTGCTGATCTTCAATGGCATCGGCGCGAACCTGGAGCTGGTGTTTCCGTTCGTCGCCGCGCTGGATCCGGACCTCGAGGTGATCGCCTTCGACGTGCCCGGGGTCGGCGGCTCCTCCACACCCGGCCGGCCCTATCGGTTCCCGGGCCTGGCGCAGCTCACCGCGCGCATGCTCGACTACCTCGACTATGGCCAGGTCAACGTCATCGGCGTGTCATGGGGCGGGGCGCTGGCCCAGCAGTTCGCCCACGATTACCCCGAGCGCTGCAAGAAGCTGGTGCTGGCGGCCACCTCGGCCGGTGCGGTGATGGTACCCGGCAAGCCACGGGTGCTGTGGTTGATGGCCAGCCCGCGGCGCTATCTCCAGCCGTCCCACGTGGTGCGTATCGCCCCGGAAATCTACGGCGGCAGTTTTCGGCGCGACGCCACCCTGGCGATGTCCCATGCCAGCAAGGTGCGTTCGTCAGGCAAGCTCGGTTACTACTGGCAGCTGTTCGCCGGGCTGGGCTGGACCAGCGTGCACTGGCTGCACAAGATCCACCAGCCGACGCTGATACTGGCCGGCGACGACGATCCGTTGATCCCGCTGATCAACATGCGCCTGCTGGCGTGGCGCATTCCCAACGCGCAACTGCATATTATCGATGACGGCCATTTGTTCCTCGTCACCCGTGCCGGCACCGTGGCGCCGATCATCATGAAATTTCTCGAGGAGGAGCGCCAACGCGCAGTGGTTCATCCTCGGCCACCGATTTAACGCACGACTCTGCCCGTGTAGCGAGGGGGCTTGCCCCCGATGACGATAGATCAGCAGCATCGATGTGGCTGACAGGCATTTCGGGGGCAAGCCCCCTCACTACGGGGAATACGCCGCAAATACAGGAGTGTAGCGCCATGAAGAACAAGAGTGCCCCGCCTACGGTGTCCACGACCGCGGCCTTCATCAACGCCCAGAGCGTGATCAGCGGACTGGGCGGGCGCGACCTCGTTTCGACCCTGCGCAGCGTCGCCCGCCACAGCCTCAAACATCCCATCCATAGCGCCAGGCACGCGCTCAATCTGGGCAGCCAACTGGGCCGTGTGCTCCTGGGCGAAACCCTGCACGCGCCCAACCCCGGCGACCAGCGTTTCGCCGACCCGACCTGGGCGCTCAACCCCTTCTACCGCCGCGGCCTGCAGGCTTATCTGGCCTGGCAGAGCGAAACCCGGCAGTGGATCGACAACAGCCAGTTGTCCGAAGACGACCGCGCCCGCGCACACTTCGTCTTCGCCCTGCTCAACGACGCCCTGTCACCCACTAACTCGCTGCTCAATCCGCTGGCCCTCAAGGAGCTCTTCAATTCCGGCGGCGCCAGTCTGGTCAAGGGCCTCAATCACCTGCTCGATGACCTGCGCCACAACCATGGCCTGCCCAGCCAGATCGGCAAGCAGGCCTTCGAGGTCGGCAAGACCGTGGCCACCACCCCCGGCGCCGTGGTGTTTCGCAACGACATGCTGGAGCTGATCCAGTACCGCCCCATGAGCGAGAAGCAGTACCGCCGGCCGCTGCTGATCGTGCCGCCGCAGATCAACAAGTTCTATATCTTCGACCTGTCGCCCGCCAACAGCTTCGTGCAGTACGCGCTGAAGAACAATCTGCAGACCTTCGTCGTCAGTTGGCGCAACCCTGACGGCCGCCACCGCGAATGGGGGCTGTCCAGCTATGTGCAGGCGCTGGAGGAAGCACTCAACGCCTGCCGCGCGATCACCGCCAGCCGTGAGGTCAATCTGGTCGGGGCCTGCTCGGGCGGCTTGAGCATCGCCGCGCTGCAGGGTCATTTGCAGGCCAAGCGGCAGCTGGCGCGGATATCGAGCGCGACCTACCTGGTGAGCCTGCTGGACAGTCAGATCGACAGCCCTGCCTCGCTGTTCGTCAACGAGCAGACGCTGGAGGCGGCCAAGCGCCGCTCCTATCAGCAGGGCGTGCTGGAAGGCAGCGAGCTGGCGCGGGTGTTCGCCTGGATGCGGCCCAATGATCTGATCTGGAACTACTGGGTCAACAACTACTTGCTGGGCAAGGAGCCACCGGCCTTCGACGTGCTGTTCTGGAACAACGACAACACCCGTCTGCCGGCGGCCTTGCATGGCGACCTGCTGGACTTCTTCAAGCACAACCCGCTGACGCGGCCGGGCGGGCTGGAGGTGTGCGGTACGCCGATAGACTTGCAGAAGGTAAATGTCGACAGCTTCAGCGTGGCCGGCATCAACGATCACATTACGCCGTGGGACTCGGTGTATCGCTCCAGCCTGCTGCTGGGTGGCGAGCGCCGCTTCGTGCTGGCCAACAGCGGGCATATCCAGAGCATCCTCAATCCACCGGGCAACCCCAAGGCGAACTTTGTCGAAAATGGCCGGTTGAGCGGCGATCCGCGCGCCTGGTATTACGATGCCAAGCAAGTGGAGGGCAGCTGGTGGCCGCAGTGGCTGGCCTGGGTGCAGGAGCGCTCCGGGGCCCTGCGCGAAACGCAGATGACCCTGGGCAACGAGGCGCATCCGCCCAAGGATCCGGCACCGGGCACTTATGTGTTGGCTGAATGAAGCGGTGCATGGTGTGGGAAGTGCCGTGCCTGTACGGGCCTCTTCGCGGGCAAGCCTTGCTCCCACGGGCCTTGCGCACTTTGGGCGGTACACCTGTGGGAGCTTCCTGTCTGTACGGGCCTCTTCGCGGGCAAGCCTTGCTCCCACGGGCCTTGCGGACTCTGAGTCGTACACCTGTGGGAGCAAGGCTTGCCTGCGAAAGGGCCGGTCGCTTTAGCGCCAGACTCGACTCATGACCAAGGGCCTGATCCTGCAATGAAGACTCGCGAACGCATACTGGAATGCACCCTGGCGCTGTTCAACGCGCTGGGCGAACCCAATGTCACGACGCTGCAGATCGCCAACGAACTGGAGATCAGCCCAGGCAACCTGTACTACCATTTTCACGGCAAGGAGCCTTTGATCCTCGGGCTGTTCGAGCGCTTCGAAGACGAGCTGACGCCGCTGCTGGATCCACCGGACGAGCTGCAGTTGGCACCCGAGGACTATTGGCTGTTCCTGCACCTGATCGCCGAGCGCATGGCCCGCTATCGCTTCCTGTTCCAAGACCTGTCGAATCTGGCCGGGCGCCTGCCCAAGCTGGCCCGCGGGGTACGCAGCCTGCTTGACGCGATCAAGCGCACGCTGGCTTCGTTGCTGGCCAATCTGAAGGCCCAGGGGTTAGTGGCCAGCGAGACCCAGGCGCTGGGGCAACTGGTGGAGCAGATCACCTTGACCCTGGTGTTCTCGCTCGATTACCAGCGCATCATCGGCCAGCCGGGAGAGACCGGAGTGGTGGTGTATCAAGTGATGATGCTGGTGGCGCCACACCTGCATGCACCGTCTCGCCATGCCACGGAGCGCCTGGCGTTGCAGTACCTGCATGTGTAGCGAGGGGGCTTGCCCCCGAAAGGGTGTCAGCATCTTCACCGCTACTGATGCACCTTAATCGGGGGCAAGCCCCCCCGCTACATGTCGTGCCGCAGGGCTATGGCTGGGCCGAGGGGGTCGCGGGTTCAGATGCAGCAGCGGGCGGGGTGGGTGGCGTCGGGGATGCCGCCGCTGCGGGCGTGGTATCGGCCTTGGCTGGCTCGGGCTTTTTCGCGGCAGGCTTTTTGGCTGCCGGTTTGGGCACGGGCTTCACGGCCGGTTTGGGCTTGGCAGCGGCCGCAGGCTTGGCGGTTGTGCTTTTAGCCGCTGTCGTGGCCTTGGCAGCGGTGGCCTTGGCAGCGGTGGCCTTGGCCGCCGAAGCGGTTTTTGACGCCGCTGACTTGGCCGCTGCCACCGGCTTGGCCGCGACTGCCTTGGTCGCAGGTTTCGCTGCGGCGGTTTTAGCCTTGGCGGCCGCTACCGGTTTGGCCGCAGGTTTAGCCTTGGCGGCCGGCTTGGCCGCCGCGGTTTTAACCGCTGGCTTGCTCGCCGCTTTGGCCGGCGCTTTCGTCGCGGGTTTGGCCGCGCCGTTTGCAGCGGACTTGGCTGACGTCTTGACCGCCGGTTTGGCCGCACCATTGGCCGCGGTTTTAGTCGCCGGCTTGGCCGCCGGCGCCCGCACCGATTCACCCGTGAGCTTCTCGAGCTGGCGAGTCAAGGTATCCACCTTGCTGTGCAGGGCTTTCACCTCGTTGCGGCTCGGCACGCCCAGGCGTGAAATCGCGCTGTTGAGGCGAGTATCGAACGCCTCCTCCAGCTCGCTCCACTTGCCCAACGCCT
This sequence comes from Pseudomonas sp. GW821-FHT01A09, assembly GCF_058986725.1. NCBI lineage: Bacteria > Pseudomonadati > Pseudomonadota > Gammaproteobacteria > Pseudomonadales > Pseudomonadaceae > Pseudomonas > Pseudomonas sp. GW821-FHT01A09. The sequence continues at coordinate 57,675 of NZ_JBYSWB010000020.1, forward strand.
TGTCCTTGACGTCACCCACCCGCGAACGTGCCGACTTGGCCGAGCTTTTCACCGTATCGACCTGCTTGTCGACTTCGGTCTTGGCCTGCGCCTCCGCTTGTTCGCCATCCTTGACCAAGGTGTCGAACAGCTTGGTACCGTCGTTGCTGATCTTCGAATAAGCGCCCAGACCGGCGAGCCAGATCTGCCGGGAGTATTTTTCAATACCGCCGATCCAGGAGCTGCCTTCTTTCTCGACCTTCTTTTTACCAGCCATCCCGCTCTCCTTATGGTTTACGCGCAGCACGTTCGACCAATGCCGTCAACTTATCGAGCTTAGCAGAGAGTGTATCGACGTCATGTCGGGAGGGGATGCCGATGCGATTCAAGGCGCTGGCGACGCGGACATCGAAGAGTTTTTCCAGCTTGTCGAGCTGCACCTCGACCTTGCCCTTGACCTGCGCGACCTCGTCCCTGGCGTCTTCAATGTGCGAGTTGGCAGCCTCGAGTTCCTTGTCGATGACCTTCTTGCCATCCTTCTCGACGCCCTCGCCGGCCTTGATCAGTTCCTTCACGTAACCCAGGCCTTCCTTGCCGGCCTTGGCATAGGCGCCGAGCCCGGCGAGCCAGATCTTGCGGGCGTAGGAGCGCACCTCGACGACGGTATCGGTCTTCACCGCCTGGGCCTTGCGCACCAGCGGGGTGACTTCCTTTTCCAGCGCGTCAGCCTTGGCGACGGTCTTCTTCACTGCGGTCTTTTTCAACGGGAGGGCTTTTTTCAATGGGGCAGTTGCCATGGTGCACCTCATGCTTGAAGGGATATCCGTACCCACACACTTCAGGGCCTGCACTCACCATAACCAGCCAATTTAGAATCCTCACCCTAACTCGCCCGCCCGTGTAGCGAGGGGGCTTGCCGCCGAATCAAGGTGCACGGATCAGGCAACGTCGCGGCCAAGGTTTTTCGGGGGCAAGCCCCCTCGCTACAGGTGCGTGTCAGGACTGCAGCGCTTTATCGAGCACGCGCTCGATTTCCGACTCGATGGTGCCGCTCATCATCGACAGCATCATGCCGAGCTTGAGATCCACGCGGATGGTGTCATCGTCGATGCTGATCACGCCATTGGCGCCGCTGCGCTTGACCTCGACCGTGTCGCCCTGCCACTGCGCCTTGACCTCGTATTTGCTGACCAGTTTCTCCACCAGCAACTCGGCTTTCTGCTTCGCGAGCTCGCGCCCAAGGCTGTGCTTGCGCTCTACGCTGATCCGACTCATTCAACCCCCTTGGGCGATAGTGATAACGGTGCCTATAGTAGCCCGGATCAAGCAATCGGCGATCAGCCTGAGGCTTGCCAAGACAAAGGCGGCTACCGAGGATTAGAATGGCAGTAATTTTTTCCGGTGACAGCGATATGAATGATCAGCGCAAAGGCAGCGATGCCGAACCCACCACGCACTTCGGCTACAAGAATGTGCCCGAAAGCCAGAAGGCCGAAAAGGTCGCCGAGGTGTTCCACTCGGTAGCGGCCAAGTACGACATCATGAACGACGTGCTGTCAGGCGGCATGCATCGCCTGTGGAAACGCTTCGCGATCGAACTGTCCGGCGTGCGCACGGGCAACAAGGTGCTGGACATCGCGGGCGGCACAGGCGACCTGGCGCGCAAGTTCTCGCATCTGGTCGGCCCTACCGGTGAAGTGGTGCTGGCCGACATCAACGCCTCGATGCTCAAGGTCGGCCGCGACCGCCTGCTCGACCTCGGCGTGGCCGGCAACGTCCAGTTCGTCCAGGCCGACGCGGAAAAACTGCCCTTCCCCGACAACCACTTCGACTGCGTGACCATCGCCTTCGGCCTGCGCAACGTCACCCACAAGGAAGACGCCATCGCCTCCATGCTGCGCGTGCTCAAGCCGGGTGGCCGCCTGTTGGTGCTGGAGTTCTCCAAGCCCACCAACAAGCTGATGTCCAAGGTCTACGACGCCTATTCGTTCGCCTTCATGCCACTGGCGGGCAAGCTGATCACCAACGACTCGGAAAGCTACCGCTACCTGGCCGAATCGATCCGCATGCACCCCGACCAGGAAACCCTCAAGGCCATGATGGTGCAGGCCGGTTTCGACCGCGTCACCTACCACAACATGACCTCGGGCATCGTCGCCCTGCACCGCGGCATCAAACCCTGATGCTGGTGCGTGGCCTGATCGCCAGCGTCGAGCACGGCCTCAACCGCGTGCTGCGCATGGACTGCACCGCGCTGCCACGGCTGGCGCGCCTGCAAGGCAAGGTGATCGAGATCGACTGCCGCAACCCGGCCTTGCAGCTGTTCGTGCTGCCCAGCGACGAGGGCCTGTTGCTGGCCAGCCACTGGGCGGCGCCTGCCGATTGTGTCCTGCGCGCGCCGGCGTCGAGCCTGATCCAGTTGGCCCTGAGCAAGGACAAGACCGCTGTGCTGCACAGCCCGCAGGTCGACCTGAGCGGCGACAGCGCCGTGCTCATCGATCTGGTCAAGGTGCTGCAGGACCTCGAACTGGACTGGGAATACGAGCTGTCGCAATGGCTCGGCCCGATCGCCACGCCGCTGCTCAGCGGGCATATCAACAGCCGCGCACGCTGGGCGCGCCAGGGCTTCGACAGCCTGAGCAACAACCTCGGTGAATACCTGGCCGAAGAATCCCGGACGCTGGTGGGCAAGCGCGAAGCCGAAGCCCGCTTCGCCGAACTCGACCAGCTCAAGATCGACACCGAACGCCTCGAGGCGCGTATTGAGCGCCTCTCCCGATCCCTCGACTCCAGCGATAACGCATGAAGCTGCTTGCCGTCCGCCGTTTGTTGCGCATCCAGCGCGTCGTGATCCGCTACCGTCTCGATGACCTGATTTTCGCCTTGCCCCTGCCGTGGTTCCTGCGCATCACCCGCTTCGCCATGCCCTGGCGCTGGCTCCCGCGCAAAAAGCTCGAGCTCAACCGTGGCGCACGCTTGCGCCTGGCGCTGCAGGATCTGGGGCCGATCTTCATCAAGTTCGGGCAGATCCTCTCCACCCGCCGCGACCTGCTGCCCGAAGACATCGCCGACGAGCTGATGCTGCTGCAGGACCGCGTGCCGCCCTTCGATCCGCAACAGGCCATGGCGCTGATCGAAGAACAGCTAGGGCAAAAGATCACTTCGGTGTTCAGCCGCTTCGACGTCGAGCCGCTGGCCTCGGCCTCGGTGGCGCAGGTCCACAGCGCGCGCCTCAAGAACGGCGACGAGGTCGTGGTCAAGGTCGTGCGCCCGGGCCTCAAGCCAATCATCGGCCAGGACCTGGCGTGGCTGTTCATCCTCGCCGGCTGGGCCGAGCGGCTCTCGGCCGACGCCCGCCTGCTGCATCCGGTGGACGTGGTCAGCGACTACGAAAAAACCATCTACGACGAGCTCGACCTGCTGCGCGAAGCCGCCAACTCGAGCCAGCTCAAGCGCAACTTCGAAGACTCGCCGCTGCTCTATGTGCCGCAGGTCTACTGGGACTGGTGCCGCCCCAAAGTGCTGGTCATGGAGCGCATCTACGGCGTGCAGGTCACCGATCTGGCGACTTTGGCCGACCAGCGCACCGACATGAAATTGCTGGCCGAACGCGGCGTGGAGATCTTCTTCACCCAGGTGTTTCGTGACAGCTTTTTCCACGCCGACATGCACCCTGGCAACATCTTCATCAGCACCGTAAGCCCCTGGGATCCGAAGTACATCGCCATCGACTGCGGTATCGTCGGCAGCCTCACCCCCGAGGATCAGGATTACCTGGCGCGCAATCTGTTCGCGTTTTTCAAGCGTGACTATCGCCGCGTGGCGCAGCTACACATCGACTCCGGCTGGGTGCCCGCAGAAACCAAGCTCAATGAGTTCGAAGCGGCGATTCGTACCGTGTGCGAGCCGATCTTCGAGAAGCCCCTGAAAGATATTTCCTTCGGCCAGGTGCTCATGCGCCTGTTCCAGACCGCGCGGCGCTTCAACATGGAAGTCCAGCCGCAGCTGGTGCTGCTGCAGAAAACCCTGCTCAACATCGAGGGCCTGGGCCGTCAGCTGTACCCGGATCTGGACCTGTGGAGCACCGCGCAGCCCTTCCTGGAGCGCTGGATGCGCGAACGTGTGAGCCCCAAATCGCTGCTCGCCAGTGCGCAGACGCAGCTCGAACAGATTCCGCATCTGATCGGCATGACCCGCGACCTGCTCGAACGCAACGCCCAACCCCATCGCAAGAACAAACAGCCCGATTGGCGCCACCACACCGATGGCTGGCTGCTGCGCGTCGCCGGTGCGCTGCTGCTGGTCGGCGGCGCCACGCTGGCCGCGACCGGCCCGGCCATCGACCAGATCCAGGCCTGGCCCTGCTGGCTGATGCTGGGCAGCGGCCTGTATCTGGTCGTTCGCCGATAGCCAGTGGCGCCTAGCACTGGCACACTAGAGGCCTTGTTGCCGGAGTCGAAGATGAAAGATTGGCTGGACGAGATCCGCTGGAATGAAGATGGCCTGGTACCGGCCATCGCCCAGGATCACCAAACCGGGCGCGTGTTGATGATGGCCTGGATGAACCGCGAAGCACTGAGCCTGACGGCTGCCGAAAACCGCGCCATCTACTGGTCCCGCTCCCGGGGCAAGCTGTGGCGCAAGGGCGAAGAGTCGGGCCACGTGCAAATCCTGCACGAGATGCGCCTGGACTGCGACGCCGACGTGATCATCCTCAAGGTCGAACAGATCGGCCACATCGCTTGCCATACCGGCCGTGAGAGCTGCTTCTATCGTGTGTACGCCGACGGCCAGTGGAATACCGTCGAGGCCGTCCTCAAGGACCCGCACGCCATCTACCAGGCAGGACCTGCCCATGACTGACACCCTGACGCGCCTGGCCCAGGTGCTCGAAGAGCGCAAAGGCGCCGCTGCCGACTCGTCCTATGTCGCCAGCCTCTATCACAAGGGCCTGAACAAGATTCTTGAAAAAGTCGGCGAGGAATCCGTAGAGACGATCATCGCCGCCAAGGACGCCGCTGTCAGTGGCGACTGCAGTGATGTCATCTACGAGACCGCCGATCTGTGGTTTCATAGCATGGTCATGCTTGCCGCCCTCGGCCAGCATCCACAGGCGGTACTCGACGAGCTTGACCGCCGCTTCGGCCTTTCGGGCCATGCCGAAAAGGCCGCTCGCACGCCATCCGCCTAACGAATTTTCACGAGGAGCTGCACCATGGGTATTTTTGACTGGAAACACTGGATCGTCATTCTGGTGGTCGTCGTGCTGATATTCGGTACCAAGAAGCTGAAAAACCTCGGCACCGATGTCGGTGAGTCGATCAAGGGCTTTCGCAAGGCCATGAACGACGACGAAAAGCCGCATGAGCCAACGGTAGAGCCCGTGCAGCCTGTACACCCACAGGCGACCTCGCCACTGAATCAGCCACACACCATCGACGGCCAACACCAAAAAGTCGAAGAGCCCATCAGGAAAGACTGATCTATGTTCGGCATCAGCTTTACGGAACTACTGCTCGTCGGTCTGGTGGCCCTGCTGGTGCTCGGTCCTGAGCGCCTGCCCGGTGCAGCACGCACGGCGGGCCTGTGGATCGGTCGCCTCAAGCGCAGCTTCAATGCCATCAAGAACGAAGTAGAGCGCGAAATCGGCGCCGACGAAATCCGCCGGCAATTGCATAACGAGCATATTTTGTCGCTGGAACAGGAAGCGCGCAAAATCCTCAACCCGCAAGCCGCCCAGGCCAAACCAGCGGAGCAGCCAGCCGCCGAAGCGCCCGCTGCCGAGACCCATCCGCCCGCTGCCGCGCCCTCGCCGGTCGCCGCAAGCGAGCCGCACCTGGCCGTCGAACCCGCACCCGCAGCGGTCGAGCCGGTCCATGCCGCGAGCGAACCCTTGCCTGTGCCGCCGCTGACCTCGGCCGATGCCGCCAGCAGCGAAACGGTGCCGACGCCAAAGCCTCAGACTGAAAAGCCTGCCACCGAAACCTCATTGCCCCCACGAGCCCCATGAGCGAAATCCCGGAAAACGACCAGCCGATGCCGCTGGTCTCGCACCTGACCGAACTGCGCACGCGCCTGCTGCGTTGCGTTGCAGCGATCTTCCTGGTCTTTGCCGGGCTGTTCTCCTTCGCTCAACAGATCTACACCATCGTCTCGGCGCCGCTGCGCGAGTTTCTGCCAGTGGGCTCGACGATGATCGCCACCGACGTCGCCTCGCCCTTCCTGACGCCGTTCAAGCTGACCATGATGGTGTCGCTGTTCCTGTCGATTCCGGTGATCCTGCACCAGATCTGGGGCTTCATCGCCCCGGGCCTGTACAAGCACGAAAAGCGCATCGCCGTGCCCCTGCTGGTATCGAGCATCATCCTGTTCTACGCCGGCATGGCCTTCGCGTACTTTCTGGTGTTCCCGCTGATCTTCAAGTTCTTCGCCAGCGCCACCCCGGTCGGGGTGATGATGGCCACCGACATCACCAACTACCTCGACTTCGTGATGACGCTGTTCTTCGCCTTTGGCGTGGCCTTCGAAATCCCAGTAGCGGTGGTGCTGCTGGTGTGGATCGGCGTGGTCGACGTCAAGTACCTGAAAAAAGCCCGCCCGTACGTGGTCATCGGCTGCTTCGTGGTCGGCATGCTCTTGACGCCGCCGGATATCTTCTCGCAGACCCTGCTCGCCGTACCGATGTGGATGCTCTTCGAAGTCGGCGTGCTGTTTGCCGGCATGATCAAGAAGCGCGGCGACCATGAAGAGGCCGAACCAGCCGACAGCAACGATCAGCCGCCCGCGACCCGCCCATGAACCTGCTGTTGCTCGAAGACGCCGACTTCAGCGCGGCGGACCGGGTGGTGCTGCGTGATCGGCGCCTGACCCATATGCAGGAAGTACAACGAGTGGCGGTGGGTGACAGCCTGCGCGTCGGCCGTATCGACGGTTTGATGGGGCGCGCCGAGGTGCTGAGCCTGTCCGCTGGCGAAGCCGAGCTGCAGATCAGCCTCGAACAGCCCGCACCCGCCAAGCTGCCGCTGACCATGGTGCTGGCCCTGCCGCGCCCGAAAATGCTGCGCCGGGTGTTCCAGACCGTAGCCGCCATGGGCGTGCCGCGGTTGATTCTGGTCAATAGCTACCGAGTCGAGAAGAGCTTCTGGCAGACCCCGTTCCTCGAGCCTGAAGCCATACGCGAACAGTTGATCCTCGGCCTTGAGCAATCTCGCGACACCGTGCTGCCCGAGGTGGTGATCGAAAAGCGCTTCAAGCCCTTCGTCGAAGATCGCCTGCCCACGATCGCCGCTGACACCTTGGGGCTGGTCGGCCACCCGGGCGACTATCCGCCCTGCCCCCGCGCCGTTGATACCGCTGTGACCCTGGCCATCGGCCCTGAAGGCGGCTGGATCCCCTATGAAGTGGAGCTGCTGGCCAAGGCCGGCCTGCAGCCGGTGCAGCTGGGGGAGCGCATCCTGCGGGTCGAAACCGCCGTCACGGCTTTACTGGCGCGTCTGTATTAATCCGCAACAATTTTAGAATTTGCCAGTATTCAGGATGGATATCCCCGGCCGACAAGCTTGGGTATTCATCCTATCTGCGTCAGTCACGCAATGGAGTGCTTTTATGTCAAGTTGGGCTGCCCGCTCTCTCGCCAACACCCCGGTTAAAACCAAACTCGCCCTGGGCTTCGGCCTGGTGCTGGTGCTTACCCTACTGATTGCCTCCACCGGCTGGACCGGGCTCGATAGCCTGATCTCGCGCGGCGACAAGCTTGCCTCCGTCAGCGACGTCAGCAACGCGACTCGGGAACTGCGGATCGCGCGTATCAACTACGAACTCAACAAAGGCCTCAAAGGCGCTGCCGAGGTGACCTCCGCGCTAAGCAGAGTCGATGACGCCGTGCGCAAGGCGCAGGGCTTGATGGCCGTACGCAGTGATCAAGTGCTGCTCGAAAAGCAGGTGGCCAGCGCCAGCGAATACCGCAATGCCTTCGCCGCGATGGAGCAGGCCGTGCAAAGCCGTGAAGCTGCCCGGGAACAGCTCGGCGCTACTGCGGATCGAGCGGTCAACCGCATCACTACCGTCGAACAGTCAGTATTGCAGGCAGGCGACCTGGGCCAATATACGGCCGTCGTTGCACTCAGCAAGCTGCTGCAACAGGCGCGCTACCAGGTCCGGGGTTATACCTACAGTGCCGCACCGGAAGCCGAACAGCCCGCTCAAGACGCAATCACCAAGGCCCTGGCCACCCTCGACAGCCTGGCCGGTCAATTGCCGGAGCAGTTCGCAGGCGACTTTAAAGAAGCTACCGCCGGGTTTCTGGGGTACCGCGCTGCGGTCGACCAGTTTCATACCGCTCTGGTCAACCAGCTGAGCGCACTGAACCGTATGCAGGTAGCGGGTACCCAACTGCTCGAATACGGCAACGAGCTGGAAAAGTCGCAAGCCGAAAAACGCGCGGCCGATACCCATCAAGGCAAGGTGCTGCTGGGCGTCGCCGCCGTGCTCGCGCTGCTGTTCGGCGCTCTCGCCGCATGGATCATCACGCGGCAGATCACCGTACCGCTGCAACAGACGCTGGTGGCGGTGGATCGCGTCGCCAGCGGCGATCTGACCCACAATCTCGATGTCGACCGCCGTGACGAACTGGGTCAGCTGCAGCAAAGCATGCAGCGCATGACCGTGGCGCTGCGCAGCCTGGTCAGCGGCATCAGCGACGGCGTCACGCAGATCGCCAGCGCCGCCGAAGAGCTGTCCGCCGTGACCGAGCAGACCAGCGCCGGGGTCACCAGTCAGAAAGTCGAGACCGACCAGCTCGCCACCGCCATGAACGAAATGGCCGCCACCGTGCAAGAAGTCGCGCGTAACGCCGAGCAGGCCTCTGAAGCCGCTGTGGCGGCCGATCAACAAGCCCGTGAGGGCGACAAGGTGGTTAACCAGGCAATCGCCCAGATCGAGCGCCTGGCCACCGAGGTGGGTCACTCGAGCGCGGCGGTCAACCATCTCAAGCTGGAAAGCGACAAGATCGGTGGCATTCTTGATGTGATCAAGTCAGTCGCCGAGCAGACCAACCTGCTGGCCCTCAACGCCGCGATCGAGGCGGCGCGCGCCGGTGAGGCGGGGCGCGGCTTCGCCGTGGTGGCGGACGAGGTACGCAGCCTGGCACAGCGCACTCAGACCTCGACCCAGGAAATCGAAGCATTGATCAGCGCTTTGCACAAAGGCACCCAGCAGGTGACCCAGGCCATGGACAGCAGCCTGGAGTTGACCGGCAGCAGCGTCGAACTGACGCGCAAGGCCGGCGTGTCGCTGGAGAGCATCACCCAGACGGTGTCGGCCATCCAATCGATGAACCAGCAGATCGCCACGGCTGCGGAGCAACAGAGCGCAGTGGCGGAAGAGATCAACCGCAGCGTGATCAATGTTCGCGATGTGTCCGAACAAACCTCGGCGGCCAGCGAAGAGACCGCGGCGTCGAGCGTCGAGCTGGCGCGATTGGGCACGCATTTGCAGACGCTGGTGGGGCGGTTCCGGGTCTGACCGGGCCGGCCCCATCGCGGGCAAGCCTTGCTCCCACAATGGTGCGGCGCCCGACTGTAGGAGCAGGGCTTGCCCGCGAAGGGGCCATCCGCCGCACAGAAAGCCTTGCCCACACGGGTATACATCTCATGATCTGCATAAATTGTGGGAGATTTTATGGTCTTGCGCGAACCGTGCCGGCCCCTTCGCCAGCAAGCTGTGCTCCCACAGGTGTACGGCTCAGACCCGGTTTGCGCTGTAGGAGCAAGGCTTGCCCGCGATGAGGCCATCCGCCGCACAAAATGAAAAGGCCCGGGAGATCATCCCGGGCCTTCTCGTTCGTAGCGGCTAAAACAGATCAGGCATTGACCATGTTCTGCGGTACCACCGCTTCCGGCTGCAACGGCAACAGCGGTGCGTGCGGATCAGCCGCAACCGACTGGCGCCAGGCACCGAGCCAGGCCTCGTTCTGGTCGCTCCACACCTGCGCATGCAGGCGCGACAATGCTACCGGATCGCTCAGCAAATACAGGCGCGTGGCGCTGTCGAGCTTCTCCGGCCCGACCGTCAGGGCCGTGCGCACACGCTCGGCACGCATCCACTCGATCGGCTCGGCTTGTCCGTGACGCGCCGTGGCCAGCGAACAGGCCAAGGCATTCTGCCGCGGATCGACCACCGCACGGACGAACCCGTCCTTGAGCGCATGCCAGCGGTTCTCGTGGGTGTAGGCGTCGGTGGATTGCAGCTCCTGCGGTACCGCATATTCCTCAGGGATCAGGAACAGCTTCTCGTCACGGGCCTGCAAGCCGAGGTTGGTGCGGCTGGAAATCACCGACACCGGAATCGACAGCATCAGCGACCCGACGATAGGGATCAGCCACCACAGGAAGCTCGGGTTCAGCGAGACCACCAGCAGCGCCCACAGAAAGCCCAGCAAAGTCTGCGGCCCGTGGCGCTTGACGGCCTCGCTCCATGGCGTGGAGTCGTCGTCGCGCTGCGGCGAGTTCCAGGTCGCGGCCCAGCCCAGGAAAGCGGCGAGCACGAAGCGTGTATGGAAAATCATCCGCACCGGCGCCAGCAGCATGGAAAACAGCATCTCCATCAGCATCGACAGAGTGACCTTGAAACGCCCCCCGTACTCCTTGGCACCCTTGGCCCAGATCAGGATGATACTGAGCAGCTTGGGCAGGAACAGCAGCACGATGGTGGTCGAGAACAGCGCGATGGCCTTGTCCGGGTGCCATTGCGGCCAAAGCGGATAGAGCTGCCGCGGCTCGAGGAAGTACGCCGGCTCCATCAGGGTGTTGACTGCCAGCAGCGCCGTCGACAGCACCAGGAAGAAGAACCACAGCGGCGCCGACAGGTAGGACATCACCCCGGTCAGGAACACCGCACGGTGTACCGGGTGCATGCCCTTGACCAGGAACAGGCGGAAGTTCATCAGGTTGCCGTGGCACCAGCGACGATCACGCTTGAGCTCGTCGAGCAGGTTGGGCGGCAGTTCTTCATAGCTGCCCGGCAGGTCGTAGGCGATCCATACGCCCCAACCGGCACGGCGCATCAACGCGGCTTCGACGAAGTCATGGGACAGGATCGCCCCGGCGAACGCGCCTTTGCCCGGCAGTGGCGCCAAGGCGCAGTGCTCGATGAAGGGTTTCATGCGGATGATCGCGTTGTGCCCCCAGTAGTGGGATTCACCCAACTGCCAGAAGTGCAGGCCGGCGGTGAACAGCGGGCCATAGACGCGGGTCGCGAACTGCTGCATGCGTGCGTACAGGGTGTCCATGCCCGAGGCTTTCGGCGCGGTCTGGATGATCCCCGCATCCGGCGTGGCTTCCATCAGGCGCACCAGGCCAGAGAGGCACTCGCCGCTCATGACGCTGTCGGCGTCGAGCACGACCATATAGCGGTAATCGCCGCCCCAGCGACGGCAGAAGTCGTCGAGGTTGCCACTCTTGCGTTTGACCCGACGGCGACGACGGCGATAGAAGATCCGCCCGAAGCCCTTGGTCTCACGGCAGACGTCGAGCCAGGCTTGCTGCTCGGCCACGGCGATGTCGGTATCGTAGGTGTCGCTGAGCACGAAGAAGTCGAAACGATCAAGGTTGCCACTGGCGGCGACCGACTCGAAAGTCGCGCGCAAGCCGGCGAATACCCGTGGCACGTCTTCGTTGCAGATCGGCATTACCAGAGCGGTGCGCGCTCCCGGCTCGATCGGCTCGTTACCAGCGCTGGCGCCGGAGATACGGTATTTGTCGTGTCCGGTCAGCAGTTCCAGAAAGCCCATCAGTGCGGTCCAGAAACCGGCCGAGACCCAGCAGAACAGAATGCCGAACAGCACCAGGATGCTGGTCTGCAACACGTAAGGCAGCACCTGCTGCGCCGATGTCAGCCAGGGCTGATGGGCGATTTCCTGCAGGTCGACCATGGCCCAGCCTTGATAGGGCATGATGCCTTTCATGTAATAGCCGGCAACGATGGTCTGGCCCAGCATGAGAATCAGCAGAATATAGCGGCGCATGGAGCCGACCCAACGCCAGCGCGCCTTGGGCAGGTCGCGCTTGTCGCTGGAGGGCTCCGGCGCCTGCGGCTTGCCGGTCAGGCGTCGCCACAGGCGCACCAGCACGTTGGTTTTCCACGGCTCCGGGACCACCTTGGTACGGTTGATCGGCGGGGTCGCCTTGATCCGTACTCGGCCATTGGCGTCCAGCAGCAACAGGCCGTGCTCGTCGAGCTCGGCCGCGCTGTTGAGCGTCAGGCGGTGGCCGGCCGCAGCCTGACCATCGGCACCGACGCTGGACGCCGACAGGCGCTCGTGCAGCTCGCTGAAGGAAGTGCAGCTCGCCAACTCGGCGCGCTGCTCTTCACTCATGGGCAAGTGGGCCAGGTATTCATGCAGCGACACTGGCTGTGCTTGGGAATTACTCATCGGCTGGCAACTGGTAGCTCCAGGTCTCGGTCAGGACTTGTTCGGTCTTGATCGGTTCCGGGGTGGTCGGGGCTGCTGCGGCATCAGGCTGAGCGTTTGCATCGCTAGGCTTGATGGCGTCAGCGGTGTTGTCGTTGGCTTTGGCATCGGCTTTGGCATCGGCCTTGGCGTCGGCTTTCGCGTCAGCTTTGGCATCCGCCGGCTTGTCGGACTTGGCCACGGCCTTGTCCTTGCCCGCTTCGCCGTTGGCGGCAGGTTCGGTGACCTTGGCCGCCACGGCTTCAGCCTTGGCCTTCGCCTTGGCGCCGCGGGCCAGTTCAGTCTTGGCGGACTCGTCGGTGGCATCACCTGGCAAGGCGTCCTGGACCAGCGCCGCGCGCATTTCCACAGATTTGCTGGTGTCCTTGACCTTGACTCGCAGGGTCAGGCGCCAGCCTTGGGTGACCGGGTTGTAGCGCACACTGTTCTCGAGCAGATCGGCGTTGTCGCCGACGCTGACCTGGCTGCGCACCTTGGCGTCGTCGAGCAGCGACTTGAGCACCGGTCCTTCGAAGTCGATCAGGAAGGCCACGCTGCCGTCCGGCTGACGAACCAGGTTGGACTGCTTGACGTCGCCCGTGGAACGCAGCGTCTGCTTGACCCAGGCGATGTCCGGCGAATGCAGCTCGGATTCGTCCATGGTCCAGTGGATGCGGTAGTTGTGATCCAGCGGCTCGCCCGGCTCCGGCATTTTTTCCGGATTCCAGAACGCGACGATGTTGTCGTTGGTTTCATCGGCGGTCGGGATCTCGACCAGATCGACAGTCCCCTTGCCCCAGTCGCCGCGTGGCTCGACCCAGGCGCTCGGACGCTTGTCGTAACGGTCGTCGAGGTCTTCATAGCGATTGAAGTCGCGGCCACGCTGCAGCAGACCGAAACCACGCGGGTTCTCGACCATGAAGTTGCTCACGGCCAGGTGTTTCGGGTTGTTCAGCGGACGCCAGATCCACTCGCCATTGCCGGCATGGATCGACAGGCCAGTGGAGTCGTGCAGCTCATGGCGATAGTTGAGGACCTTGGACGGCTGGTTGGAGCCGAACAGGAACATGCTGGTCAGCGGCGCGATGCCAAGGCGGCTGACGTGGTCACGCAGGTAGACCCGCGATTGCACGTTGAGGACGCTGTCGGTACCCGGGCGCAGCACCATACGGTAAGCGCCGGTGGAACGTGGCGAATCCATCAGCGCGTAGATGATCAGCTGCTTGTCGTCCGGGTTGGGTTTCTCGACCCAGAACTCGGTGAAGCGCGGAAATTCTTCGCCCGACGGCAGCGCAGTGTCCAGCGCCAGGCCGCGGGCCGAGAGGCCGTAGACCTGGCCCTTGCCGATCACGCGGAAGTAGCTCGCGCCCAGCAGGGTCATGACTTCGTCCTGCTTGTCGCCGCGGTTGATCGGGTAGGTCACGCGGAAACCGGCGTAGCCCAGCTGTTCAGTGGACTTGGGATCGAACTGCAGATCACCGAAATCGAAACGACCAGCGTCGTACTTGATCTCGTTGACCGAAGTGGAAGTCACTTCGTTGATTTTCACCGGCGTATCGAAGTGCATGCCCTGGTGATAGAACGAGAGGCGGAAAGGCGTCTTGTCGTCGACCCACTCGGCCTTGTCGGAACGGAAGTGGATCTTCTGGTAGTCCGCGAACTTCATGTCGCGGAAAACCGCCGGCAGGTTACTTTTTGGCGCTTCGTACTTCTTCGCCGCGAGGTCCTTGGCCTTGTCCGCTACGTCGTCGAGGCTGAAAGCCCAGAGCTGGCTGGCACTGAACAGGCAAAAGAGCGCGGAGCCGGCCAGCATGAGGCTGCGTAGGCGCTTACCTGGTGTTCTTGGTGCAGTACAGGAACTAACAATCACGAGCAACCCTCGCCGAAAAACAGATCAAAAAACCAACGGCCAGCTATCGATTGCCGGGTTGGCGAGCAATGTTCCGACTACGAATGGGCGTAATGATTCCCCACGCGACGCCAGAGCACCCTCAAGTCAGGTCTAAACGGATGTCAGCATCCGATCCCAATGCGCGCGATTATCTAGCACGCCGTGATACAACGCATCAGGCTTGATGAGGTTTTTACCCTACAACTGTAGATATTTATTACCAATTTCACGATTTCCGCGTTTTCACACCTGTAACAGGAAGGTCACAGGCCCGTCATTGACCAGATGGACCTGCATATCGGCACCGAATCGGCCGCACGCAACCTTGCCATGCACAGAGCTTGCCCGATCCAGCAAGTAGGTAAAAAGCTCCGCGGCGAAGGCCGGCGCCGCTGCCGTCGAGAAGCTCGGACGCAAGCCGCTCTGGGTGTCGGCCGCCAGGGTGAATTGCGATACCAGCAGCAGCCCACCGCCCAGGTCGGCGAGCGAGCGGTTCATCCTGCCCTGCTCGTCGCCGAACACTCGATAGTTAAGCAGCTTGTGCAAGAGTTTGTCGGCTGCGGCCCGGGTATCGCCCGGTTCTACGGCGACCAGCACCAGCAAGCCCTGATCGATGGCGCCGACGATTTCGCCGGCAACCTCGACCCGCGCCGCACTGACGCGTTGCAGCAGCCCCTTCATGCTTCTTCGAGCGGCAGGTCGAGCAAGCGGCGGGCCATCTGGTCGGCCGCCCGCACCAGCGCATCGGTGATCCCTGGTTCAGAGGCCGCATGGCCGGCATCGCGGATCACTTTCAGTTCGCTGTTGGGCCACGCCTGATGCAGCTCCCAGGCGTTGTCCAGCGGGCAGATCACGTCGTAGCGGCCGTGAATGATCACGGCCGGCAAGTGGGCGATCTTGGGCACGTCGCGAATCAGCTGGTCAGGTTCAAGGAAGGCATTGTTGGTGAAGTAGTGACACTCCAGGCGCGCGATCGACAAGGCCCGTTGTGGCTCGGAAAAACGATCGACCACCAGCGGATTGGGGCGCAGCGTGGCGGTGCGGCCTTCCCAGGTCGACCACGCCTTGGCGGCATGCATCTGGGCGATCTGATCGCTGCCGGTCAGGCGCTTGTGGAAGGCTTGCAGCAGATCGCCGCGCTCATCCTGGGGGATCGGCGACAGGTAGTCCTGCCAGTAATCGGGGAACATGCGGCTGGCACCGGCCTGGTAGAACCATTCGATTTCCTGCGGGCGGGCGAGAAAAATGCCACGCAGGATCAGGCCATGGACGCGCTCCGGGTGTTTTTGCGCGTAGGCCAGAGCCAGGGTAGAGCCCCACGAGCCGCCGAACAGCACCCACTTGTCGATGCCCAGATGCTCACGGATGCGCTCCATGTCGGCCACCAGGTCCCAGGTGGTGTTGTTCTCGAGGCTGGCGTGGGGGGTCGAGCGGCCGCAGCCACGCTGATCGAAGGTCACGATCCGATACAGGTTCGGATCGAAATAGCAACGGCTGGCGGCATCGCAACCAGAGCCCGGGCCACCATGAATGAACACCACCGGCAAACCCTGAGGCGATCCGCTTTCATCGACATACAGCACATGCGGCGCTTCCACGGCCAGATCGTGCCGGGCGTAAGGTTTGATCTGCGGGTACAAGGTCTGCATCACGCGCTCCGTAAAGGGAATAGGCTCCTGGGGCCATCATAAACCTGAAAGGCCATCAGGCGCATGTCCCTTCTGGAAATAGGGGCATCGCTATGCAGGGCGCTTGGCGCTCCAGACACGACGCGGGCATCCAGCAGTACGTGATCCCTATAAGGGTGCATGGCACTGCACTTGAGACGCGGCATGTAACCGGTCGAGACCAAGAATCGCTAATAACTATCAAATTTCGATTTTTATTAGGACACAGATCAAAAAAAACATAGCTCGCGAAACATTCTGAAACCTTATATTTGGGGAGCTATTGAATCATTGACAGTACCATTACATTTTTTTACCGAGAAACCAATATGCAAATAAGCCCTCCCCATAAAAATTTACCCCCCATACAACTAACAAGAAATAATTATGCTACCGAAAACATAGACATCCTGAGAAAAATATTAAAACGGGCAGAAAATGGTTGCGGCGAAATTGCAGTCAAGGACTTCCAATTAGTCATCAAACCGCCAGCGGGGCTGCTTTCCAGGCTTCTCCGCTGCTGCCGGCCAAGCAGGCCGCGAATGGAGGGTGGGAAATATTTCAAACAGGATACCCCCGTATCCAGCCAACAGGCTTGTCAGTTGATCAAGGCGTTACTGGACAAAAAAGCAACTGCGTCCAAGTCGGGCACAAATACATCAAACTGCACTCCCAAAGCGCAACCATTACCCATGCCTGCAGGAGAATTATCAAGCCGCGAGAAAACATTCATAACCCAGTTCAAATCTCAACCAAAGGACAGCTCCAAAAAAAAATTTACAAATATAGAATTTTGCCAAACGAAATTGCCAGGAGTCGATTTCAGCAATAGCCACTTTGAAAAAGTACTTTTCGACAGAACTAACTGCAAAGAAACAAATTTCAGCAACTGCCATTTCAAGGACACGACTTTCGAGATTTCGTATTTTGTAGGCGCCAATTTTTGTGGCGCAAGCTTCGACAATGTCAAGTTTCAGCTGAATTTAAACCACATCGAACCAGCCGATTGGCAAGATATGCTGCCTATTCTCGACGCTATTGACAGCGTAGACACCAAATGCCCTGGTGTCCGGAAAGACCTGGTTGACCAGTGGTTCACGCATATCAAGGAGATTGGACATGGCAAGATCGACGGGCTGGAGGCCGCCGTGCAGAACTTCCCTGATACCCAAGGCAGCGACTCCATAAAAGGCATTATAACCAAAGGAATGGAGCCATATTCGGTAATTAAAGTCGCCGACCTGTTGGCCACTCGCTTCACCCAGGAAACGGCTGCCAAGAAGGCAGAAATAATAAAGAACATCAAAGCGCATGAAAGAACCCATAACGAACTGTTCATTTACGACAATGCGCTTCATCATTTGCCTACTGACATGAAGTTTTTACGCCGTGGAATGCCTAGTAACAATGATGAGCGGCACTATTTTGGCCGTGCTTTTTACCCCGCCCAGCACCTTAGCATGGAGGCGTGCGAACTAAGCCTTAAAGCTAGCCAACTTTCAGAAAGCGACAAAAAATATCTCTACAACCCTCCCCTCCCATATCCAAGTGGGAACTTTATCATTGATAACGTCGGCACCGTCAACATTGACGCTACAAAAATTCACGACATACTGATAACCAACTCCGGCATGACGCTCACAGGTGACAATGCAAACTGCAATAACTTAGCCGTCAAAAATCCATTTAACCCAGCGAAAAATATCATCCTAGCGTCAGACAACAGCGTGTTCACCAATAGTGAATTCAGCAATGCAAAGATAAAAGGGTCGGCGAAAAATACCACTTTCAAAGCCTGTAAGTTCGACTACATTAAGATGCCCGATGCATTTTTCGACGGCGCGACGTTTGAAGATACGACTTTTTATGAATGCAGACTGAATGGGAACCTCAACAACACCACATTCAAAAATGTGAGTCTGCGAGGTGGAAATTTATCCATGGCGCGTCTGGATGGCGCTTCCATTACCCTCAATTTAGAAGCAATTAAAAATGGCGAAGATGTGTTCCATACGCTCAACCCCGTCTTGACTATCGGGGGAGATCTGCTCCGCGAACAACTGGTCATCGATGTAAGAGACCGCGTAAAAACGCTGACCCAGGGTGGTGATCCTGCCGTTCTGAAAACTATCGAGCAGGGCTTCGAAAAAATGCTCAGCCGCGGCGCGATTCCTGATGGTTTTAGCGTAGTAGCGTCCGATATGTCTTCATACATCAACCGCGCGATCAACAGCATCAATCCAAATTGACCCCTCCCCGGACACCCCTCCGGGTGTCCGTCCCATGGCCAGCCGCGCAGCATGCTTGCAGACGTGACTGGCGATGTTCAGGCGTAGCGCCTGGCGCCCCAATCAAGCATCGTCTGCAGCAGCGCCGCGATCTGGCGACGGGTCGGCTCTGCCAGATCTTCGCGGTATCTGAACGGCTCGAATTCCTCCATGTACGCCCGCTGCACCAGCTCCAGCTGCACCGCGTGGATATTGCGGCTCGGGTCACCGTAGTGGCGGGTGATGTGGCCGCCTTTGAAACGCCCATTCAGGACGTGAGTGAAGGCAGCGTTGCTCGCACAGACCGCCTCCAGCGCGGTGCCCAGCTCGGGATCGCAGCTGGCACCGTTGAAGGTCCCGAGGTTGAAGTCCGGCAGCTGGCCATCGAACAGATGAGGAATTTGCGCGCGAATGGAGTGCGCATCCCAAAGCAGCGCATAGCCGAACTCGCTGCGCAGGCGTTCGAGCTCTTCGTCCAGCGCACGGTGGTAAGGGCCCCAGATTTTTTGCAGGTAAGAGGCGCGCTCCTCGTCGCTGGGCGCCTGCCCCTCCTTGAACAGCGGATCGCCCTCGAACAGGATCGACGGGAACAATCCGGTGGTCGCCCC
This sequence comes from Pseudomonas sp. GW821-FHT01A09, assembly GCF_058986725.1. Taxonomy (NCBI): domain Bacteria; kingdom Pseudomonadati; phylum Pseudomonadota; class Gammaproteobacteria; order Pseudomonadales; family Pseudomonadaceae; genus Pseudomonas; species Pseudomonas sp. GW821-FHT01A09. The sequence goes on from NZ_JBYSWB010000020.1 coordinate 76,535, forward strand.
GGCGTACAGCGGCTTGTTGTCGGACGGCCGATTGAGGTCGATGACGAACCGCGAATACTCGGCGCTCAACAGGCTGGCGCCCATGGCTTCGGCAAAGTCGTACAAGCGTGGAATATGCCAGTCGGTGTCCGGCAGGCTGGCGGCTGCGGGCACCAGCCCGGCTTCCACCGCTGGAGTCAGGCGCAGGCCGGCGTGGGGCATGCTGATGAGCAGCGGCACGCGGCCCTGCTTGAAGCTGAATACGTTGTCCACAGTGTTCTCCTGCTTAAAAAGTGACTTCAAGGCCATGGCGCACGACCCGCTTGCCCAGGTCGCCGCCCAGCCAGTAGGCCAGGTCGGCGGGGCGTTCGATGTTCCAGGCGACGAAATCAGCGACCTTGCCCGCCGCCAACGAGCCGTGGCTGTCCTGCAAGCCTAGGGCCTTGGCGGCATGCACAGTGACGCCAGCGAGCGCCTCCTCCGGGGTCATACGGAACAGCGTGCAGGCCATGTTGAGCATCAGCCGCAACGACAGCCCCGGCGAGGTCCCCGGATTGAGGTCGCTGGCGATGGCGATGGCCACGCCGTGCTCGCGCAGAGCGTCCATGGGCGGCAGTTGGGTTTCACGCAAAAAGTAGAAGGCCCCCGGCAACAGCACCGCGACCGTACCGCTGGCGGCCATGGCGATGGCGTCGTCTTCGGTCATGAATTCCAGGTGATCGGCCGACAGCGCCTGATAGCGCGCCGCCAGCGTCGACCCGGCCAGCGAGGACAACTGCTCGGCGTGCAGCTTGACCGGCAGCCCCAGCGCCTGCGCCTTGATGAACACCCGCTCGACCTGCGCCGGGGAAAACGCCAGATATTCGCAAAACGCGTCCACCGCATCCACCAGGCCCTCGGCGGCCAGCGCCGGGAGCATCTGGTCGCAGATGTGGGCGATGTAATCGTCGGAACGATCGGTGTATTCCGGCGGCAGCGCATGGGCGGCCAAGCAAGTGGCCCGAACGGTGACGGGCAGCTCCATGCCCAGGCGCCGCGCCACACGTAGCATCTTCGCCTCGTTGACGAGGTCCAGGCCGTAACCGGATTTGATCTCGACCGTGGTCACGCCATCGCGGCGCAGCGCATCCAGACGCTGACGCGCGCTGGCGTACAGTTGCTCCTCGGTAGCCGCGCGGGTAGCGCGCACCGTGCTGGCGATGCCGCCACCGGCCGCAGCGATTTCGGCATAGCTGACCCCTTGCAGGCGCTGCTCGAACTCGCCGCTGCGGTTGCCACCGAACACCGTGTGGGTGTGGCAATCGATCAGCCCCGGAGTGACCCAGGCGCCGTCCAGATCGATGATTTCGGCGCCCTGCTGGGCCAGCACCTGGCTGCGCGGGCCGATCCAGTCGATGCGCTCGCCGAGGGTCACGATGGCCGCGTCCTCGATGATCGAATACGTGCCGCCCACCATGGTGGCGACGTGGCAGTTCTGCCAAAGCCTCTTGTGCATCTGATCAAGCCCTCAAAACGTCGCGGTCCGGCGCTGCACGAAGCGATCGACATAGTCGTCGGCAGGCGCCTGCAGAATGTCCCTCGGCGTGCCGACCTGGATCAACCGGCCATCCTTGAGAATGGCGATGCGGTTGCCCAGGCGCACGGCCTCGTCGAGGTCGTGAGTGATGAATACGATGGTCTTGTGCAACGTGTCTTGCAGCGTCAGCAGCTGGTCCTGCATCTCGGCGCGGATCAACGGGTCGAGGGCGCTGAAGGCTTCGTCCATCAAGATGATATCGGTGTCGGCCGCCAGCGCCCGCGCCAGCCCGACCCGCTGACGCATGCCGCCGGACAGCTGCTCGGGCCACTTGTGTTCATAGCCCTGCAAGCCGACCGCAGCCACCCAGTGCTGGGCGCGCTCGCGGCACGCGGCCTTGCTTTCGCCGCGCACCTTGAGGCCGTAGGCGACGTTCTCGAGCACGGTACGGTGCGGCAGCAGGCCGAAACTCTGGAACACCATGCTGATGCGCTGGCGCCGCAGGTCGCGCAGTTGCGCCATGCCGAGCTCGAGGACGTTCTGGCCATCGATGAGGATGGCGCCGCTGCTGGGGTCGATCAGCCGGTTGATATGCCGTACCAAGGTCGACTTGCCCGAGCCGGACAAGCCCATGATGACGAAAATCTCCCCGGCGTCGACCGTCAGCGACAGGTCGTTGACCCCCACCACGCAACCGGTGGCCGCCAGCACCTGCTCCTTGCTCTGGCCACCGCGAATCAACTCCAGCGCCTGATGTTCGCGGGCGCCGAAGATCTTGTAGACGTTGCGCAATTCGATACGTGGCGCGCTCATTGGCTGGCCCCCCGACGCGGGCGCCCGTAGGCCTGGGTAATGCGATCGATGACCACGGCGAGGATGACGATGGCCAGGCCGGCTTCCAGCCCGAGGCCGATGTTGAGGGTCTGGATACCCACCAGCACGTCTTCGCCCAGGCCGCGGGCGCCGATCATCGAGGCAATCACCACCATCGACAGGGCCATCATGGTGGTCTGGTTGATGCCGGCCATGATGCTCGGCAGCGCCAGCGGCAATTGCACGCCGAACAGCTGTTGCCAGCGATTGGCGCCAAAGGCGTTGGCCGCCTCCATGACCTCGCGGTCGACCTGGCGGATGCCCAGGTCAGTGAGGCGGATCAGCGGCGGCACGGCATAGATGACGGTGGCGAAGATGGCCGGCACCTTGCCCAGGCCGAACAGCATCAGCACCGGGATCAGGTACACGAAGCTGGGCAGTGTCTGCATGATGTCGAGCAATGGCATCAGCACCGCGCGCAGGCGGTTGCTGCGCGCGCACAGAATGCCCAGCGGCACGCCGATGATCACCGAGATCAGCGTCGCCACCAGCATCAGCGCCAAGGTCTGCATGAGCTTGTCCCAGAGCCCCACCGCGCCCACCAGAAACAGCAGAGCGACCATCAGCACTGCGGTGAAGAGCTTGCGCGTGGCGTGCCAGGTGACGAGGCCGACAACGATCAGCATCAGCCACCAGGGGGTGTGCTGCAGCAAGGCTTCAAGCTTGACGATGGCCCACAGCAGCGTGTCGGAGATGTGCCGGAACACATCGCCGTAGCGGCTGACCAAGGCGTCGACGGCGTCGTTGACCCAGTCGGCGATGGAGAAGGTGAAGCGGTCCGGGAACATAGGCGAATCTCGATCAGGTTGGCATAGGCTCAGACCTCATGAAACACCGTTGTGCTGCGCCACCCTCACCGAGTGTCTTGCGCAAAACCTCTGTGGTGAGGGGGCTTGCTTGCGAGAGGCCCTGCCTGACACCCTTCGATTTACCGGGCCGGCCCCTCGGGAGCAAGCCCCCTCACCACAGGGGCGATGCATCGGCTGGTAATCATCACATGGGGGATGGATCGGCCGGTGATCATCACAGGGTTAATGCATCAACCGGTAATCATCGGCAGATTCAACCCCTGCTCCTTGGCGCAATCGATGGCGATCTGGTAACCGGCATCGGCATGGCGCATCACCCCGGTGGCCGGGTCGTTGTGCAGCACGCGAGCGATACGCTCGGCGGCCTCGTCGGTCCCGTCGCAGACGATCACCATCCCCGAGTGCTGGGAGAAGCCCATGCCGACGCCGCCACCATGGTGCAGCGATACCCAGGTCGCGCCACTGGCGGTGTTGAGCAAGGCGTTGAGCAGTGGCCAGTCGGACACGGCGTCGGAGCCGTCCTGCATGGATTCGGTTTCGCGGTTGGGGCTGGCGACCGAGCCGGAATCCAGGTGGTCACGGCCGATCACTACCGGCGCCGACAGCTCGCCGCTGCGCACCATTTCGTTGAACGCCAGGCCGAGCTTGGCGCGCTGGCCCAGGCCGACCCAGCAGATACGCGCGGGCAGGCCCTGGAAGCTGATGCGTTCGCGCGCCATGTCGAGCCAGTTGTGCAGATGCGCGTCGTCGGCGATCAGCTCCTTGACCTTGGCGTCGGTCTTATAGATGTCTTCGGCATCGCCCGACAGCGCGGCCCAGCGGAACGGCCCGACGCCGCGGCAGAACAGCGGACGGATATAGGCGGGCACGAAGCCCGGAAAATCGAAAGCATTGCTGACGCCCTCGTCCTGGGCCATCTGGCGGATATTGTTGCCGTAGTCGAAGGTCGGCACGCCGGCCTTCTGGAAGGCCAGCATGGCTTCGACGTGCTCGGCCATGGACTGTTTGGCGGCCTTGACCACGGCTGCGGGCTCGGTGAGGGCGCGGGCCCGGTACTCGTCCCAGGTCCAGCCCTTGGGCAGATAGCCGTTGAGCGGATCGTGGGCGCTGGTCTGGTCGGTGACCATGTCCGGGCGCACACCGCGCTTGACCAGTTCCGGGAGGATCTCGGCGGCGTTGCCCAGCAGCGCGATGGAAACGGCCTTGCCTTCGGCGGTGTACTTGGCGATACGCGCCAGAGCGTCATCGAGGTCGCTGGCCTGCTCGTCGACATAGCGGCTGGCCAGGCGGAAATCGATACGGCTCTGCTGGCATTCGATGTTCAGCGAGCTGGCTCCAGCCATGGCAGCGGCCAGCGGTTGCGCGCCACCCATGCCACCCAGACCGGCGGTCAGCACCCATTTGCCGGTGAGGTCGCCGCCGTAGTGCTGGCGACCGGCCTCGACGAAGGTTTCGTAGGTGCCCTGGACGATGCCCTGGCTGCCGATGTAGATCCAGCTGCCGGCGGTCATCTGGCCGTACATGGCCAGGCCCTTGGCGTCGAGCTCGTTGAAGTGCTCCCAGTTTGCCCAATGCGGCACCAGGTTGGAGTTGGCGATCAGCACACGGGGGGCATTGCTGTGGGTCTTGAATACGCCCACCGGCTTGCCGGATTGCACCAGCAGGGTCTCGTCGTCATTCAGCTGGGTCAGGCTCTCGACGATCTTGTCGTAGCACTCCCAGTTGCGCGCCGCGCGCCCGATGCCGCCGTACACCACCAGTTCCTTGGGGTTCTCGGCCACTTGTGGATCGAGGTTGTTCATCAGCATGCGCAGCGGCGCTTCGGTCAGCCAGCTCTTGGCGGTCAGCGTGGTACCGCGCGCGGCACGAATCTCGACATCGCGGAAACGGGTGGGGCGTTGGGCGTCAGACATGGTGGGCTCCTGCAATTCGAGGGACACATATTTACTTGTATGTACAAGCATATGCAATTGAATTGCCAGGTTTGGTTTTTTTGCCTGTGGGGCAGAAAAATGAAGGCTTTGAGCGCCTAGGGGGGATTTGGGGAAGGCGTTACCGGGGAGTGATTACGCCCCAGGATGAGGCGTTGGGTAACATCGTGGGGCGTTTTGATCGGCGCTGACTGTACCGGCCTCTTCGCGGGCAAGCCCTGCTCCCACAATGGAAGCCGTACACCTGTGGGAGCAGGGCTTGCCCGCGAAGAGGCCGTCATTGCCGATGCAAATTCAGCAGGCAGAATTCAAGCAGCGCTCAACTCGATCACACAGCAGCGCCCTGCCAGCCCCACCTTGACCAGCTTGCCCTGAGTACTCACCTGCAAGCTGTCATAGATCCCCAGCGTCTGCGCACCATGGCCGGCGATGCGCACTTGCAGATCGTCACAGGCACTGAACACCAACGCGGTATCCGCCGAGGTGAACAGCGTCATCGGCAGGATGCCGTCAAACCACTGCAACCGCGCACGAAAACGCTGCGGCGAGTAGATCAGGTTGAAATCGCGGATGACGCCGCCCAGCAGCTCGCTGGCCACTTCGCTGTCACCACTGAACGCGAAGGCATCGAAAGGCAGCAACGGCCGGCTGTCCTTGCCATCGACCCGCAGGACCATGCCGTCGCCCTGTAGCACGGTGATGATGCGCTGGTAGCCGGCGAAGCGAGAAAAATCCCCCGAAGCGCTGATATCGGCGATCGACACCCGCCAGCCGAAACCGTCCAGCGCGGCACCCGCGCCCGCATCGTCGCGGGTGATTTCCTCGGTGCTGCCACCGCCGTTCTTCCATGGCATGCGCGGATAGCCCGCCGCGCGCAGGATCTTCAATTCGCTCATTTGCTGAAACGCCCCTCCAGACGATGACGCGAGCCGGGGTGGATCAGACGCGCTGCGGTAACGGCCTGGCGCCCTGACCAGGTGCGCCGACGGATCATCAGGCACGGCTCGCCCGCTGGAATCTTCAGCAACTCGCATTCCTGCGGTTCGGCGAGAATCGCCTCCACCACATGCTCGCCTTCGGTCAAGGGCGCTACGGCATTGAGGTAGGCATAGGGCGTCTGCACGAGGAAGTCCTGCTGCAGATAGTGCGGAGCGACCAGGGCATTGACGTAACGGTCTTCGATCTGCACGGCGATGTCGTTTTCGTAATGCACGATGATCGAGTGAAATACCCGCTGGCCCTCGCGCAAGTCCAGCGCCAGGGCGCGCTCGGCACCGGCCGCCTCCTCCTTGAGCAGCACCACCTTGCAGCTGTGACGATGGCCGCGCGCGGCGATTTCGTCGGCGATGTTGTGCACCTCGAACAGCGCCGACTGGCTTTTCGGCTCGGCGACGAAGGTGCCCACACCCTGCATGCGCACCAGCAGGCCATCGGCGGTCATCTCGCGCAGGGCGCGGTTGATAGTCATGCGGCTGAAACCCAACTGGGTGACCAGCTCGCTCTCCGATGGCACGCGGTGATGCGGCGGCCAGGTGCCATTCTCGATCTGCTGGGTGATCATGTGTTTGACCCGCGCGTACAACGGCGCGGGACTGTCGCCCATTTGCGAGGCCAGGTTGGGAACGGCGGGTGGAGTCGGCACAAGAAATCCCTGCTCAGTGAATGTGCGTAGCTTGCCGGAGTTTACCGAGCAGGCAAAGGTCTGTATATGTATAGACAAATACCCCGATGAGCGCCCCACCATGCCGGTTTACTTCGCCGAACGTGCCCTTTTGCCTGACGGCTGGGCGACCGATGTCCGCCTTGAGGTGGACGCCCAAGGCCTGTTGAGCGCGGTGCAGGCCGGCGCCAGCGATGCCGGTGCCCAGCGCCTGCGGGGGCCAGTGCTGGCGGGCATGCCCAACCTGCACTCGCATGCCTTCCAGCGCGCCATGGCGGGGCTGGCGGAAGTCGCCGGCAACCCCAACGACAGCTTCTGGACCTGGCGCGATCTGATGTATCGCCTGGTTGGCCAGATCAGCCCCGAACAGTTGGGGGTGATCGCGCGGCAGCTCTATATCGAGATGCTCAAGGCCGGCTACACCAGCGTCGCCGAATTCCACTACGTCCATCACGACCAGAACGGCCGCCCCTATGCCGATCCGGCCGAGCTGGCCGTACGCATCAGCCAGGCCGCCAGCGCCGCCGGGATCGGCCTGACCCTGCTGCCGGTGCTGTACAGCCATTCCGGCTTCGGCGGCCAGGCGCCCAACGACGGCCAACGGCGCTTCATCAACAGCACCGAGCAGTATCTGCAGCTGCAACAGCGCCTGGCGCCTTTGCTCGCCCGGCAGCCGGCGCAGACCCTCGGTTTGTGCTTCCACTCGCTGCGTGCGGTAACGCCGCAGCAGATCGAGCAGGTGCTGGCGGCCAGCGACAAGCACTGCCCGGTGCACATTCACATTGCCGAGCAACAGAAGGAAGTCGACGACTGCCTGGCCTGGAGCGGTCGGCGGCCGTTGCAGTGGCTGTACGAAAACGTCGCCGTCGACCCGCGCTGGTGCCTGGTGCACGCTACCCATGCCGATGCCGGCGAAGTCAGCCTGATGGCCCGTAGCGGCGCTGTCGCGGGGCTATGCCTGACCACCGAGGCCAACCTGGGCGACGGCATCTTCCCTGCCGTGGACTATCTGGCCCAGGGCGGGCGCATGGGCATCGGCTCGGACAGCCACGTGTCCTTGAGCGTGGTCGAGGAGCTGCGTTGGCTGGAGTACGGGCAGCGCCTGCGGGATCAACGGCGCAACCGGTTGTATGGGGCAGAGCAGCCGATGGTCGGCCGTACCCTGTACGACGCCGCACTCAAGGGCGGCGCCCAGGCCATGGGCCAGGCGGTCGGCGCACTGGCACCGGGGCAACGTGCCGACTGGCTGGTGCTGGATGGCGACGATCCCTACCTGGCCACCGCCAGCGGCGACGGCGTGCTCAACCGCTGGCTGTTCGCCGGCGGCGATCGTCAGGTTCGGGATGTGATGGTCAACGGCCGCTGGGTGGTGCAGGACGGTCGCCATGCCGACGAGGCCGAGAGCAGCCAGGCGTTCGTCAAGGTGCTGCGCGAGTTGCTGGACTGAAGAGTCCTTTGTAGCGAGGGAGATCGCCCCCGAAAAACCGGCACTGACACCCCTCGGTAAGCCAGTGCCGGCCTCTCGGGAGCAAGCCCCCTCACCACAAGGATAGATTCAAGCCGGCGTCGATCACGGCTTCTTGCCGATATCCTGATCCGCCGTACGCCAGATCAGCCGCGTCGTGTCATACCCCTGCTGCTGCGCCTTGGCCAGCAGCTCTTCGCGCACCCGCTCGGACACCGTCGGCGTGCGCGACAGCAGCCACAGGTATTTGCGATCCGGATTGCCGACCACTGCAGTCTTGTAGCCATCGCCCACGTATAGCACCCAGTAATCGCCCTTGGCGACGCCCGGCAGCAACTTCGAAAACCAGTTGTCGAACACCACCCACAACTTGTCGGTCTTGCCGGCCACTTGCGGCGACGCGGTACCGGTCGCTTCTTGCCATTCGCCCTGCGCGGTGCGGCAGCGGTTCAGCACACCGACGTTGCCATCGGCCTTGAGGCTGTAATGCGCCTCGGACTGCGCGCAGTTGCGCTGGAAGTACATCGGCAACCGCGCGATCTCGTACCAGGTGCCTTGATAACGCTTGAGGTCGACATTGCCCACGGTGTGAGGTTGCAGGTCAGCATTGGCGTCATGGGTGGCACACCCGGCCATGACCATGGCGATCAGCGCGACTATGACTGCGGAGCACTTGATTGTCAGACGTTTCATTTCAAGCCCTGCCCCGAATAGATCACTACCTTGTCACCCGCATACTGAACGCTGATGAACGCCTCCTTGTTGCCCCAGGTGCAGCTGGACATCCCCAACGCGCCCGAGCAATCGGTGGCCGTGCCGAGCAGCTGTTCGACCTCGGCCTTGTCCATCCCGGCGTGAATCTTCGAGTAATTCTCCTGATTGATCTTGTTGCAGGCCGTCAACAACACGCACAACGACAACAGCGCGAGGGAACGCAAGGACATGGGGTATTGCTCCTGGACAGGGACGATCGCCGAGCGATCAAACTGCAGCTTAGAAGAGAAAAACATGACCGGGTTCCGGCACGGCCCAGCTTTCTTTGTGTGAATCCGACTGCATTATCGCCAACTGGGCCGGCCTCTTCGCGGGCAAGCCCTGCTCCCACCGGTGTACGACTTACCATTGTGGGAGCAGGGCTTGCCCGCGAAAGCGATCAGTCGCCACACCGTTGATCCGCCGAATACCCCGCGCATTAATCTTTTGCCGCGTACGGCCGACATCCCGTGCACGGTGTCCGCCAAAGAGACACTTCCGAACGAATCCCTTGCGATTGCACCCTATGACCAGAACCCTGAAATTCAGCCACAAAATCCTCATCGCTGCGGCGTTGATCGTTGCGCTGGCGTTCGCCGGCTTCATCCTGTTCAACGATTACCGCCAGCGCCAGACCCTGCACGCCAGCACCGAGTCGTCGATGCAGGAGATCGGGACCTTGACCACTCGCAACATCCAGACCTGGCTCGACAGCCGGATCCAGTTGCTGCAGTCCATGGGCCAGCAGGTGGCGGTCGATGGCAACAGTGCCGACAGCCTCAAGCGCATCGTCGGCCTGCCGGTCTATGCCAGCAACTTTCAGCTGAGCTATTTCGGCGGCCAGGATGGCGTGATGTTTTCGGTACCGGCAGGCAATCGCTCGGCCGACTATGACCCGCGCGCCCGTGGCTGGTACAAGGCCGCCAGCGCCGCCCAGCAGACCGTGGTTACCGAGCCCTACATCGCCGCTTCGTCGGGCAAGCTGGTGGTCACCATCGCCTCGCCGGTGCAGCATGCGGGCGCCTTTCTCGGCGTCGCCGGCGCGGACATCGACCTGACCAGCATCAGCGACATCATCAACTCGCTGAACTTCGGTGGCCACGGCCATGCGTTCATCGTCAGCAGCGATGGCAAGATCCTCATCCATCCGGACGCCAAGCTGATACTCAAATTCCTGAGCGAGGCCTACCCGGGCGGCGCGCCGGTGATCAGCGCCGGGCTCAAGGAAGTGCAGGCCGACGGCAAGACCCAGTTCATCTCCTTTACCCCGGTCAAGGGCATCCCTTCGGCCAACTGGTACGTGGCAATGGTGCTGGACCGCGACGCCGCCTACGCGATGCTGAGCGACTTCCGCACCTCGGCGGTGGTGGCAACGGTGATCGCCATGGTGATCATCATCGCCCTGCTGGGCCTGCTGATCCGCGTGCTGATGGAGCCGCTGCATGTGATGGGCCGCGCCATGCACGACATCGCCGAAGGCCAGGGCGACCTGACCAAGCGCCTGACCATCCATGCGCATGACGAATTCGGCACCCTGGGGATCTCGTTCAACCGCTTCGTCGAGCGTATCCACGAATCGATCCGCGAAGTGTCGTCGGCCACCGTGCAGGTCGGCGAGGTGGCGCTGCGGGTGGTGAGCGCGTCCAACGCCTCGATGGTCAACTCCGACCAGCAGGCCAACCGCACCAACAGCGTGGCCGCGGCGATCAACGAACTGGGTGCCGCCGCCCAGGAGATCGCCCAGAACGCCGCGCTGGCCTCTCAGCACTCCAGTGACGCCAGCAACCTGGCCGCCGAAGGGCAACAGGTGGTGGACAAGACCATCGCCGTGATGGGCCAGTTGTCCAATCGCATCAGCGCGTCGTGCGCCAATATCGAGACGCTCAACGCCAGCACCGTCAACATCGGCCAGATTCTCGAGGTGATCAGCGGCATCTCCCAGCAGACCAACCTGCTGGCGCTCAATGCGGCGATCGAGGCCGCCCGTGCCGGTGAGGCCGGACGCGGCTTTGCGGTGGTGGCCGATGAGGTGCGCAACCTGGCGCACCGCACCCAGGATTCGGCGCAGCAGGTGCAGAAGATCATCGAAGAACTGCAAGTGGGCGCGCGCGAAGCGGTGGGCACCATGAACGAGAGCCAGGCCCAAAGCGAGCAGAGCATGACCATCGCCAACCAGGCCGGCGAACGGCTGGGCAGCGTGACGCAACGCATTGGCGAAATTGACGGGATGAATCAGTCGGTGGCCACGGCGACCGAGGAGCAGACCGCGGTGGTGGAGGCGATCAACGTCGACATTACCGAGATCAATACCCTCAACCAGGAAGGCGTGGAAAACCTGCAGTCGACGCTGCGGGCGTGCAATGACCTGGAGAGCCAGGTCACGCGGTTGAAGCATCTGGTAGGTAGCTTCAGGATCTGACGCATTGCCAATGTAGCGAGGGGGCTTGCCCCCGAAAAACTATCAGCCAGGTAAAAGTGTGTCGCCTGGGAAGTTTTTCGGGGGCAAACCCCCTCGCTACAGGTGTTGCTTAGCCGGCCTTGTGATAGGCCGTCACACGCTCGACTTCTTCCTTGGAGCCCAGATACACCGCCACCCGCTGGTGCAGGCCTTCGGGCTGGATATCGAGAATGCGCTGGTGGCCGTCGGTGGATGCGCCGCCAGCCTGCTCGACCAGGAACGACATCGGGTTGGCCTCGTACATCAACCGCAGCTTGCCCGGCTTGGACGGCTCGCGGCTGTCGCGTGGGTACATGAACAGGCCGCCACGGGTCAGGATACGGTGCACGTCGGCAACCATCGCCGCGACCCAACGCATGTTGTAGTTCTTTTTCAGCGGGCCTTCTTCGCCGGCCAGCAGCTCGTCGACGTAACGCTGTACCGGCGCTTCCCAGTGGCGCTGGTTCGAGGCGTTGATGGCGAATTCCTGGGTGGACTCGGGAATGGTGATGTCTTCGTGGGTGAGGGCGAAGCTGCCCATCTCGCGATCCAGGGTGAAGCCCTTGACGCCGTTGCCCAGGGTCAGCACCAGCATGGTCTGCGGGCCGTAGATGGCGTAACCGGCGGCGACCTGCTCGGTGCCCGGCTGCAGGAAGGCCTTTTCGTTCAGGGCTTCGTTCTGGCTGAGGTATTCGTTAGGGCAACGCAGCACCGAGAAGATGGTGCCGACGGGGGCGTTGATGTCGATGTTCGACGAGCCGTCCAACGGGTCGAATACCAGCAGGTACGCGCCTTTCGGGTACTTGCCCGGGATCTGGTAGGCGTTGTCCATTTCTTCGGAGGCCATGCCGGCCAAGTGACCACCCCATTCGTTGGCTTCGAGCAGGATGTCGTTGGACATCACGTCCAGCTTCTTCTGCACTTCGCCCTGAACGTTTTCAGTGCCCATGCTGCCCAGAACACCACCCAGCGCGCCCTTGGACACGGCATGGCTGATTTCCTTGCAAGCACGCGCCACCACTTCGATCAGGAAGCGCAGATCGGCAGGGGTATTGTTGCTGCGGGTCTGCTCAATCAAATAGCGACTTAGAGTAACGCGGGACATGGAAGGCTCCGGTGGGTAGGGATGAAAAACTCGCGCAGTTTACACTGGTGCGCCAAACGCACGCGAGCCGTCGACAGGGGATACGGCAATGAGACAGGTGGCGCTATGCAAGGTTCACCGGCCACAGCGGTCGTAGCACGGCCTACGAGGATCTTTTAAGCAAGCTGCGGGCCATTGCCGCCAACACCGCGATGCCCAACAGCAACACCGCGATCAGGGCGATGCGCTTCCAGTTGGTCACGGCGGCCGGCGCCACGTCGTTGCCACCGGCGATCATCGGCGTACCCGCCAGCCGCGCCACGCCCAACTCACTTAACGGCCGAGGATTGGCTGCCATCAGGATATCGAGCGGCAGACTGGCCGGTTGCACCTGGCCATCGCCGATTGCCAAGGTGAAGGGCGCCTTGCCCCGGGCAAGAAACACCACTTCGGTGGCACGCACCGCCACCCGCAATGCCGGGGCGCCGTTGCCCAGGCCGCCGCCGCGCTCATCGACCTTGATCTGCACCTCACGCAGCGGCTCGCCGGCCATCGGCATTTCGTCTTCGACACTCTCCTGGGCGCCCTGGCTGAGGCGATAGAACAACCCCGCCCGCAAACGCCGCCATGGCTCGGTCGGGCCGCTGCGGCCCGAGACCACCACCGGCGCCAGGGTGTTGGGCCGGACCAGATCCAGCTTCAGGCGCTCCACCGCCAGTTGCGCCGGCAGCCGCCACACATACTCGCCCGCCTGCCCCGTGGCGGTGCCCGGGATCGGAGCGCTCCAATTGAGGGCGGGCGCCAGCGCACGGACTTCGCTGCTGAGCACCTGCGCCATGCTGAGCATCGGCGCCGTGACCGGGCTCTGCCACAGCAGGCGCAGATAGCGCGCCCGGCGCCCGGGCAAGGTGACTTCGTGCTGCTCGACACGCTCGTTGGCAAAGGACAACCGCGCCACCTGCCCCTCGCCCCAGGGTTGCCAATGCTGCAGATCGTCGCTGGCCTCGATGCTGAAACGCTGGAATCCATCGCGCTCATCGGCCCAGTCCAGGACAAGGCGTGTAAGTGGCCGGTCGATAGCGCTGGTGTCGATCAACCAGCCGCGCAGCACCCGCTTGCCGGCATCCGCCTGCGTGCCTGGGGTCGAGCGTGGAACCACGTCGACCACGGTGCCCGAGGGATTGACCTGGACCTTGACGCTTGGCGCGCTGCCGACCGCCTCCGTGCCGTCATAGAGCGCAAACCAGTGCACGGTGTTTTCCTGGGAGCGCGATTGCGCCGTCGGCTGCTCGCGGAACAACGCGAACGCCTGGGGCTCGCCGGCGGCATCGAAAATGCGCAGGTCCTCGGTATCCGCACGGCGCGAGCTGAGCTGCAGGGCCAAGGGCAGCTCGAGCCGGTACCAAGGCCCCTCGCCACTGAGGCCGAGCGGCACCTGAACGCTGAAATCGGCGGTCTTGGGGCTGTCCTGCGCCACCCCTGCAACGGCGTGCAGGCTTATGCAGATCGCCATCAGCAGACCCATCAGCCCTGACCCTTTCCAGCCCATGCCTGCCCTCAATTTTCCAGCCCCTCGTGTGCACTCTCCCGCGTGACTGGTGGCGCGAAATAGCCGATCACCAACAGCAGAGCCCCTACGCCTATGAACGATATGATTCGAGCCAGCCCGCCCTGGTTGTCCAGCTCCACGACAAACAGCTTGACCACCACCACGGCGATCAAGGCGGCACCGACCAGCCAGATGCCGCGCCGCTGCCGATGCGAGCCATGGACCATGAGTCCCAACGCGATCACCGTCCACAGGATCGACAGCGCCGCCTGCGCGCGCATCGACTCCAGCAGCGCCGACACGTCATAGGGCACCCCGCCCCAATGGTGCACGGCACGCATGACAGCGGCGGTGGCGAAGGCGAAGGCCGAGGCACCCAGCAACCCTTGCCAGCGCGGCGACAAGCGTTGCCGCGCCTCGCCCTCGCGGCTCCAGCGCAGCAGCGCCAGCAGTGCCAACAGCAGGACCAACTCCAGCGGATTGATGATCGGCACGTAAGGCAACGGCCCCGCCGCGCCATCGCTGAACAGATTGGCCAGCCAGAACCATCCCAGCAGCACCGCCGCTACTGGCCAGGCCGCCAGCCAACGATAGGTACGCGGCAGCGCCGACACCGGCCATGACCACGGGCGCCGGGCCGACGTCGCCAGCAGATACAGGCTCGGCGCCAGTGCCCAGCCCAGCCAGCGCCAGGCGTTATGCTCATCGGCCAGGGCCAGCAGCCACTCGCGCAGATCCAGCGCCACCACCAGTATCAGCACCCAGCAGCCGAGGACATGGGCGCCCCGCTCGGCCCAACCTCGCAGCAAGGGCTGCAAGCGCCGCAGGCTGAAAAAATGCGCCGTGAATACCAACACCCAGACCACCAGCCCCAACATCCCTGTAGCGAGGGGGCTTGCCCCCGACGACGACACCCCGTCAACGACCAGGTAAAGGGCCGCTACCGGCATCAACACCAGACACACATGCGCCAACGCCGGCCAGCGCAAGCGCGGCGCCAGTACCGCGCCCAGGGCCACGCTGAGCGCCAGAACCAACAGCGCCAGTGCGCTCTGCAACCACAACGGCGCACTGCGCAGGATCTCGCTGCTGAACCCCAGCCACCACCACAACGCACCCCAGACCAACAGAGCGTGTCGCACCCGGCGCCAGCCGACGCGACGCGCGAGGGCCTGACGATGGACAGTCCAGGCCGCCAGCATCGCCGCCAGCGCCAAACACATCGCCACCCAGAAATCGCCCTGGGCGAACGGCGCCGCGCCATCGTTGATCACATCGCCCCACAGGCCCTGCCCGAACAGCAACAGCAAGGCGCCGGCAAACAGCTGGATCAGGCAGCCGCACAGCAGCACGCAAGCGGTGGCGTAAAGGATCGGGCGCGGCGCGGCGGGCACCGATGCTGCTGGCCCGTTCGCGGGCAGAGCCCGCTCCCACAGGGTTGCAGCCCGCGACGGACCGCGCGGCTGTGCCAGCTGCAGCGCCGCCACCACCGACAGCAGACCGCTAAACGCCCACCCGGCGGCGGTGCCTTGGTAGTCGAAGCTCAACGGCCAGATCAGATAGATAAAGCCCAGCCCCATGCAGGCCCAGAGCGGCAGGACATAGCGCTCCCACGCGCGGACCTCGCTGTAAGCCGCCCGGTGCAGGCGATAGAAATTGAACAGCAACGCACAGCCCAGCAGTAACGAGCCCGGCACCGAGCCATGGAACAGACTGAGCGCCCCGAAATCCAGAGTCGGCAGATAGGCGATGGCCGCGCCCAGTTGCAACAGCATCGCGAAGCAGCGCATCAACAGGCGTTGCTGACGCAGCCCGAGCCATAACAGGCCGCCGCCTTCCACGGCCCAGGCGGCGGATGTCCAGGTGTGATCCACCGCCAGGGGGATGGCCAGGCTGGCGAAGATCACGCCGATGGCCAGGCAAGTGTCGATCAGCAACCGCAACGTGGCACCGTCGCGCCGGCGCAGGATCCAGCCCAGCCCAAGGTACAAAGCGCCCAGGCCCAAGGCACTGAACGCGGTGGCCAGTTCGACATCCTTGAACAGCACCCATTGCAGACCGAACGCTGCCAGCGGCGGCCCGAACAGCAGCCCGATGAACAGCAAGATCAACTGCATACACAATCCCTAGATAGCCTGATTGACCCTTCCGACAGCCACTGCCCCCTCGCCACATGATCCGGCATGCACAAATCGCCGCGCAGTATACAGACAAGGCCCCGCAAATGCGGGGCCTTGGCAGACATCTCCTCACTCAGTTCACTTCAACGCTTTCCAGATCTCGGTAGCGTATTCGCGGATCGTGCGGTCCGACGAGAACCAGCCCATGCGCGCGGTATTGAGCACCGCCGAGCGCCACCACTGGGTCGGGTTGTGCCACAGGTCTTCGACCTTCTTCTGCGCGTCCCAGTAGGAATCGAAGTCGGCGCACAGCAGGAAGCGGTCGTAGTTGACCAACGAGTCCACCAGCCCCACATAACGCTGCGGGTCATCCGGCGAGAACACCCCGCCGCGGATCGCCTGCAACACGTCGTCCAGTCGGCGCGAACCACTGACCACTGAATGCGCGCTGAAGTCGCCATGCTGCTTGTGCTCTTCGACCTGCTGTGAGGTCAGGCCGAAAATGAACATGTGCTCGGCCCCCACGTACTCGCACATCTCGACGTTGGCGCCGTCCATGGTGCCGATGGTCAAGGCACCGTTGAGGCCGAACTTCATGTTGCTGGTGCCCGACGCCTCGTAGCCGGCCGTGGAAATCTGCTCGGACAGATCCGCCGCCGGAATGATGCTCTCGGCCAGGGTCACGTTATAGTTGGGCAGGAACACCACCTTGAGCAAGCCTCGCACGGTCGGGTCGTTGTTGACCGTACGGGCGATGTCGTTGGTGAGCTTGATGATCAACTTGGCCTGGTGATAACTGGCCGCCGCCTTGCCGGAGAAGATCTTCACCCGCGGCACCCAGTTGGTGCCCGGCTCGGCGCGGATGGCCTGATACAGCGCCACCGTGTGCAGCAGATTGAGCAACTGGCGCTTGTACTCGTGGATACGCTTGACCTGAACGTCGAACAACGCCTCCGGATTGACCGCGATGCCCAGGCGCTCATGAATGATGCGCGCGAGTTTTTTCTTGCTGACCAGTCGCTGTTCGGCGAAGGCCTTGCGAAATTCCGGCTTCTCGGCGAAGGGTTCCAGCGCGGTCAGGCCAGTCTCGGCGGTGTCGAGAATCTGCGGGCCGAGGGCTTCGGTGAGCATCGCCGTCAGTTGCGGGTTGGACTGATACAGCCAGCGGCGGAAGGTGATGCCGTTGGTCTTGTTGTTGATGCGGTCGGGATACAGCTTGTGCAACTCGGAGAACACCGTGCTCTTCATCAGCTCGGTGTGCAGCCCGGAGACGCCATTGATGCTGTGCGAACCGAGGAACGCCAGGTTACCCATGCGCACGCGTCGGCCGTTGTCTTCCTGGATCAGCGAGACCTCGCGCAGCACATCGAAGTCGACGATGCCTTTGGCCCGCAGGTCGTCGATATGGTAGGCGTTGATCAGGTAGATGATCTGCATGTGCCGTGGCAGCAAGCGCTCCATCAAGCCCACTGGCCAGGTTTCCAGCGCCTCGGGCAGCAACGTGTGGTTGGTGTAGGCCAAGGTACCGACGGTGATCCGCCAGGCGGCGTCCCACGGCACGTTGTGCTGATCCACCAGCAGGCGCATCAGCTCGGCCACAGCGATCGAGGGGTGGGTATCGTTGAGCTGGATGGCGGCGGAATCGGCCAGGTTGAGCAACGTGTCATGCATGTTCAGGTGGCGGCGCAGCAAGTCCTGCAGCGACGCCGAAACGAAGAAGTATTCCTGACGCAGGCGCAGTTCCTGCCCGGCCTCGGTGCTGTCTGCCGGATAGAGCACGCGGGAAATACTCTCGGCCCGCGCCACTTCGGCTACCGCGCCCAGGTGGTCACCGGCGTTGAAGCGCTCCAGGTGCAGCTCTTCCATGGCCCGCGCACGCCACAGGCGCAAGGTGTTGACGCTGGCGCCCTTCCAGCCGACCACGGGGGTGTCATAGGCAACCGCGCGCACGGTCTCGCCCGGCCACCACACCTGCCTGGATTGCCCGGCGGCGTCCGGCACGGTCTCGACATGGCCACCGAAGCTGATGGGGTAGATGACTTCAGGACGTTCGAATTCCCAGGGGTTGCCGAAATCCAGCCAGTTCTCGGTCTGCTCTTGTTGCCAGCCGTCGACGATGGCCTGACGGAACAAGCCGTGCTCGTATCGAATACCGTAACCGTGAGCGGCGACCCCGAGGGTCGACATGCTTTCCATGAAGCAGGCCGCCAGGCGCCCGAGGCCACCGTTGCCCAGCGCGGCATCCGGCTCCAGGCGGCGGATGCGCTCCAGGTCGACGCCAAGCTCGGTCAGCGCCTCGCGCGCGATGTCGAGGATGCCCAGGTTGCTGAGGCTGTCGAACAGCAGGCGACCGATGAGGAATTCGAGGGAGAGGTAATAGACCCGCTTCTGATTGCTGCGGTAGATCTGCCGGGTGTGGTCCATCCAGTGATCGACCATGTGGTCCCGAGCGGCCAGGGCGATGGCTTCGAACCAGTCGTGGTCGAACGCGTGATCGGGATCCTTGCCCACCGCGTATGTGAGTTTAGCGAGTACAGCAGCCCGAAATTCGGCTACCTCGACCTCTCGTGCAAGCGGTTCCTGAGACATTGATACGTCCTCGGCAATTGGAAGGTTTCAAACGTGACGATTCCTGAGACTAGACGGTTCGACAGAACACGGGAGTGCGGGTTCGGCTCTTTTTTCAGATTAAAGGTGAAAATATTCTGCTCGCCGTTGTTCACTTTTTCACCAGCGGGCGTATCATCGCGCGCCCGATAGCCCCGTTACCGACCTTGAAGAACCCCTGATGAAACCGACCCTGATCGCCGCGGCCGAACTCGACCGCCTGGAAACCTGGCAGAAGTACTCCAGCCATATGTGCGGGGGCTGCATCTCGAGCTGCTGCACGCTGCCGGTGGAAGTGAAGGTCAAGGACCTGGTGCGCCTGGGCCTGGTGGACGAGTTCGAGCTCGGCGACCCACCGAAGAACATCGCCAAGCGCCTGCAGAAGGACGGGGTGGTGGAACGCTTCAATCAAAAGTCGGGGATTTTCACGTTGCAGCGCATGAGCAACAACGATTGCTTGTTCCTGGACAAGAAGACGCGCTTTTGCACGGTCTACGAGCAGCGCCCGGACACCTGCCGCAACCACCCCAAGATCGGTCCGCGGCCTGGGTACTGCGCTTATATCCCCAAGCCGGCCGTGGTTCGCCGCTGAACGCTGAACGTTACGCCGCCTGACGCCTTACTGCAGCGGTGACTTGCCGGTTTCCCGCGCCGCGTACAGCGCCAGGCCGGTGGCAGCCAGGGCCACCATCACATAGATGGAAATCGCCGCAGTGCTGGCATAGCCCTTGTACAACGCGGCGAAGATCAGCGGCGCAAAGCCACCCCCGACGATGCCCGACAGGGTGTAGGCCAGCGACGAGCCGGCATAGCGCACTCGGGTCGGGAACTGCTCGATCACAAAGGCGGCCTGCGGACCGTACATGATCGCGTGAATGATCAGCCCGACCACAATGGCGAGGAATATCGCGCTCGTCTGGGTGGTATCCAGCAGCGCGAAGAACGCCCACGCCCAACCCAGCCCGAGAATCGCCCCCACGGCATACACCGGACGCCGGCCGATGCGATCCGACAGCGCGCCGAACATCGGTACCGCCAGCGCGTTGCATACCGTGCCAACCATCAGCGCAGTCAACGCCATGCTGCGCGACAGATGCAGCACCGTGGTCACGTACGTCAGCGAGAACACCACCACCAGCCCGTAGAGCACATCGGAGCCAATGCGCACGCCGCCGGCGATCAACACGCGCCGCCAGTGATCGCGCAGCACTTCGAGCAATGGCGTCTTGGCCTTCGAATGGCTTTTTTCCAACGCCTCGAACATCGGTGTCTCTTCGACGCCGCGGCGAATCCACAGGCCGAACATCACCAGCACCATGCTGGCGATGAAGGGCACGCGCCAGCCCCAGGCGAGAAAGCTCTCGGGTGACAGCACATAAGTGATCAGCGAAATCGCCGCGGTCGCCAGCAGCGTGCCGCAGGCTGGCCCGACCTGGGTCCAGGAGGCATTACGCCCGCGCTTGTCCGGCGCGCCGTGCTCGACCGCGATCAATACCGCGCCGGCCCACTCGCCGCCCAGGGCAATCCCCTGCACGAAGCGCAGCGCCACCAGCAACATCGGGCTGGCAATGCCCCAGGTGGCGTAGGTCGGCAGAAAGCCGATAAGTCCGGTGGTCAGGCCCATCAATACCAGGGTGACCATCAGCACATGCCGACGCCCCAGCTTGTCGCCCATGTGCCCGAAGATAAAGCCGCCGATGGGCCGCGAAAAGTACCCCACGGCATAAGTCGAAAACGCCAGCACCGTACCGAGCAGCGGATCGACCGCAGGGAAAAACACCTGCCCGAAAATCAGCGCCGCGAGCATGTTGTAAACGGTGAAGTCGTACCACTCCAACGTGGTGCCGATCATGCTGGCGGTGGCCAGCCGCCCGGATTTGACCGGTTTGCGGCCATCGGGCGCGTGGTCTTGAAGCTGCTGATGCACAACACTGGGAGAGTTCATGTCTCGGGCCCCTGGGGTATCTGAAAGCGCAGGCACGCCGGCGGTGCAGCCGTACGTCTGCGGGTCTGGGCAAGAAGTCTGAAAAGTCGACTATCCAGGAGATCGTCGAGGCGGGCGCTGCCGCTATCGCGAATCGCTGAATCAAGGTCAGTGGGTCCGTAGCCCGCTGTTATCAGGTACATCGTTCGAGCCGCCAGTCGAGGCACGGCGCGATGACATCGGGGTCGAGCATAGGAGCGCCGCCGGGCCCGAGACAAACGACTTAAACCGATTGACCCCGATAAGATTCTCTTGCCCTACCCTCAATCGTCGGGCTGATGTCCGTATTCAGGGGCCAGGTTTACGGCGAAACGGGCGGCTTCCTCGCAGGCGATCTTGGCCACCAGTTGAATGGCCTCGGTGGTGAGATCCGCGCAATAGCTGACCACCATGCGTTGCGGGCGCAGGCGCACGTCCGAATGGATGATGCGCAACGATCCGCCCTCTATCTGCCCGCTGGCCGCCGCCAGGGGCATGACCGCCAGACCGAAATCCGCCTCGACCAGTTTGACGATCGCCGAGATCGAACTGACGAAATGAATCCGCGGCGTCGACACGTCATGACTCTCGCAGAGCTCCAGCAACGCCGAGTGAGGCTGCGAGCCGCGATTCATGGTAATGATCGGGCGCTGCACCAACTGCTCGAAACCGATGGGAGCCGCTACGCTCGCCCACTCCTCGGCACGCCCGACCCAGCCCATGGCAATGGCACCGCTGGCAATGTTGCGCACGCCGTCGCTGATCACTGGATCAGTCTGGATGGCGATATCCAGCGCGCGCTGAGCCAGGCGTTCGTGCAGCTGCACGGTGGATTCGGAGGTGAGCTGCAACTCGATGGCCGGATAGGTGGACTGAATGCGCTTGAGGAAGTCGGTCAGCCAGGTGTGCACTACCGTCTCGACCACGCCGATGCGCACGACCCCGGCGATATCTGCCGTGGCCTTGTTGAAGCGGTGCATTTCGCGGTTCAGCTCGAGCATGCGCTCGGCATAGCTGAGCAGCCGCCGGCCCTCGAACGTCAGGCGGGTCTCGCGCACATCACGGTCGAACAGGCGGGTGTTGAAATCCTGCTCCAGCGTAGCGATGCGGTTGGACACCGCCGCCTGGGTGATGCTGAGCTTGTCGGCTGCCGCCCGGAAGCTGCCGAGTCGGGCGGCCCAGCAGAAGGCTTCGAGAAATCGAGTGTTCAGAGGGTGTTCTCCAGGGTCGCGGCGCCACGAGCCATCGGGTAATGGCCTTGGCGCGCCGCAATTGCTGTGCCAGCGCGGCTTGAGCCGAGGCGCTCAGAGGGTACGCATGATCGCCCGGCGGAAGTCGTCGATATGGTCGTGTATCGCGGCAACGGCTGCGGCGCTGTCGCGAGCCTCCATGGCGTCGAGGATAAGGCTGTGCTCGTGGTAGATACGTTCACTGTGGTGGGGCTCCGACAGCGTCAGGAACCAGAAGCGAGCCTGCTTTTCGTGCAGGTTGCGCAGCAGCTCGGCCAGCACCCGGTTACGCGCCGCAGCCGATATCGCCACGTGGAACTGCAGATCGAGCTCCATCAACCCGGGCACGTCGCGCTGTGCCAGCAGCGCCGGGGTGCGGTCGAGAATGGCGCGCATCGCCTTGAAGTCGCTCTCCTGTGCACGCTCCAGGGCCAGCTTGACGCACAGCTGTTCGTTGCAGACACGCACTTCGATCATATCCAGCACGTCATTAAGGGACACCGGCGTCACCATCACTCCCTTGCGCGGCAAAATCGTCACCATGCCGTCGACTTCCAGCCGGTGCAACGCCTGGTGAATGGGCGTGCGGCCGAGGCCGAGCAGGTTGATCAGCTGGGTCTCGTTGATCGCCTCGCCTGGGCGCAATTCGCAGGAGATGATCCGCTGCTTGATTTGCTTGTAGGCCAGTTCTCGCAGGCTGGCCGCGCTTTTGAGGGGCGCCTGTGTGTGCCCGCCAGCCCCGTCGATGTCAAAAGTAGTCACCCGCCCTCACCTTCTTAAATGGCCCTGATATATCACGGTACTACAAATGCCGGAGTATTTCGTACCCGGCAATATGCGCACCGGCCCTGTGCATCTTTTGCCCTGTTTCAGCGCATCGAGTACCTCGGTAACAATGTCGACGCCCCGTTCCGATGCACTTAAAAAATTCAACCCATTGAAAAAAAAGACCTTTATGGATGCCCTGGGATTATGGCATTCAAAATGCTTGTGAAGAAACAGTGATATATCAGAGCAACTTCAGTCGCATTAGATCTTTCTTTCGGCGATGAACCCCACGAATCAGGAGCACAACCATGACCACCATGACCTTTCAGGTAGCAGGACACGGCGAGATGCCGGTGGAGATCGAACAACTGATCATCGCTGGCTGGGCCGGGCGCGACAGCGCTGCGGTCGAGCACCACATCGCCGAACTGGAAGCGATCGGCGTCCGCCGCCCCACACAGATCCCCTGCTTCTACCGGGTGGCCGCCACCTTGCTGAACCCAGCCAAGCGCATTCAGGTGCCCGGCAAGGATTCCTCCGGCGAAACCGAATTCGTATTGATCAACAGCCCCGCCGGGTTGCTGGTGGGGCTGGGTTCCGATCACACCGATCGCAAGGTCGAGGCCTATGACGTGACAGTGTCCAAGCAGATGTGCGACAAGCCGATCGCCTCGCAGGCGTGGCGCTTCGACGAAGTCGAGCCGCACTGGGATCAACTGGTGATGCGCACCTGGCGAGTGCGTGATGGCGTGCGCGAGCTGTATCAGGAAGGCCCGGTGACCAGCCTGCTGGCGCCGACGACCCTGCTGAGCAAGCTCAATGCCGATGGTGCCCTGCCCCACGGCACTGCGATGTTCTGTGGCACCCAGCCGGTACTGGGCGAGCTGGGCTATGGCGAAGCCTTCGAGATGGAGCTGGCCGACCCGGTGCTGCAGCGCAGCCTGCGGCACGAATACCACGTCGAGCCTTTGAGCGTCGCGGAGTAAACCCGGATGAACTCGATCAGCGCATTGGCCGACGACCTGGCCACCGGCAAGACCACCAGTGAACAACTGGTCAATGAGGCGCTGGCGCGCATCGAACAGCATCGCCGTCAGGGTGGCTGCGCCTATATCAGTGTCGACGCCGACGCCGCGTTGAACGCCGCCCGTGCCAGCGACCTGGCCCGCGCCGCCGGCTACGTGCCCTCGCCGCTGGCCGGGTTGCCGGTCTCGATCAAGGACCTGTTCGACGTCGGCGGTCAGGTCACCGCGGCCGCTTCGATGGCGCTGGCCCACAATGCCGCGGCCCGTCAGGACGCACCCGTGGTGGCGCGCCTGCGCGCGGCCGGGGCGGTGTTGCTGGGGCGTACCAACATGAGCGAGTTCGCCTTCTCCGGGCTCGGCCTCAATCCCCACTACGGCACACCGGTGAGCCCGGCGGCGCCGCAGCGGATCGCCGGTGGCTCGAGCTCGGGCGCTGCGGTGAGTGTCGCCCTGGACATGGCCGTGGCGGGACTGGGCACTGACACCGGTGGTTCGTTGCGTATTCCGGCGGCCTTCTGCGGCCTGGTCGGTTTCAAACCGAGCGCCTCCCGGGTGCCGCTGGCCGGTGCCCTGCCCCTGGCGGGCAGCCTGGACTCGATCGGCGCGCTGACGCGCAACGTCGATGACTGCGTGCTGCTCGATCAACTGCTCTCGGGCCAACGCCTGGACACTCGCGCCGCGCCGCTGGCGGGTGTGCGCCTGGCAGTGACCCGGGACTTCGTCATGGACGGCGTCGACAGCGTGGTCGCTAACGCCTTCGAACGTGCCCTCGATCGGCTCAGCGCTGCCGGTGCAACCCTGCGCTGGTTCGACTTTGCGGAGCTGCACGAGCTCCCCGCTATCAATGCGGCGGGCGGCCTGACCGCAGCCGAGGCCTGGCACCTGCATAAAGCCTGGCTCGAAGGCGAGCACGGCAACCGCTACGACCCTCGAGTCGCCCAGCGTATCCGCCGTGGCGCGCAACTGAGCGCGGCCGACTATCTGGATCTGCTGGCCCATCGTCGCCGCCTGATTGCCGTGGCGCGAACACGCTTGGGTGATGCCGATGCCTGGCTGATGCCCAGCGTCGCCACGGTGGCGCCGCTTCTGGCGCCACTGGAGCAGGACGACGGGCATTTTTTCGCGACCAACGCGATGGTCCTGCGTAACACCAGCGTGCTGAATTTCCTTGATGGTTGTGCCTTGAGCCTGCCATGCCAGGCGCCGGGCGAATTGAGCGTCGGACTGAGCATCGGTGGCTTGCATGGCCAGGATGCGCGCGTCCTGCAAGTGGCGCGCAGTATCGAGGCATTGCTGGGCGGCCGCTGACCTGCGGCAGGCGGGCCAATAGACGAGCCAAAGCTCGCCGCCCGCCGGCTGTTGCATCCAGCCCCTGACGGGGCACTTCTGCCATCAACCTAACGTTTGAAACGCTGGAGTTGCTCATGAACCACACTACCGCGCTACCCGTCACGGCGGCCGGCATCGGCCAGACCGGGCTCGACACCCTCGCGACCTACCGCAAGATCGCCTGGCGCCTGCTGCCGTTTCTGGTGTTCCTGTTCATCCTCGCCTGGATCGACCGGGTCAACGTCGGCTTCGCCAAGCTGGCGATGCTCAGCGACCTGGGCTTCAGCGAAGCGGTGTATGGGGTGGGCGCCGGGATTTTCTTCGTCGGCTATTTCATATTCGAAGTGCCCAGCAACTTGCTGCTGGAAAAGATCGGCGCGCGCAAGACCCTCGCTCGCATCACTATCCTCTGGGGCGTGACCTCCATGGCCATGGCCTATGTCGAAAGCGCTTGGTCGTTTTACCTGCTGCGCTTCTTGCTGGGCATGTTCGAAGCCGGGTTCTTTCCAGGAATAGTGCTGTACCTGACCTACTGGTTCCCTGCGGCGCAGCGGGCAAAGATCAACGGCCTGTTCATGACCTCGTTCGCGATTGCCGGTGTGGTCGGTGGCCCGATCGCGGGCTTCATCATGAGCCGCATGGTCGGCGTCGGCAGCCTCGCCAACTGGCAGTGGCTGTTCATTCTGGAGGGCATCCCATCGGTGCTGGCCGGCCTGGCGGTGTTGCGCTATCTGCCCGAGAAACCCGCCAACGCCCAGTGGCTGAGCCCGGCCGAACGCGAGCTGGTCAGCGCTGCCATCGCCCGTGAAGAAGCGGCGCCGGGCAAACATACGCAACTCTCGGCGCTGGTGCGCAACCCGCGCATCTGGCTGTGCACGGCGGTGTACTTCTGCATCGTTGCCGGTAACGCCACCATCGCGTTCTGGACGCCGTCAGTGATCAAGTCGCTGGGCATCAGCGACACCATGAGCATCGGCTTGTTGTCGGCCATTCCCTTCATCGTCGGCACCTTGGCGATGATCTGGAACGGCCGGCATTCGGACCAGACCGCCGAGCGTCGCCTGCACTGCGCCGGCGCAGCGCTGCTGGCCGGGCTGGGGTTGATCGCCACTGGGCTGCTGCTCGGCAACGCCACCTTGGCACTCATGGCATTGACCGTCGCGGCGGCCGGCATCCTCGCCGCTTTCCCAGTGTTCTGGTCGATCCCCAGTGCCTTTCTGGCCGGGACCGCCGCCGCTGGCGGGATCGCCCTGATCAACTGCATCGGCAACCTGGCAGGCTTCGTGGCGCCGTACATGATCGGCTGGCTGCGCACGTTGACCGGCAGTCTGGCGGCGGGGCTGTATTTCGTCGCGGCGCTGGAAATCATCGCGGCGCTGTTGCTGGTCGGTCTGCTCAAGGAGGGTACAAAAACCCGGGCATAAAAAAACGCCCCCCGGCATCGCTGCCGGGGGGCGTTTTCATTCAACCAGACTGCTTATCAGTTCTTGGCTTTCTTGGCAGCGCGGGTACGCTCGCCTTCGTCCAGGATCTTCTTGCGCAGACGGATCGACTTAGGCGTGACTTCGCACAGCTCGTCGTCCTGGATGAATTCCAGAGCCTGTTCCAGGGTGAAGCGAACAGGTGGAACCAGAGCGATGGTTTCGTCT
Organism: Pseudomonas sp. GW821-FHT01A09; assembly: GCF_058986725.1. Classification (NCBI taxonomy): domain Bacteria; kingdom Pseudomonadati; phylum Pseudomonadota; class Gammaproteobacteria; order Pseudomonadales; family Pseudomonadaceae; genus Pseudomonas; species Pseudomonas sp. GW821-FHT01A09. Next base: position 103,281 of record NZ_JBYSWB010000020.1, read on the forward strand.
TTGCCCGAAGCACGCATGTTGTCGAGCTTCTTGCCCTTGGTAGGGTTGACGCCCATGTCGGTGTCGCGGCTGTTCAGACCAACGATCTGACCGTTGTAGATCTCCTGGCCGTGCTCGACGAACAGCTTGCCGCGCGCCTGCAGGGTTTCCAGGGAGTAGGTCAGCGCCTTGCCGGTTTCAACCGAAACCAGTACGCCGTTCTGACGACCGGACATGTGGCCGGACTTCATGACGTCGTAGCGATCAAAGATCGAGGTCAGGATGCCAGCACCGTTGGTCAGGGTCAGGAACTGGTTACGGAAACCGATCAGACCACGAGCAGGGATGTTGTATTCCAGACGAACACGGCCTTTGCCATCCGGCACCATGTTGGTCAGGTCGCCCTTGCGCAGGCCCATCTCTTCCATGACCTTGCCCTGAGACTCTTCTGGCAGGTCGATGGTGACGTTTTCGAAGGGTTCCTGCTTCACACCCTCAACCTGACGGATGATCACTTCCGGACGACCGACGCCCATTTCGAAGCCTTCGCGACGCATGGTTTCGATCAGTACCGAGAGGTGCAGCTCACCACGGCCCGAGACTTTGAACTTGTCGGCCGAGTCGCCTTCTTCAACGCGCAGAGCAACGTTGTAGAGCAGCTCTTTGTCCAGACGGTCCTTGATGTTACGGCTGGTGACGAACTTGCCTTCTTTACCGCAGAACGGCGAGTCGTTTACCTGGAAGGTCATGGAAACGGTTGGCTCGTCGACGGTCAACGGCTTCATCGCTTCGACGGTGTCCGGGTGGCACAGGGTGTCGGAGATGAACAGCGAGTCCATACCGCTGATGCAGACGATGTCGCCCGCTGCAGCTTCTTCGACGTCCACACGGTGCAGGCCGTGGTGACCCATCAGCTTGAGGATACGACCGTTACGACGCTTGCCGTCTGCACCGATGGCCACGACAGGGGTGTTCGGCTTGACGCGACCACGCGCGATACGGCCAACACCGATGACGCCCAGGAAGCTGTTGTAGTCCAGTGCCGAGATTTGCATCTGGAACGGACCGTCACGGTCAACGGCCGGAGCCGGAACGTTGTCGACGATCGACTGGTACAGCGGGGTCATGTCTTCGGCCATGTCGGTGTGATCCAGACCGGCGATGCCGTTCAGGGCCGAGGCGTAGACGACTTTGAAGTCCAGCTGTTCTTCGGTGGCACCGAGGTTGTCGAACAGGTCGAAGATCTGGTCCAGAACCCAGTCAGGACGCGCGCCTGGACGGTCGACCTTGTTGATGCACACGATCGGACGCAGGCCGGCTTCGAAAGCCTTCTTGGTCACGAAACGGGTTTGCGGCATAGGGCCGTCCTGGGCGTCGACCAGCAGCAGCACGGAGTCGACCATCGACATCACGCGCTCGACTTCGCCGCCGAAGTCGGCGTGGCCCGGGGTGTCCACGATGTTGATGTGGTAGCCGTTCCAGTTGATGGCGGTGTTTTTCGCCAGAATGGTAATACCGCGCTCTTTTTCCTGGTCGTTGGAGTCCATCACGCGCTCGTCGTTGAGCTCGTTGCGCTCCAGAGTGCCGGACTGACGCAGGAGTTTGTCGACCAGGGTGGTTTTACCATGGTCAACGTGGGCGATGATGGCGATGTTACGTAGATTCTCGATCACTTGTGTGTCTCGTTGAGTGTTCAGTTTGCTGACAGGTCGTGACAGCGATTAACAGTAGAGTCCTTACGGCCGTTACAGCCACAAGGCGGCGTCGGGGGGCCGGTGACGCAGGCCACAGGCAAACAGCCCCGGGCACTTAGCTCGGTCGATAAACGCGCACATTGGCATGCCCCTCACTGAGCAAATGGTGAGCATGCAGGCGACTCATGACGCCTTTGTCGCAATACAGCAGGTACTGGCGGGTGATATCCAGTTCCTTGAAACGGTTGTTCAGGGCATAAAAAGGCAGCGCCTGAACCTCGATGCCCTCCAGCTCGAGTGGCTGGTCTTCCTGGGCATCGGGGTGGCGGATATCGATGACGACCTGGCCCGCCGTGACGCTGGCGACCTCTTCGACATCGATGTCCTGGCCCAGCTCGTCGATCACGTTATCGATCGACACCAGCCTGGCGCGCTCCAACGCCCGCTCCAGAATGGCCATGTCGAACTTCTGTTCTTCATGAACCACGCGCGGCAGCTTGGCGTTGGTGGTGGGGTTGACCGAGATCACCCCACAATATTCCGGCATGTGCCGGGCGAAATCTGCAGTACCGATCTCGACCGCCTGGTCGATGATGTCCTGCTTGTGACTGGCCAGCAGCGGCCGCAACACCAGCATCTCGGTCGCCCGATCGATGGCCGAAAGGTTGGGCAGTGTCTGACTCGACACCTGCGAAATCGCCTCTCCGGTCACCAGCGCATTGATTTGCAGTTGCTCGGCAAAATGCGTGGCTGCGCGCAACATCATACGCTTGAGAATGACGCCCATGTGACTGTTGTCGACTTTTCCGAGGATTTCGCCGACGACTTCCTCGAAAGGAACACTAATAAAGAGTACACGATGGGAGCTGCCGTACTTTTTCCAGAGGAAGTGCGCGACCTCCATGACCCCCAGTTCGTGGGCCCTGCCGCCGAGATTGAAGAAGCAGAAATGGGTCATCAGACCACGGCGCATCATCTGATAGGCGGCCACGGTGGAATCGAACCCACCGGACATCAGCACCAAGGTCTGCTCCAGGGCGCCCAGCGGGTAACCGCCGACACTGTCGTGCTGACCGTGGATGACGAACAGGCGCTTGTCGCGGATCTCGATGCGCACCACCACTTCGGGCTTCTTCAGATCGATGCCGGCGGCCCCGCATTCACGGCGCAGCTGACTGCCGACGTGGCGCTCGACGTCCATCGAGGTGAAGCTGTGCTTGCCGGCACGCTTGCAGCGGATCGAAAAGACCTTGCCAGGCAGTTGGTCGCCGAAGTGCGCCTTGCACTTGGCGACGATGTCGTCGAGATCACCCAGCGGGTACTCGTTGACGTGCAGAAAGTGCGCGATGCCGGGCGTGCAGCTCAGACGCTCGGTGATTTCGCGCAGCACCTTCGGGTCTTCCACGCGGGTCTCGACTTCGAGATTGTCCCAGACACCATTGACCACCAGCTGTGGGTCCAGGTCGCGGACCACCAGCCGGATGTTGCGCGCCAGCTGGCGAATGAATCGCTTGCGCACAGGCGGGCTTTTGATGGTGATTTCGGGGAAGACTTTTACGATTAGTTTCATGAAAACTGGGCGCGAAGGGTCGGTCTGAAAACAGGGGGGCGGATTATAGCGGAAATTGCTCAAGGTTTAACCAGATATCGTACAGACGGATTACTGCGCACCAAAACAGATCAAACGCAAATTAATCCGCACCATAAAGGTGCCTGGCGTTGTACAAAAAACGCCCTAAGTGCCCTTAAACCTTGAATATTGGCGTCAAAGCCCATCTCGGGGCACTGGCATGCAAATTGCTCTCTTGTGAGGCAGGTTGCCTTGGCCGACTATTCGCGCCCGGCATCACCAAAATTACAGGGCTACCACTACCCAGCCCTAATCCACCCCGGAGGACAACATGTCGAAGTCGGTTCAACTCATCAAAGATCATGACGTTAAGTGGATTGATCTGCGCTTCACTGACACAAAAGGCAAGCAGCAGCACGTCACCATGCCCGCGCGTGATGCACTGGATGACGACTTCTTCGAAGTCGGCAAGATGTTCGACGGCTCCTCCATCGCTGGCTGGAAAGGCATCGAAGCTTCCGACATGATCCTGCTGCCGGACGACGAAACCGCCGTTCTGGATCCGTTCACCGAAGAACCGACCCTGATCCTGGTGTGCGACGTCATCGAACCGTCGACCATGCAAGGCTACGACCGCGACCCACGTGCCATCGCGCACCGCGCCGAAGCCTACCTGAAGTCCACAGGCATCGGCGACACCGTGTTCGTCGGCCCGGAACCAGAATTCTTCATCTTCGACGAAGTGAAATTCAAGTCCGACATCTCCGGCTCCATGTTCAAGATCTTCTCCGAACAGGCTGCCTGGATGACCGACGGCGACGTCGACGGCGGTAACAAAGGCCACCGCCCTGGCATCAAAGGCGGCTACTTCCCGCTGCCACCGGTTGACCACGACCACGAAATCCGTACCGCCATGTGCAACGCACTGGAAGAAATGGGCCAGTTCGTCGAAGTTCACCACCACGAAGTCGCCACCGCCGGCCAGAACGAAATCGGCGTACGCTTCAACACCCTGGTGAAGAAGGCCGACGAAGTTCAAACCCTGAAGTACTGCGTGCACAACGTTGCCGACGCTTACGGCCGTACCGCTACCTTCATGCCCAAGCCTCTGTATGGCGATAACGGTTCGGGCATGCACGTGCACATGTCCATCTCCAAAGATGGCAAGAACACCTTCGCCGGCGAAGGCTATGCCGGCCTGTCCGACACCGCCCTGTACTTCATCGGCGGCATCATCAAGCACGGCAAGGCCCTGAACGGCTTCACCAACCCGGCTACCAACTCCTACAAGCGTCTGGTACCAGGTTTCGAAGCTCCGGTAATGCTGGCCTACTCGGCGCGCAACCGCTCTGCCTCGATCCGTATTCCTTACGTCTCCAGCCCTAAGGGCCGTCGTATCGAAGCACGTTTCCCGGATCCGGCTGCCAACCCGTACCTGGCTTTCGCAGCACTGCTGATGGCCGGCCTGGACGGTATCCAGAACAAGATCCACCCTGGCGATGCCGCCGACAAGAACCTGTATGACCTGCCGCCAGAAGAAGCAGCAGAGATCCCACAAGTGTGCGGCAGCCTGAAAGAAGCACTGGAAGAACTGGACAAAGGCCGTGCGTTCCTGACCAAGGGCGGCGTGTTCAGCGACGACTTCATCGATGCCTACATCGAGCTGAAGAGCGAAGAAGAAATCAAGGTCCGCACTTTCGTGCACCCACTGGAATACGACCTGTACTACAGCGTCTAAACCCAGCTTGATTTGAAAAAGGCCACCTTCGGGTGGCCTTTTTTATGGGCGCGCGCCAGCACACCTTTTGCACAGATCTCGTGCTTGCCGCTCCCATACTTGTTGCAGACAATGCCCGATCCAATTCCAACAAGATCGAGCCCCCGCCCATGCCCAGATTTCTCTTCCTGCCGCTGTTCCTGAGCGCTATCGCCGCTTGCACCCAAGCCATCGCCGCCCCCGCCAGCCTCGACCCACTGATGCACAGCATCCAGGAGCGCCTGGCCATCGCCGACCAAGTGGCCCTGAGCAAATGGGACAGTCACAAGGCCGTCGAAGATCGCCCCCGCGAACAGACAGTGATCACCGGTGCCGTGGCCCTGGCGCCGCAATACCAACTGGATGGCGCGCTGGTCGGGCAGTTTTTCGCCGCCCAGATAGAGGCCAACAAACTGCGCCAGTACGCCCTGCTGTCGCGCTGGACGCTCGCCGGCGCAGCGCCGGATTCACCGCGCCCCGATCTGGTCGGGAGCATTCGCCCGCAGCTCGACGTCCTGCAAAAACGCCTGCTGCAGCAGTTGGCGGCCTTTGCCGTTTCCCGCGCCGATCCGCAATGCCCGCAGTGGCTGGCGACGGCGACGCACAAGGCTGCTGACGACGAGCTGCAACGCCTGGCGCTGATCCGCGCTACCGCTGAACTCTGCGCGCAGCCCTGAGGGAATTCTCGGCTTACCGACGGGGCGCGATCTGCTCTATGCTGATGCCGGTCAAGGCGATCCAGCGATCGCGCCTATTGTTGCCATGGAAACCTTCATGCGTTCATGCCTTATCTGCCTGTTGCTGCTGGTCGCTTTGCCGGCCTCGGCGCAGATCTACAAGTACACCGATGCCGCCGGCAACACTGCCTACAGCAGCCAGAAGCCCGAGGGCATCAAGGCCGAGACCGTCGAGCTGCCGCCCCTCAACAGCATCGAGAGCCAGCCGCGCACGGCGCCTGGCCCCAGCAAGCAAGCGCCTTCCGACGTGCCACGGCAACCGCCCTATGCGGTGCTGGAGCTGACCGGCCTGCCTGGCGCAGAAGCCCTGCGCGCCAATGGCGGCAGCTTCACGGTGGGCGTGCACCTGGAACCCAAGCTGTTCGGCGACGACCTGCTGCAACTGGTACTCGACGGGCAGCCCTATGGCCAGCCGAGCAATGTGCCGGTCATGCAACTGGTGGACATCGACCGCGGCGATCACAGCCTTGCGGTGCAGGTGCTCAACAACGGCGCGGTGCTGCAGACCAGCGCCACGCAGACGTTCACGGTGCAGCGCATCAGCGTCAACTCGCCTGCTCGGCCCAAGCCATGAAGCGCTCTGCCCTGACCACGCTGTTCTTGCTGTTGCTGAGCGCTGCCAGCCTCGCCCAGGCCGAGGTCTACACCTACACCGACGCCCAGGGTAATCAGGTATTCACCGACCAGCCGCGCAAGAACGCCAAGCGCGTGCCGCTCCCCCCCAGCAACAAGCTCAATCAGACGCAGCTCACGGTGAAGAAGAGCCCGGCGACGCCTGCCAGCAAGGCCCCGCTGAAGGTGGTCACGCATTACGACATGCTGCGCATCCTCGCGCCTGAGCCCGACGGCACGGTCAACCAGAGCAGCGGCGAACTGGTGGTCACCGTGACCAGCGATCCACCGCTGCACGAGGGCGACCAGTACCAGATTCTGCTGGATGGCAACCCGGTGGGCACACCGGGCACTAGCCCGGTGATGATGATCAAACCGGTGGACCGCGGCCTGCATCAACTGGCCGCCGAAATCATCGACAGCGATGGCGAAACCGTTGAGCGCACGCCGCCGCAAAAGCTGAACATGCAACGCATCTCCCTGGCGCAGAAGCGCCGCAACGATCCTTGCGAAGACGCCGATTGGGGCGTGCGCCCGGAATGCCCACTGTCGGCCAAGCCGTGCGAAGAGGACGACTACGGCGTACGGCCGCAATGCCCGTTGTCGATGAAGCCTGCTGACAGCTGAGTCAAGGCTTGTAACAAAGCCATACCCATCACACTGGCGAAAGGCAATGAATGGGGATTAAAACCCCAGAGTCACCTCCCTAAGCTGCGCTGCTCACAACAACGAAAATCGAGCAAACAGCCTATGTTACGTCCAATCACTCGCCTTGCTTGCACCCTCACCCTGCTTCTTGCAGCCTCCCATGCCAGCGCCAGCCAACCTGCCAGCGTGCAATCATCAGTGCTGCTCAAAAGTGAAGCGTCGTGGGAAGGCACGCCCTATGGCGCCTACCCGACCGGTGCGGCCGAGCTCTCGGTGCTGAAAATAACGATCCCGGCAAACACCACGCTCGCCTGGCACAAGCATCCGATGCCTAACGCCGCGTATGTCCTGTCCGGCGAATTGACCGTCGAAACCAAGGACGGCAAGCAGCGCACGGTGCTGGGCCAGGGCGATGCGCTGGCGGAAATGGTCGAACGCCATCACCGCGGCACCTCGGGGGCGACACCCACCGAGTTGATCGTGTTCTATGCCGGCAGCAAGGACATGCCCCCGTCGATTCCAGTGCCCGAGTAAACCGGGTCCTACCCTCCTGGCCCGGCAGCGCTACTCCAGCGCTGCCGGATCACCTCGGCGTTCCCCACGATTGCCATGCTGCTTGAAGACAATCCCCTCCTCCAAGCCGAACCTGAACGGCGATGAAACATTTTGGTGCATAATTTTGCGAGCCAGATCACCCATTAGCCCATTTTGGTTCGCTATAGGCCTGCTTACGCCCGAGCGCGTCACCAAATGGGCCGTGTTTGCACTATTTCGATAAATAAGCGCTTCTTTTCGGAGCCTTGGTTTGGTTTTTGCAGTTTCAGTGCATCAGCAGACTATTCGCGCACGCAAGCCGGACTCGCCGGGCGTTGCAATGGGCCAAAAGGGGTCAACGACAGCTAATGACCATCAGTGATGCACTGCACAGACTGTTACTCGACAACCTCACCACTGCCACTATTCTGCTCAACGCCGATCTGCGCCTCGAGTACATGAACCCGGCAGCCGAGATGCTGCTGGCCATCAGCGGCCAGCGCAGCCATGGGCAGTTTATCAGCGAACTGTTCACCGAGTCGGCCGAGGCCCTGAGCTCCCTGCGCCAGGCCGTCGAAAAAGCCCACCCCTTCACCAAGCGCGAAGCGATGCTGACCGCGCTCACCGGCCAGACCTTGACCGTCGACTACGCCGTGACGCCGATTCTCAGCCAAGGCGCGACCCTGCTGCTGCTCGAAGTCCACCCGCGCGACCGTCTGCTGCGCATCACCAAGGAAGAAGCGCAGCTGTCCAAGCAGGAAACCACCAAGATGCTGGTGCGCGGCCTGGCCCACGAAATCAAGAATCCCCTGGGCGGTATCCGCGGCGCAGCACAGCTGCTGGCCCGCGAGCTGCCGGAAGAAAGCCTCAAGGATTACACCAACGTCATCATCGAAGAGGCCGATCGCCTGCGCAATCTGGTCGACCGCATGCTCGGCTCCAACAAGCTGCCGTCGCTGGCGATGACCAACATTCATGAGGTGCTCGAACGGGTCTGCAGCCTGGTCGAAGCCGAGACCCAAGGTGGCATCACATTGGTGCGCGACTATGATCCAAGCATCCCGGACGTATTGATCGACCGGGAGCAGATGATCCAGGCCGTGCTCAATATCGTCCGCAACGCCATGCAGGCCATCAGCGGCCAGAACGAGCTGCGCCTGGGGCGGATCAGCCTGCGCACCCGCGCCATGCGTCAGTTCACCATTGGCCACACGCGTCACCGGCTGGTGAGCAAGATCGAGATCATCGACAACGGTCCGGGCATCCCCGCCGAACTACAGGAAACAATCTTCTATCCGATGGTCAGCGGCAGGCCCGACGGTACCGGTCTCGGGCTGGCCATTACCCAGAACATCATCAGTCAGCATCAAGGATTGATCGAGTGTGAGAGCCATCCCGGCCACACCACATTTTCGATCTTCCTGCCGCTGGAACAAGGAGCCGCTTCGTCATGAGCCGTAGTGAAACTGTCTGGATCGTCGATGACGACCGTTCCATCCGCTGGGTGCTGGAAAAAGCCTTGCAGCAAGAAGGCATGACCACACAGAGTTTCGACAGTGCCGATGGCGTCATGAGTCGCCTGGCTCGCCAGCAACCTGACGTGATCATCTCCGACATCCGCATGCCCGGCGCCAGCGGCCTGGACTTGCTGGCGCGCATCCGCGAACAGCACCCGCGCCTGCCGGTGATCATCATGACCGCGCATTCGGACCTCGACAGCGCCGTGGCGTCGTACCAGGGCGGTGCCTTCGAATACCTGCCCAAGCCGTTCGACGTCGACGAAGCCGTATCGCTGGTCAAGCGCGCCAACCAGCACGCTCAGGAGCAGCAAGGCCTGGCCGAAGTCCCGGCGCTGACCCGCACGCCGGAAATCATCGGTGAAGCCCCGGCGATGCAGGAAGTCTTCCGCGCCATCGGCCGCCTCAGCCACTCCAACATCACCGTGTTGATCAACGGCGAGTCGGGCACCGGTAAAGAGTTGGTGGCGCACGCGCTGCACCGCCACAGCCCGCGGGCGGCCTCGCCGTTCATTGCCTTGAACATGGCGGCGATCCCCAAGGATTTGATGGAATCCGAGCTGTTCGGCCATGAAAAAGGCGCGTTCACCGGCGCCGCCAACCTGCGCCGTGGCCGCTTCGAGCAGGCCGACGGCGGCACGCTGTTCCTAGACGAGATCGGCGACATGCCGGCCGATACCCAGACGCGGCTGTTGCGCGTGCTGGCCGACGGCGAGTTCTATCGCGTGGGCGGGCACACACCAGTCAAGGTCGATGTGCGCATCATCGCCGCTACGCACCAGAATCTCGAAACCCTGGTGCATGCCGGCAAGTTCCGTGAAGACTTGTTCCACCGCCTCAACGTCATCCGTATTCATATCCCGCGCCTGTCGGATCGTCGTGAAGACATCCCGACCCTGGCCAAGCACTTCCTCAGTCGCGCGGCGCAGGAACTGGCGGTGGAGCCCAAGCTGCTGAAGAGCGAGACCGAGGAATACCTGAAGAACCTGCCGTGGGGCGGCAACGTGCGTCAGCTGGAGAACACCTGCCGCTGGATCACGGTGATGGCTTCGGGGCGCGAGGTGCATGTCAGCGACCTGCCGCCAGAGTTGCTGAGCCTGCCGCAGGACAGCGCACCGGTGACCAACTGGGAGCAGGCCCTGCGCCAGTGGGCCGACCAGGCCCTGGCGCGGGGGCAGTCGAGCTTGCTGGACAGCGCCGTGCCGAGCTTCGAGCGAATCATGATCGAGACCGCGCTAAAGCACACTGCCGGACGCCGCCGAGATGCTGCGGTGCTGCTGGGCTGGGGCCGCAACACCTTGACGCGCAAGATCAAGGAGCTGGGCATGAAGATCGATGGCGGCGACGAGGATGATGGCGACGACGCCTGATTCTCCTACTGCAAATGTAGCGAGGGGGCTTGCCCCCGATACGGTGTGTCAATGACATCTATTCGTCTGACACACCGTATCGGGAGCAAGCCCCCTCGCCACATTGGTAATGCGACCACCTGAAAAAGTACCGAATCGGAAACTCCGCGCTTTGGTGCACACGAGCATCGGAATGCACCGCCGCAAGGCGTTATGAACCAAAACGGACAAAGCTGAACGCACTAACCGAATACTCCCGCAGGCGACATTCACTCGCCCGGCAAATTCCTGGAGGCCCGTAAACAAAGGCTTTCACGGCAGAAAAACACATTTAGATAAATTTTATTACATCCAGAAACGAAACTGGCACGACGCCTGCAATAACCCTTGCAAGACACAGTTTTGGGGGTCTTGGTACAGGCAGGCCGGGAATCCCCTTCTTTACACCGGAACGTACGGGCACTCGAGTAAGACCCGACAATCCACCCAGTTTTGGGGACTTTGGTACAGGCAGGCCGGAGATTCCCTTCTTTACACCGTAGATGCTGGCACACCCCGCCGGCGATCCACAGCAGTTCTTGGGGACCTTGGTACAGGCAGGCCGGGGTTTCCTCTTTTACACGCAGCACCGCAGACGCCGAGCCGCCACACCGGCGATGCACAATGGTTCTTGGGAGCTTTGGTACAGGCAGGCCGGAGATTCCCTCTTTTACACGCAGCACCGCAGACGCCGAGCCGCTACACCGGCGATGCACGATGGTTCTTGGGAGCTTTGGTACAGGCAGGCCGGAGATTCCCTCTTTTACACGCAGCACCGCAGACGCCGAGCCGCTACACCGGCGATGCACGATGGTTCTTGGGAGCTTTGGTACAGGCAGGCCGGAGATTCCC
>NZ_JBYSWB010000020.1:114665-115789 GCF_058986725.1 Pseudomonas sp. GW821-FHT01A09
CCTCTTTTACACCGAGCACGTGGCGGCACTGATGCCGCGTCGCTACTCCCGCTTTTTGGGGACCTTGGTACAGGCAGGCCGGGGCTTCCCTCTTTTATCCGTCAATCCCCTCTCTTCGATTCCCCCCCTCAAGGGGTCTGCGGCGTTTGCGCCTCGCGCACCTTCACTTCGAAACGCCAGCGGCCATTGACCTCGGTACCAGACCAGTCGCCTTGCAGCGCCCGTGCGGCGATGACCGTCAGCAGCAACCCCTGATCGCCCTGCTGCACCTTCCAGTTAGCCTGGCGCCCTTCTATGGGCAACTGCCCCGTTCCAGGCCGCCCATGGGCATCGAAGACAATCGCCAGGATGCCGTTGCCGAACTCGCCATGCACCTTGGGTTCCTCGTTGAACCACAGCACCAGCCCCGCCGGCTGGATCTCTATGCGGTCCAGCACCCGCGGCTCGGGCTCGGTCACCTTGCCGATCATCATCCCCACCAGCAAGCTGAACAAGGCGATGGCGCCGAGGAACCTGGGCCAGAGTTTTGATCGTGGGTCCTGCTCATCAGGGGTAGAATGCTGCCCGTCTTTCAGTTCGGAGCCGTGCATGTTTCACGTCATCCTTTTTCAACCAGAGATTCCGCCGAATACCGGCAACATTATCAGGCTCTGCGCCAACAGCGGCTGCCACCTGCACTTGATCGAGCCGATCGGCTTCGAGCTGGACGACAAGCGCCTGCGCCGCGCCGGACTCGATTATCACGAATACGCCCCGCTCAAGCGCCACGCCGACCTCGCCAGCTGCCTCGAAAGCCTGGGCCAGCCGCGCCTGTTCGCCTTCACCACCAAGGGCTCCCGGCCGTTCCACGACGTGGCGTTCCATCCGGGCGATGCCTTTCTGTTCGGGCCTGAGAGCCGCGGGCTGCCCAACGAGGTGCTGGACGCCCAGCCCGACGGCCATCGTCTGCGCCTGCCCATGCGCGACGGCAGCCGCAGCCTGAATCTGTCCAATACCGTGGCGGTGGCAGTCTACGAGGCGTGGCGCCAACAGGGTTTCGCCTGAATCCCCTGTGGCGGGGGGGGGGGGGGGGGGGGGGGGGGGGGGGGGGGGGGGGGGGGGGGGGGGGGGGGGGGGGGGGGGGG
>NZ_JBYSWB010000021.1:0-105797 GCF_058986725.1 Pseudomonas sp. GW821-FHT01A09
CGACTGCGCCGGAAGTGGGGCGAATTATAGAGAGATTCAAACCCGCGTCAACCGTTAATTTCAAAAAACTGTCATATAGGTCAAAACGCGTCGCTCCCTTTATATAGATGAGCACTACACCACTCCCGCCGCATGTAATTGCGCCACCTGCGCCGTAGACATCCCCAGCAACCGTGCCAGCACCGCCTCGGTATGCTCGCCCAGCAACGGCGGCGCCCGCCGGTATTCCACCGGTGTCTCGGACAACCGCAGCGGACTGGCCACCTGGGGAACGCCTCCCGCCAGCGCGTGGGGCAGGGTGATCGCCAACTCACGGGCCAGCACCTGCGGATCGGCAAAAACCTGGGCCAGATCATTGATCGGCCCACAGGGCACACCCGCTTGCTCCAGCACCTCCACCCATTGCGCCGTGGTCTTGAACACCGTGGCCTGGCGTATCAGCGGTATCAGCAGCGCCCGATTGGCTACCCGGGCCGCATTGGTGGCGAAGCGCGGATCGTCCGCCCACTGCGGCTGCCCGGCCACCGAAGCGAAGCGCCGAAACTGGCTGTCGTTACCCACCGTGAGGATGAAGTCGCCATCAGCCGTCGGAAAGTCCTGATAGGGCACGATATTCGGATGGGCATTGCCCAGTCGCCGTGGCGCTACCCCTGTGGTCAGGTAGTTCATGGCCTGATTCGCCAGGCACGCGACCTGCACATCCAGAAGGGCCATATCGATGTGCTGGCCCACGCCATGCAGATCGCGATGGGCGAGGGCGGCCAGCACCGCGACCGTGGAATATAGCCCGGTCAGGATATCCGTCAGTGCCACACCGACTTTCACCGGACCGGCACCTTGCTCGGCCTCGGATCGACCCGTCAGGCTCATCAGCCCGCCAAGCCCTTGGATCATGAAGTCGTAGCCCGCTCGTGCAGCATAGGGCCCGGTCTGGCCGAAGCCGGTGATGGAGCAATAGATGAGCCGCGGGTTGATCGCCCTCAGCGCTGTGTAATCGAGCCCATAGGCCGCCAGCCCGCCGACCTTGAAGTTCTCGATCAATATGTCCGACTGCGCCACCAGCTCGCGCACCAGTTGCTGGCCTTCAGCCCGGGTGAAATCGATGGTCACCGACTGCTTGTTGCGATTGGCCGACAGGTAATACGCCGCCTCACTGGTATCGCCGCCCTCGGTATCCTTGAGGAAGGGCGGCCCCCAGGCACGGGTATCATCACCCTTGCCCGGGCGCTCTACCTTGATCACGTCGGCACCCAGGTCGGCGAGGATCTGCCCGGCCCACGGCCCCGCCAGTACTCGGGACAAATCCAGCACCCGCACATGCGATAGCGCGCCCATGGTTCGCCCCTCTATTAATAGAACGCCTGCAAACCGGTTTGCGCACGCCCGAGGATCAGCGCGTGGACGTCATGGGTGCCCTCATAGGTATTGACTACCTCAAGGTTGACCAAGTGGCGGGCGACGCCGAACTCGTCGCTAATCCCGTTGCCGCCGAGCATGTCCCGCGCCATGCGGGCAATCTCCAATGACTTGCCGCAGGAGTTGCGCTTCATGATCGAGGTGATCTCCACCGCGGCGGTGCCTTCATCCTTCATGCGCCCCAGCCGCAGGCAACCCTGCAAGGCGAGGGTGATCTCGGTCTGCATGTCGGCGAGCTTCTTCTGGATCAGCTGCGTGGCCGCCAGAGGCCGCCCGAATTGCTTGCGATCGAGGGTGTACTGGCGCGCCGTGTGCCAGCAGAACTCGGCCGCCCCGAGCGCGCCCCAGGAAATACCGTAACGGGCAGAGTTGAGGCAGGTGAAAGGTCCTTTGAGCCCACGCACATCGGGGAAGATGTTCTCTTCAGGGACGAACACGTTGTCCATGACGATCTCACCGGTGATCGAAGCCCGCAGCCCGACCTTGCCATGAATCGCCGGGGCACTGAGCCCAGCCCAGCCTTTCTCCAGCACGAAGCCACGAATATCGCCGGCATCATCCTTGGCCCACACCACAAACACATCGGCGATCGGGCTGTTGGTGATCCACATCTTGGCGCCGCTCAGGCGATATCCGCCGTCGACCTTGCGTGCACGGGTGACCATATTGCCCGGATCGGAGCCGTGGTCGGGCTCGGTCAGACCAAAGCAGCCGATCCACTCGCCGGACGCCAGCTTGGGCAGGTACTTCTGTTTTTGCCCCTCGGTGCCGAACTCGTTGATCGGCACCATCACCAGGGACGACTGCACGCTCATCATCGAGCGGTAGCCAGAGTCCACTCGCTCCACCTCACGGGCAATCAGGCCATAGCACACATAGTTGAGGCCGCTGCCGCCGTATTGCTCGGGGATGGTCGCACCCAGCAGGCCGACGTCGCCCATTTCGCGGAAGATCGCCGGATCGGTCCGCTCATGGCGGAAGGCTTCCAGGACCCGCGGCGCCAGCTTGTCGTTGGCGAACTGCTCGGCACTGCTGCGCACCATGCGCTCCTCATCGGAAAGTTGTTGGTCGAGCAGCAGTGGATCGATCCAGTTGAAGCTTGCCTTGCCGGTCATGTGTGCACCCTCGAGTCGTTGGAGTTATGCAACGAGCCTAGGCGCCCTCGTCTCCCTGAGCAAACGAGGAATCCGCATGGCGTTGTGCTAATTTCTCACTCCATAACGCCAATAAAGCCCAGTCAGCCACAGCTGTAGTGAGGTATAGGTACATGCGCCGCAAAATCCCCAGCACCACGGCACTGGTGTGTTTCGAGGCTGCCGCACGCCATGAGAGCTTCACCAAGGCGTCGCTGGAGCTGTCCCTGACCCAAGGCGCGGTGTGCCGGCAGATCGCGAGCCTGGAGGAATTCCTCAGCGTCGAGCTTTTTCGCCGCTCGCGCAGAGGCGTGAAGCTGACCGAGGCAGGCCTGTCCTATAGCCGCCGCGTCGCTACCC
Organism: Pseudomonas sp. GW821-FHT01A09; assembly: GCF_058986725.1. Lineage (NCBI taxonomy): Bacteria > Pseudomonadati > Pseudomonadota > Gammaproteobacteria > Pseudomonadales > Pseudomonadaceae > Pseudomonas > Pseudomonas sp. GW821-FHT01A09. The sequence continues at coordinate 2,910 of NZ_JBYSWB010000021.1, forward strand.
AACTGGACGCCGTGGAGCGCGACACCTTGTCGGTCATGGGCCAGCAGGGCAGCAATGTCCTCGAAGTTGCGGTGGTGCCAACCTTCGGCACCCAATGGCTGCTGCCCCGGCTCAAGCATTTTCAGGCGCTGCACCCGGACATCACCGTCAACCTCACCAACCGCACGCGACCGTTTCTGTTCGCCGATACCGATTTCGATGCCGCTATCTATTTTGGCGACGGCGATTGGTCCGGTACCCAGGCCCACCCCTTGATGACGGAAGCGCCGGTGCCGGTATGCAGCCCGGCCACCCTGGCCAACCAGCCCAGCCTGAGCGCCGAGACCCTGGCACGCATGCCATTGCTGCAGCAGAGCACGCGGCCCTATGCCTGGCGCCAATGGTTCGGCTCTCTGGGCATGAATGTCTCCCGCGACATGACCGGCCCACGTTATGAACTGTTCTCGATGCTGGCCCAGGCCGCCATGCATGACATGGGTGTAGCGCTGATCCCGCCGTTTCTGATCAGACGCGAACTGGAGGAGGGCAGGCTCAAGGTCTGTAACGCGCACGCGCTGACCAGCAGCAAGGCCTATCACCTGATGATCCCTGAGCGAAAGGTCGAATCCGCCTCGCTAAGAGCTTTTCAGGACTGGCTGACCGCCGAATCACGTCGCTACGCCCAGCAGAACCAGAGCTGGATTGATGTAGTTATACCCATGAATTACCTACAGATATAACTATTTGACGCCATTAAGACATCTGTATTGCTGCACACAAAAACCGGCGCCAAGGCCTTGAACCCCGCGGCCTGCAGGGATTTACACCGCGACTTTCTGCCGCACTTTGGGTAATGCCGAAAAAATATTATTTAGCGCCGGATATTGGCTGCAAGCCCCGTAATGAAAGGCTCCAAGCGCCTATAGTGCGTCAAAGCACCACAGCCAAATATGTAGTAAAAATCTATTCCCCTTACATATGCTGTTGAAAGCGCCTCGGGAAGCCCTGCAAAATGCCGCGCCCCGCCATCTTCCGGCGGGTTGGTGCTGATCCGCCGCCCCCAGTCGCCACCTTGCTGCGTCATAACAACAGTAGCGCGCTGGGTACTCTAAAAAGATCACGGAGAAACGACGTGCACATTGGTGTTCCTCTCGAAACACAGACGGGCGAGACACGGGTGGCCGCCACCCCTGAAACCATCAAGAAACTGATCGGCCAGGGGCACAAGGTCACCGTCCAGAGCGGCGCCGGCATGCTTGCCAGCGTTACCGACAGCGCCTATGAAGCCGCTGGCGCAACCATTGGCAGCGCTGCCGATGCGTTTGCAGCGCATTTGGTGTTCAAGGTCAACGCTCCCTACGACAACGAGCTTGCCTTGATGCCGCCCGGCACCGTGCTGGTGGGCATGCTCAACCCGTTCAACAACGAGACCATTGCCAGGATGGCCGAGCGCGGCATTACCGCCTTCGCCCTCGAAGCCGCCCCGCGGACCTCCCGCGCGCAGAGCCTCGATGTATTGTCGTCACAAGCCAACATCGCCGGTTACAAGGCCGTGCTGCTGGCTGCCCATCACTACCCGCGCTTCATGCCGATGCTGATGACCGCCGCTGGTACCGTGAAGGCCGCGCGCGTGCTGATCCTTGGTGCCGGTGTCGCCGGCCTGCAAGCCATTGCCACGGCCAAGCGCCTGGGTGCGGTGATCGAGGCCTCGGACGTGCGTCCGGCGGTGAAGGAGCAGATCGAGTCATTGGGTGCGAAGTTTCTCGACGTGCCGTACGAAACCGACGAGGAGCGCGAATGCGCCGTGGGTGTCGGCGGTTATGCGCGGCCGATGCCCGCCAGCTGGATGCAGCGCCAGGCTCAAGCGGTACACGAACGCGCCAAGCAGGCCGACATCGTGATCACCACCGCGTTGATCCCGGGCCGCCGCGCACCGACGCTGTTGAGTGCCGAGACGGTCGCCGAGATGAAGCCGGGCTCGGTGGTCATCGACCTCGCCGCGCTGCAAGGCGGCAATTGCCCGCTGACCGTGGCCGACCAGGTCGTGGTGCATAACGGTGTGACCATCGTCGGGCCGACCAATCTGCCGGCGCAGGTGGGTGCCGACGCCTCGGCGCTGTACGCCCGCAACCTGCTGGACTTCACCAAGCTGCTGTTCGACAAGGAAGGCACGCTTACGATCAACCTCGAAGACGACATCGTCGCCGCGTGCCTGATGTGCCGCGACGGATCGATCGTCCGCAAGAACGGCTGAGGATAAAAATAATGGAAGACATGCTGATTTCTCACGGCGTCTACAACCTGATCATATTCGTGCTGGCGATCTACGTCGGCTACCACGTGGTCTGGAACGTCACCCCCGCGCTGCACACCCCGCTGATGGCGGTGACCAACGCGATTTCCGCGATCGTCATCGTCGGCGCCATGCTGGCCGCCGCCCTGACCGTCACGCCGCTGGGCAAGACCATGGGCACCCTGGCCGTGGCATTGGCCGCAGTCAATGTGTTCGGTGGCTTTCTGGTCACGCGCCGCATGCTGGAAATGTTCAAGAAGAAAGCTCCAAAAGCGAAGGATGAGGCTGCCAAATAATGAGCATGAATCTGGTAACCATCCTTTATCTGATCGCTTCGATCTGTTTTATCCAGGCCCTTAAAGGTCTGTCGCACCCGACCACATCCCGGCGCGGCAACCTGTTCGGCATGCTTGGCATGACCCTGGCCGTGCTGACCACCGTCGGCCTGATCTACAAATTGGGCAGCGAGATCGCCACCGCCGGCATCGGCTACGTGATCGTCGGCCTGCTGGTCGGCGGCACCGTGGGCTCGATCATGGCCAAGCGCGTCGAGATGACCAAGATGCCCGAACTGGTCGCGTTCATGCACAGCATGATCGGCCTGGCAGCGGTCTTCATTGCCATCGCCGCCGTGGTCGAACCGCAATCCCTGGGTATCGTCGCGCAACTGGGCGACGCCATCCCGACTGGCAATCGCCTGGAGCTGTTCCTCGGTGCGGCCATCGGCGCCATTACCTTCTCGGGCTCGGTCATCGCCTTCGGCAAACTGTCCGGCAAGTACAAGTTCCGCCTGTTCCAGGGCGCACCGGTACAGTTTCCCGGCCAGCACAAGCTGAATCTGGTAATCGGCCTGGGCGCGCTGTTTTTCGGCCTGACTTTCATGTTCACCGGCAGCTACCTGGCCTTCGCCATCATGCTGGCCCTGGCGTTCGTGCTGGGCGTGCTGCTGATCATCCCGATCGGCGGCGCCGACATGCCGGTGGTGGTGTCGATGCTCAACAGCTACTCGGGCTGGGCGGCGGCCGGTATCGGTTTCTCCCTGAACAACTCGATGCTGATCATCGCCGGCTCCCTGGTGGGCTCGAGCGGCGCGATCCTCTCGTACATCATGTGCAAGGCCATGAACCGCTCGTTCTTCAACGTCATCGGCGGCGGTTTCGGCGCAGTGGCGGATGCGGGCCCAGCGGGTGCCAAGGAAGCGCGCCCGGTGAAATCCGGTTCGGCTGACGACGCCACCTTCCTGCTGACCAACGCCGACACCGTGATCATCGTCCCGGGTTACGGCCTGGCGGTGGCCCGTGCCCAGCACGCGCTGAAGGAACTGACCGAGAAGCTGACCCACGCCGGTGTGACCGTAAAGTACGCCATCCACCCCGTGGCGGGCCGCATGCCCGGTCACATGAACGTACTGCTGGCCGAGGCTGAAGTGCCTTACGACCAGGTGTTCGAGATGGACGACATCAACTCCGAGTTTGGCCAGGCCGACGTGGTGCTGGTGCTGGGCGCCAACGACGTGGTCAACCCGGCGGCGAAGAACGATCCCAAGTCGCCGATCGCCGGCATGCCGATTCTGGAAGCTTTCAAGGCCAAGACCATCATCGTCAACAAGCGCTCGATGGCCAGCGGCTATGCCGGTCTGGACAACGAACTCTTCTACCTGGACAAGACTATGATGGTATTCGGTGACGCTAAAAAGGTCATCGAGGATATGGTCAAGGCTGTGGAATAACGCTTTTCAGCGGCAAGCCCCTCCCTACAGCGTCCACGTAGCGAGGGGGCTTGCCCCCGATCAAGAAGCCCCCCCACGGGGCTTTTTTGCATTAGAGGCAATGGTGTTTTACCGCAACTACCCGCAATAGAGCCTCCAACTTCGACCATGGTCGCGGCGCCACGGCGCTCTGCTTTCAATAGACTGCGCACTTTGCCCCGTGAAGCCGAGACAATAATCATGCACCGTGATCGTATCCGCCTGGACTCCTTGCACAGCAAGGTCATGACTGCGGCACAAGCTGCTGCGTTAATAGAAGACGGCATGACTGTCGGCATGAGCGGTTTCACCCGCGCCGGCGAAGCCAAGGCCGTGCCCACCGCACTGGCCGAGCGCGCGCGCGTGACGCCGTTGAAGATCAGCCTGATGACCGGCGCCAGCCTGGGCAACGACCTCGACAAGCAGCTGACCGAAGCCGGCGTGCTGGCTCGGCGCATGCCGTTCCAGGTCGACAGCACCTTGCGCAAGGCCATCAACGACGGCAGCGTGATGTTCATCGACCAGCACCTGTCGGACACCGTCGAGCAGCTGCGCAATCGGCAGATCAAGGCCGTCGACCTGGCGGTGATAGAGTGCGTCGCCATCACCGAGGAAGGCCACCTGGTGCTCAGCACCTCGGTGGGCAACTCCGCGAGCTTCGCCATCCTCGCCAAACAGGTGATCGTCGAGATCAACCTGTCGCAACCGCTGGAGCTCGAAGGCCTGCACGACATTTATATCCCCAGCTATCGCCCGACGCGCCTGCCGATCCCGGTGCTCAAGGCCGACACGCGCATCGGCAATACCGCGGTGCAGATCGACCCGGCAAAGATCGTCGGCATCGTCATCAGCAATCAGCCTGATTCACCCTCCACCGTGTTGCCTCCGGACGCCGAGACCCAGTCAATCGCCAGCCACCTTGTGGAGTTTTTCAAGAACGAAGTGCGCGAAAACCGCCTGACCAACAGCCTGATGCCGCTGCAGGCGGGCATCGGCACCATTGCCAACGCCGTGATGCACGGCTTGATCGACTCGCCGTTCAGTGGCATGACCATGTATTCCGAAGTGCTGCAGGACTCCACCTTCGACCTGTTCGACGCTGGCAAGCTGGCCTTCGCCTCAGGCAGCTCCATGACTTTGTCGGCGCGCAAGCATGAAGAAGTCTTCGCTGACTTCAATCGCTACAAATCTCGCCTGGTGCTGCGCCCGCAGGAGATCTCCAACCATCCGGAGGTGATCCGCCGCCTGGGGATCATCGGCATCAACACTGCGCTGGAATTCGATCTGTACGGGAACGTCAATTCCACTCACGTGTGCGGCACACGCATGATGAATGGCATCGGCGGCTCGGGGGATTTCGCCCGCAACGCGCACCTGGCGATCTTCGTCACCAAGTCGATCGCCAAGGGCGGCGCCATTTCCAGCGTGGTGCCTATGGTCAGCCACGTCGACCATACCGAGCACGATGTCGACATCCTCGTCACCGAGCAGGGTCTCGCCGATCTGCGTGGTTTGGCACCACGGGAGCGTGCACGGGTGATCATCGACAACTGTGTGCATCCAGATTTCCGCCAGCCGCTGAACGAATACTTCAGCAAGGCTTGCGAGGTCGGAGGTCATACCCCGCATATCCTGCGTGACGCACTGGCCTGGCACATCAATCTGGAAGAAACCGGGCGGATGCTGGCGAGCTGATCGAACACTTGGCGGACTGATTGAGCGCATCTGTATCAGTCCGTCATTTTTCCCATGCCGATAATTACAAACTGTACTACTGTACCGGTATTTTCTACCTGTTTATCGATCAAAAAACAGCTGAATTCACTTGGAAGGCACTTTTTCGGTGCAGACCCATACAGTTGCTTCATTTTCGATCAAAACAGTCCCTTAAAACAGTTAACTGAGCTCTCACAATACAGTTGAACTGTGCCTTGGGAGAACGCCTGCGCAGGAGGATCATTAGCTCCATACAAACCACTGACTGATCCCGCCACAAGCGGAAGGACGTACACCATGGAACGCACCGTTAGTTCCGACCTGCTCTTCAAATCCAGCACTGCAACCGCTTCGACTTCTGCACCTCTGCGCGTACTCGCCAACCTGATGCTGTGGCAGCGCCGTATCGCCAGCCGCCACCAATTGGCCCGTCTGGATGCTCGTCTGCTGGCCGACGCCGGTATCAGCGAAGCACAACGTTCCGAAGAGCTGAGCAAGCCTTTCTGGCGTTAAGCAACACCCGCTGGCCCAGGACCGAGCGTCCCTCACCAGCACCCAAATTCCAAAAGAACCGCCGCGCGAATTCGCAGGCGGTTTTTTTTCGCCTGCTGAAAATGGTGTTGCATGTTAACGCCTTAGCGATAGTCCGTCGGACGAAACGCTACCACTACAGTTTTGTTAACTGCTTTTAACAATAGATACAGTTCGAGGTTATTCCTGGCTATCTACCTGCGGGTACTGGCATTGACTTGCGGCAACGGCTCTAATAGAGCGATGCCAGAGCTGCCCAGCGCAGTGCTGGCTCATATCGCCATCGATCCAGGAGAACCACCATGATCCGTTCCCGTCTGCTCGGCGTTGCCCTGCTGCTGGCATTGCCCCTGGCAGCCAGCGCGTCCAGCTTTGTCGTCACTACCGATTCCATCGTGCGTGGCCTGAAAGCGTCATCGGATACCACCACGGATCTGTCCTCATCGCTGCGCGACAAGAAGATCGTCCGTGAAGCCCGCGAAGACGCCGCCAGCTTCGTTGCCTCGCAAGGTGACATCCGCGGCGTGCAACTGGAAAGCGCCCTAGCCTATATCCGCGCCCAACAGCCTCAGTTGAAGGCCAGCGATGCGCAGTTGGCCCAGGCGATCCTGGCGATCTGAGTCCACCCTGTAGCGAGGGGGCTTGCCCCCGAAAATCGCAACAGCACCGCACACCTGTGGTGATACGACGATTTCGGGGGCAAGCCCCCTCGCTACATGAATGTTTTGCCATATCCTACCGAGCGCTGGCCCTCAAACCGCGCTTTACGCTAGCCTGTATCGACCTCAACTACATTCCGAGACTCATGCGTTATCTGCTCCCGCTATGCCTGCTGTGCGCCTGGAACTCCACGGCCATGGCCTTCGATACCACGACTCAGAGTGTGGTCATGACCGGCTACGCCACCAGCCAGGTGACCACCGCGCCGTTCGATCGCAAGATCGTCCTGCGGGCCCGCGACGATGCGGCTGCATTTGTCGCCACCGATGGCGAGGTGCGCGGAGTACAATTGGAGTCGGCTCTGGACTACCTGCGTGCACGGCGTGCAAAACTTCATGCGAGCGACCTTGAACTGGCGCAGGCAATTCTCGTCCAATAGCCACTTTCTTAAATCTGTATCCGGAGCACCTCAATGCGTAACTCGCTGATCGCCGTCACTCTAGGCCTGCTGTGCGTGGCCGACATGGCCCAAGCGCACACCCTCGTCGCCACCAGCAACATCGTCGTCAATGCTTCGCGCCGCAGTGTTAACTTCACCTCCGATACCACCACCTCGATCCGCGATTCGAAAATCGTCCGTGAAGCCAAGGACGATGCCGCCAGCTACGTCGGCAGCAATGGCGACATCCGTGGCGCCCAGCTCGAAGCCGCCTTCGTGACCTTGCGCAACGCCGTGCCCGAAGCCCGCAACGCCAGCGACCAGGACCTCGCCGAAGCCATCCTCGCGCTGTGAGGCGCCTATGGGCCTGGTTGACGGCCTGCACCCTCCTGCTGTCGTGTCATACCGCCGTCGCCGCCCTGCAGCTTGATCTTGAGACTCAGGGCCTGACGCCGGCACAGGTGCAGGCCACCCAGACCCTGCTCGACGATGCCATGCACGCGTTGCCGCCGAGCTTCATCGAACGCCTGGATAGACGCATCACGGTCGGCTGGACCGACCACATGCCCGACGACGCCTACGGACAGGCCTCGCCGGTGTCCAGCCTCGACCTGAATATTCGCCAGCTGGCCAGCCTCACCGACGGCACTGCCGCCACCGAGCAGACCGGCCGGCCCCACGGCACCGTGCGCGCAGAACTGCTGGCCACGGTGCTGCACGAACTCACGCACATCTATGATCGGGCACGTCTGTGGGCACCCAATCAGCGCCTGTTGATCAGCCGCTGTGGGCGCCGCAGCGCCAGCCTCGGCGATGTCGGGCTGCCTGGTGAATGCCGCGGCGAAACCGCCCGACGCTTTACGCTGAGCGACGATCCGCGCCTCCTCGACCTGGCCGGCTGGCCGCAATACGTGGGCCGCCGTGGCGAGCGGGAAATCCAGAACCATCAGGTCGCCCGCAGCCCGGATCTCTACGAGATCAGCAGCCCCAAGGAATTCATCGCGGTCAACATGGAGTACTTCCTCCTCGACCCGAGCTACGCCTGCCGCCGCCCGGCGCTGTTCGAATACCTGCGCGATCACTTCGGCTGGGCGCCGGCCCATCAGGCCGCCTGCGAGCAAAGCCTGCCGTACCTCAATGCCGGCAGTGACTTCGCCAAGGAGCCGCTGGGCCATATCGACCCCGAGCGGGTTTATGAGGTCGACTACCTGCTGGCCGAAGCCAATCAGAACTGGGTCAGCCGCTGGGGCCACAGCATGCTGCGCCTGGTGATCTGCGCACCCGGGCGCCCGCGCGGGCCGGACTGTCGCCTCGATCTGGACCAAAGCCTGGTGCTGTCGTACCGGGCGTTCGTCAACGACGTGCAGTTGTCCACCTGGGGCGGGCTGATGGGCCAGTACCCATCGCGGCTGTTCGTGCTGCCGCTGTCCCAGGTGATCGACGAATACACCAAGACCGAACTGCGCAGCCTGGCTTCGGTACCGCTGAAGCTGAACCGCAGCGAAATCGAATCCCTGGTGCGTCACGCCGCCGAGATGCACTGGAGCTACGACGGCAGTTACTACTTCGTCTCCAACAACTGCGCGGTGGAAAACCTCAAGCTGCTGCGCAGCGGTACCGGCAACCCCAAGCTCGGCGACCTCGACAGCATCGTCCCCAACGGTTTGCTGCAGGTGCTCGAAGGCCGTGGCATGGCCGATGGCAGTGTGCTCGACGATCCCAAGGAGGCGTTGCGTCGCGGCTATCGGTTCGACTCTTATCGGGATCGCTACGACGCCATGTTCAAGGTGCTCAAACAACATCTGAACATTCCCCAGACCACGGTCGAGAGCTGGCTCGAGCAATCCGCCGCGCAGCGCCGTGCCTGGTTCGCCAAGGCCGACCTGCGCACCAGCGCCGCGTTGCTGCTGCTCGAGCAGGCGAGCTACCGACGCCAGTTGTTGCTGGCCCAGGAGGAGGTCAAACAGAAGTACCTCGGCGCCCGTGACCTCAAGAATGGCGGTATGGACAGCGCCAACAAGACGCTACAAAAGATCCTCGCCAACAGCGGCTTCCTCAGCCGCCCGGCCGAGCTGCTGGGCGCCGATGGCTATGGCCTGCCGCAAGGGCCGGAGATGCAACGCCTGCAATCCGAGAGCAAGCAACGCCAGGCGCAGCTGTTAAGCCTGAGCGACGACCTCGACAAGGAAGTGCGCAAGCTGCTGACCCCGGAGCGCCAGGCCGAACTGACTGCCAACGAGGACAACCTCAAGCAGATCGGCGAGCATCTGCGGGCGCTGCACAAGGCTGCTGGCGGTCTGGAGCTGTAGCGGCGCCAGCAGGTCCGGCCCCTTCGCGGGCAAGCCCTGCTCCCACAGGAGTAAGCCTCGGGCACTGCTGGACTGTGGGAGCAGGGCTTGCCCGCGAAGGGGCCGGCACAGGCAACACACAAAACCAAGTCACCACCATTCCCCTGCGCGAAAGCTCCCTGAAAGCTTCACCCCTTAACATCACCCAAACCCCGGCATCAGACCGGCTGGTTCGCACGCCCGCGTGCAGCCCTATGACAACAACAATTGGTGATCCTGAATGACGTGCACTACCGCCTTCGCCGCGCCTCCGATACTTCCAGCCCCCGCCGCCCAGTACTGACCCCATCCCGGTTCGTCCTTCCCTAGCCGCGCTACGCCTGGAGTATCCCCATGCTGACTTTCCTTGGCTTTGCCATGGTCATCGCTTTCATGTTCCTGATCATGACCAAGCGCCTGTCCGCGCTGATCGCCTTGATCATCGTCCCCATTCTGTTCGCGCTGTTCGGTGGCTTCGCGCCGAAAATCGGCCCGATGATGCTCGACGGCATCAGCAAACTCGCGCCCACGGGCGTCATGCTGATGTTCGCCATTCTCTACTTCGCCCTGATGATCGACTCGGGATTGTTCGACCCGGCCGTGCGCAAGATCCTCAAGCTGGTCAAGGGCGATCCGCTGAAGGTCTCGGTGGGCACTGCCGTACTGGCGTTGGTGGTATCGCTGGACGGCGACGGCGCCACCACCTACATGATCTGCTGCGCCGCGCTGCTGCCGCTGTACAGCCGCATCGGCATGAGCCCGCGGATCATGGCGGGGCTGATCATTCTAGCTGGCGGGATCATGAACATGACGCCCTGGGGTGGCCCGACCGCCCGCGCCGCCAGCGCGCTGCACGTCGACCCGTCGGATATCTTCGTGCCGATGATTCCGGCCATGGCCTGCGGCGTGATCGCCTTGCTGGCCATCGCCTATTTCTACGGCAAGCGCGAACGTGCGCGGCTGGGCGAACTGCACCTGCCCGGCGATGAAGTCGACCACAGTGAAATCAGCGTGTCGCAGTTCCCCGAAGCGCGCCGGCCCAAGCTGATCTGGTTCAACGGTTTGCTCACCCTGGTGCTGATGATTGCCCTGATCAAGGGCCTGCTGCCGCTGCCGGTGCTGTTCATGATCGCCTTCAGCATCGCCATGATCGTCAACTACCCGAATCTGGAGCATCAGAAGGAGCGCATCGCCGCCCATGCCGGTAGCGTTCTGGCCGTGGTCGGGCTGATCTTCGCGGCGGGTATCTTCACCGGCATCCTGTCCGGCACCGGCATGGTCGATGCCATGTCGAAAAGTCTGCTGGCAGTGATCCCGGATGCGCTGGGGCCTTACCTGGCGGTGATCACTGCGTTGGTGAGCATGCCGTTCACCTTCTTCATGTCCAACGACGCCTTTTACTACGGCGTGCTGCCGGTGCTGGCCGAGGCCGCCGCACATTACGGCATCAGCCCGGTGGAAATGGCCCGCGCCTCGATCGTCGGCCAGCCGGTGCACTTGCTCAGCCCGCTGGTGCCCTCGACCTACCTGCTGGTGGCATTGGCGGGTATCGAATTCGGCGATCATCAGCGCTTTACCCTCAAGTGGGCGGTGCTGGTGTGCCTGGTGATCATGCTCGGCGCGCTGGCGATGGGTGTATTCCCGGTCGTCGGCAGTCTATAACTTCTATCACGCACTTAACGCAGTAAAGGAACCAACATGGAATGGCTGACCAACCCGGAAATCTGGGTTGCCTTTTTTACCCTGACCGCCCTCGAGATCGTGCTGGGGATCGACAACATCATCATGATCTCGATCCTGGTCAGCCGCATGCCCAAGCACATGCAGAAGCGCACGCGCCTGTTCGGGCTGGCGCTTGCCATGGTCACGCGGATCCTCCTGCTGCTGTCGATCACCTGGGTGATGCGCCTGACCGCGGACCTGTTCGTGATCTTCGGCCAGGGCATTTCCGGGCGCGATCTGATCCTGTTCTTCGGCGGCCTGTTCCTGATCTGGAAGAGCTCCCAGGAAATCTATCAAGGCATGGAAGGCGAGGAGGAGGGCGACGGCACCCCGAGCGGCAAGGGCGGCAACTTCCTCTACACCATCGTACAGATCGCAATCATCGACATCGTCTTCTCGCTGGATTCGGTGATTACCGCGGTGGGCATGGTGTCCCACGTACCGGTGATGATCGCCGCCATCGTGGTCGCGGTGCTGGTGATGATGCTGTGCGCCGGGACCATCAGTGACTTCATCGAGAAACATCCATCACTCAAAATGCTGGCACTTTCCTTCCTGCTGGTGGTCGGAACCGTGCTGATTGCCGAATCCTTCGATGTTCACGTGCCCAAAGGCTACGTTTACTTCGCGATGGCTTTCTCGCTGGCAGTGGAGGCGATCAACATCAAGATGCGCACCAGCCACGCGAAGAAGAAAAAGGCCGATTGATTTGCTGCATCTCTGTAGCGAGGGGGTATGCAATACGCAGGGTCATGAAAAATATGACAGTTTTGTTTCAAAGTTCTCATTCGCTGTGCCATGCTGGCGCACGGCCTGGAAGCGGACTAAAGCTTAACCAGGTGTCTATTCGAATCAGCCCGTAACGGGTAGCCAACAGGGGGCCGTCGTCAATGCTGACCCTGCTCAATCTACTTTCTGCAGTAACGTTGCTCATCTGGGGCACACACATCGTTCGTACCGGCATCCTGCGGGTTTACGGCACAGCCTTGCGCCGCCTGCTTAGCCAGAACATGTCCAAGCGCCCACTGGCGTTCATCGCCGGCATCCTGGTGACCGCGGTGGTGCAAAGCAGTAACGCCACGGCAATGCTCACCACCTCATTCGTCGGCCAGGGGCTGATGGCGTTGACGCCGGCGCTGGCGATCATGCTCGGCGCTGACGTCGGTACCGCGATCATGTCGCGGGTGCTGACATTCGACCTGTCCTGGCTGTCGCCGCTGTTGATTTTCCTCGGGGTGATCTTCTTTCTGTCGCGCAAGCAGACGCCCCTGGGCCAGATGGGCCGCGTCGGCATCGGCCTCGGGCTGATCATCCTCGCCTTGCAGTTGATCGTCGAAGCCGCTGCGCCCATCACCCATGCCCAGGGTGTGAAGGTTCTGTTCGCTTCGCTGACCGGCGACATCCTGCTCGACGCCTTGATCGGCGCACTGTTCGCGATGATTTCCTACTCCAGCCTGGCGGCCGTGCTGCTGACCGCCACCCTGGCCGAATCCGGGGTGATCAGCCTGCCGGTGGCCATCGGCCTGGTGATCGGCGCCAACATCGGCAGCGGCCTGCTGGCGTTCATCTCCACCAACATGCAGAACACCGCGGGCCGTCAGGTTGCGCTGGGCAGCCTGCTGTACAAGTTGATCGGCCTGGTGCTGATCATCCCGGTGCTGAGCCCGCTGGTGCACTGGATGGACAGCCTCGACTACGATGCCCAGACCATGGTGATCAGCTTTCATGTGCTCTATAACTCCATCCGCTGCCTGATCATGCTGCCGACCGTGGGGCCTATGGCCAGGCTGTGCGCCAATATTCTGCCCAAGCGCGCCGAAGCCAACGGCCAGCGCGCGCCGCGCCACCTCGACCCGGCCGCGCTGGATACGCCCAGCCTGGCCCTGGCCAACGCCGTACGCGAAACCCTGCGCATGGGCGACCTGATCGACAGCATGCTGGCATCGATGCTCAACGTCCTGCGCGGCACCCAGACCGCCGTGACCCAAGAGGTCCGCACCCTGGGCGATGACGCCGAAGCACTGTACGTGGCGATCAAGCTGTATCTGGCGCAAATGCCCCGTGAAGACCTCGGCGAGCACGACAGCCGGCGCTGGGCCGAAATCATCGAGCTGACCCTCAACCTCAAGCTCAGTGCCGACCTGATCGAACGCATGCTGCGCAAAGTACAGCAGCAGAAGACATCCCAGCGGCGCTCGTTCTCCGATGTCGGCCTGGAGGAACTCACCGGCCTGCACAGCCAGTTGATGGCCAATCTGCGCCTGGGCCTGACGGTGTTCCTGACCAGCGACCCGGAAAGCGCTCGCCAGCTACTGCGGGAAAAACGCCGCTTCCGCGCCCAGGAACGGCGCCTGGCGCATTCCCATGTCAGCCGTCTGCAGCGCAAGGTGGTGCAGAGCATCGAGACCAGCTCGCTGCACCTGGAGCTGATCGCCGACATGAAGCGCCTCAATTCGCTGTTCTGCAGCAGCGCCTATGCGGTGCTTGGCACGTCCGAAACGGGTTCGTTGATGTCCGAAACCGAGGTCGAGGAAGCCACTGAAGCAGCGGTCGAAGCCAGTGTCGAGGCCCGCGAAGCGACCTGACAAAGCGCTTCGAAATGACGAAAGCACTTGAACATCCGGGGGACCGCGAAGTCTGTTCACTCAGACCCATCCGCCTGGCGCGCGGACTCATCAGGTTCCCGCAAGGAAACTCGCCCCATGCGTTGTCTGTTGTTGCTCGTTGCACTGTTTGGCCTTACCCAGATCACCTGCGCATCCGCTGCCGACCGCTACCAGGTCGAAGGCTATCTGCTCCCCAACGGCTTGCAGCTGGTGCTCAAGCCCGGCAGCGAGCCTGGCCATGTGGCGATCCGCCTGGTGGTCGGGGTAGGGTTCGACGACTTCAGCTGCGCCGATCAAGAACTCCCCCATTTGCTCGAACACCTGATGTTCAGCGGCCTCGACGCCCGCGGTGAAGGCGGCCTCGAAGAGCGCATGCAGGCGCTGGGCGGCGAGTGGAACGCCTTCACCGGCGACACCGACACCACCTACGTGATCGAAGCGCCCGCGCGCAACCAGCGCAAGGTGCTCGACCTGCTGCTCGCCGCGCTCACCCAGACCCGCATCGATCAGCAGGCCCTCGACACCGCCAAGGCCATCGTCACCCGGGAAGACGGCGGCCACTCCTCGCACCTGCAGACCTGGCTCGACCATCAGGATTTCGGCCACGGTGCCAGCGACCAACTGGCCATCGAGCTGGGGCTCAAATGCAAGGAGCGGCCTTCGGTAGAGGCGCTGACGCTGAATCAGGTCAATGCCGTGCGCAAGGAGTGGTACGCCCCCAACAACATGTCCCTGATCATGGTCGGCCAGCTTGATCGCCTACTGCCGGCCTATCTGGAACGCGCCTGGGGTGAGCTCAAGGCCATCGACCCTACCCAGCACCCGGACTCGACCCTGACCCTGGGCCACGCCGAACAGCGCCGCACCATCGTGCAGGGCTGGCTGGGCGACAGCGCCCGGCTGCATTGGTATTACGTGGAGCCGACCCTGGACGACGTCCCGGATCAGGCCTTCGATCTGGTGCAGCGTTATCTGGATTGGACCTTGTATCAGGACCTGCGCCTGGCCCACGGCCTGTCCTATGGGCCGAGCAGCCAGCGTGACGCCTTTGGCGATACCGGTTTGACCAGCCTGAATGCCGACCTCGAGCGCGGTGACATCGACACCGCCGAGCAATTGCTGACCCAGCGCATGGCCCAGTTGCGCCGCGATGGCATGGACGCGGCGACCTTCGAGCGCCTCAAACAGGTAGCGATCGACCAGCAGGCCTGGGCGATCCAGGGCGACAGCGGGCTGGCGGATTATTACTGGGGCGCGCTGGGCGATTACGCCGATGGCCATTTCTCCAACCCGGTAGTGGGGTTGCGCAAGGTCACGCTGGAGGATGCCAACAAGGCGCTGAAGGCGCTGCTGGCCGAGCCGCCGTATGTGCGGGTGGAGAAGCCGTTGTTGAGTTACGACGAGCTGGATCGGTTGATGGTGGTCGCCGCAGTGGTGGTACTTGGCTTGCTGATCGGCGTGGCATGGCTGCTGCGGCGTCGGTCCAAACAATGACGCATCATCCGTGTGGCGAGGGGGCTTGCTCCCGATACGGTCTGTCAGCCAACGCTTGTGTGGCTGATACATCGTATCGGGAGCAAGCCCCCTCACCACAGGGAAGAAATCACGATCGACTGAAGTATCCTGTAACATTTGCTGTTTAGACCAAGGCTGCCACTGCCCATGCCGCTTTTTATCCTGCGCCTGATCGAACTCATAAAGCGCTACCCCGGTGTCATCGCCATTGGCGGTTTCATCTCCGGGGTGGGCAGCTTCATCATGGTCGATCGCCAGGCCGGCCTGGCCAGCTGGGTCGCCGTGGTGATGCTGCTGACCTGGTTGTGGCTGATGTTCGAGAACGCCTTCACCCAGCTGTTCACCCGGGTGTTCAAACGCGAAATACCGCCGCACCTGCTGCGCTATGCCACGCAGATGATCCACCAGGAAAGCCTGTTCTTCGTCCTGCCGTTCTTTTACATCACTACCACCTGGAACAGCGGCCAGGCGATTTTCACCGGGCTGCTAACCGCAGCCGGGCTGGTGTCGATCATAGATCCGCTCTACTACAAATGGGTGGCGCCGCGGCGCTGGCTGTTCATGGCCATGCACACCCTGACGCTGTTCGCGGCAATGCTCACAGCGCTGCCGATCATCCTCCACCTGACCACCGCCGAGAGCTTCAAGCTGGCCCTGGGCACCGCCATGCTGTTGTCGTTCCCCAGCCTGGCGGTGAGCTTTCCGATCACCCATTGGCGGCGTGGTGTAGCACTGGTGGCCGTGACCCTGGCGGTCGGCGGCGGCGGTTGGCTGCTGCGTTCTTGGGTGCCGCCGGCCACCTTGTGGATGACTGAAAACGCCATCACCGACAGCCTCGACGGCGAGAACCGCACCCCAGGCGAAGACCTGCAGGAAGTCACCGCCAGCCAGGTGCGCAGTGGTGGGCTGTTCGCTTATACCGCCATCAACGCGCCGCGTGGGCTGGACGAGCGCATCTATCACGTGTGGAAGTTGAACGGTAAGGAGATGGACCGGATCGCCTTGGACATCCACGGCGGGCGCAAGGAAGGCTACCGCGCCTGGACCCACAAGCAGAACTTCCCCGGCGACCCGGTAGGTAACTGGCAAGTGCGGGTCATGACCGAGGACGGCCAGGTGATCGGCGTGTTGCGGTTCAAGGTCGTGGCGGATGCGGATAAAGCCGCAGGGTCATGATTTTCGCAACAGCTGACGGCCTCTTCGCGGGCAAGCCCAGCTCCCACAAATGCACGACGCAGGATCGGTTAAACCCTGTGGAAGCAAGGCTTGCCTGCGAAGAGGCCTGCCCAGCCACCCTCAAGCCGCAGTCGCCCCGAAGAACCAGTAGCACACCGCAATCGCCGCCACCACGCCGGAGAATTCCGCCAGCAGCGCACACCCCACCGCGTGCCGCGCGCGCTTGATGCCCACGGCGCCGAAGTACACCGCCAGCACGTAGAACGTCGTCTCGGTGCTGCCCTGGATCGTCGCCGCCACCAAGGCCGGAAAGCTGTCGACGCCCTTGCTCTGCATGGTCTCGATCAACATCGCCCGCGCCGCGCTGCCGGAAAACGGCTTCACCAGCGCGGTCGGCAGTGCGTCGACGAAACGCCCGTCGAGGCCGATCCATTCCACGGCATGGCGAATCCCCTCGAGCACGAAGCCCAGCGCGCCCGACGCACGCAGCACGCCGACGGCGCAGAGCATGGCAACCAGGTAGGGCAGCAGATTCTTCGCCACGTCGAAGCCTTCCTTGGCGCCTTCGACGAAGGTTTCGTACACCGGCACCTTCTTCAGCGCACCGATCAACAAGAACAGAACGATCAGACCGAACAGCGTCAGATTGCCGAGGATCGACGACAGACTGGCCAGCGCCGCCGCCGACAGCCCGGCCAGCAACGCCATGAACGCGCCCAGCAGCAAGGCGCCGGGGATCAGATAGGCGAGGACCACCGGGTCCCACAGGCGCAACCGTTGCATGACCGCGACCGACAGCAGCCCCACCAGGGTCGACGCGCTGGTGGCCAACAGGATCGGCAGGAACACCAAGGTCGGGTCCGGCGCGCCTTGCTGGGCGCGGTACATGAAAATGGTCACAGGCAGCAGCGTCAGCGACGAAGCGTTGAGCACCAGAAACAGGATCTGCGCATTGCTGGCCGTGTCCGGCAGCGGATTGAGGTCCTGCAACGCGCGCATGGCCTTGAGGCCGATGGGCGTGGCGGCATTGTCCAGGCCCAGACCGTTGGCGGCGAAGTTGAGGGTAATCAGGCCGAGCGCCGGATGCCCAGGCGGCACCTCGGGCATCAGCCGCGCGAACAACGGCCCCAGCACCTTGGCCAACCAATCGACGATGCCGGCCTTCTCGGCGATTTTCAGAAAGCCGAGCCACAGCGTCAGCGTGCCGAACAGCAGCACCATGACATCCACCGACAACTTGGCCATGGCGAAAATGCTCTCGACCATGGCGGCGAATACCCCCGCGTTACCGGCGACCAGCCACTGCGCGAGGCCGGAAACCGCCGCCACCAGGAAAAACCCGAGCCATAGGCCATTCAGCATCTGTCACACCCCCAAAACGATGGGCCGATGATAACGGTGTGACACCGGACTACCAAACCGATCCGGCAAAAATCGCCAGATAAAAACAAGCCCCGAAGATTCGGGGCTCGTGGTCAGCCATCAGCCTGGCTTATTCGGCCACGGTCTTGCCGGCCGGTGCCTTGGCAGCGCTGCTGCGCAGATGCGGCAGGCTGTTCCAGTAACGCTCGCCCTTGGCGGCGTCGTACATGCCTTCCCACTTGGCGATCACCAGCACCGCCAGAGCGTTGCCGACCACATTGAGTGCGGTGCGGGCCATGTCCATGATGCGGTCGACGCCGGCGATGAACGCCAGGCCTTCCAGCGGGATACCCACGCTGCCGAGAGTCGCCAGCAACACCACGAAAGACACGCCTGGCACACCGGCGATGCCTTTGGAGGTGACCATCAGGGTCAGGATCAGCATCAATTGCTGGCCGATCGACAGGTCGATCCCGTACAGCTGAGCGATGAACAGCGCCGCGATGCTCTGGTACAGCGTCGAGCCATCGAGGTTGAATGAATAGCCGGTCGGCACCACGAAGCTGCTGATGGCTTTCGGCGCACCGTAGGCTTCCATCTTCTCGATGATGCGCGGCAGCACGGTTTCCGAACTGGCGGTGGAGTAGGCAAGGATCAGCTCATCCTTGAGGATGCGCATCAGCTTGATGATCGAGAAGCCGAACATCCGCGCCACCAGGCCCAGCACCACGAAGGCGAAGAAGGCGATAGCCACGTAGACCAGGATCACCAGCTTGGCCAGCGGCAGCAACGAGCTGAAGCCGAACTTGGCGACGGTCACGGCGATGAGGGCGAACACGCCGATCGGCGCGTAGTTCATGATCATGTGCGTGACCTTGAACATCGCTTCCGAGACACCCTGGAACATCTTCACCAGCGGGTCGCGCAGGTCCGCCTGCAGGCTCGACAGCCCGAGCCCGAACATCACCGAGAAGAAAATGATCGGCAGCATGTCGCCGCGTGCAATCGAGGCGAAGATGTTCGAAGGAATAAGGTTGAGCAGGGTGGCGACGAAGGCGTGGTCATGTTGCACCTCGGCCGTGGTCTTCTGGTACTGAGAGATATCCACGGTCGACAGGGTGCTCATGTCGATGCCCGCCCCCGGATGGAAGGCATTGGCCAGACCCACGCCCACCAGAATCGCCAGGGTGGTGACGATCTCGAAGTAGATGATGGTCTTGAGGCCGATACGGCCCAGCTTCTTGGCATCGCCCACGCCGGCGATGCCGACGATCAGCGAGGCGATCACGATCGGTACCACGATCATCTTGATCAGGCGGATGAAGATGTCGCCGGCCGGTTGCAGCACATTGCTGATCCACCAGGTGGTGTCTTCCCACCAATTCTTGGCTTCCATGCCGGCGCTGGCTTTGCCCAGATGATTGAGCGCTGCGCCAATCGCAATCCCGAGCACGAGGCCGATGAGAATTTGCCAGGCCAGGCTGAGTTTCGCCTTTTTCATAGAATTACCCCTTGTTGCAGTGACCCTGGAGCACCTTGCGACGCCGCGGGAAAGGTTCGCCAACCCGTGCAAGACGAGGCTGGCCAACGAAAAAAAGGGGGCACTATTCCCATGGAGAGATGACCCGTCTAATGCCGGAACGGCATAGGGCATGCCGAAACTGCATAATGCGCGGATATTCGTCTGGAGGGTAAAAGCGAGGGTAAAGCATCGTTCGGAATATCGAATGGGCGAGGGCAGGGAAATAGAAGCCTGTAGCGAGGAAGGCGATTCAGTGTGGAGGGGTATTCGATTTTCCGGACGGAAAAATGCTGAAACTAATCAAAAGATGAAAATTGTAACCAAGATACCGCAAGTGACCCTGTAGCGAGGGGGCTTGCCCCCGATAGCAACCTGTCAGCTACGTCAACGCAACTGACACGCTATCGCAAGCAAGCCCCTTCGCCACAGCGGTTCGCCCATGGCGTACCTGCGTCCCCTGACCCGGCCCTCGTCGAAGGTACTCCCTGTACCCTTAGGTCACTTCAACCGCGACGGTCAAAGCATCCCGACCCCTTGGTCGCATGTAACTCCGCACAATCGATCAGGGTCGACCGCGACGACCCATGAAGAAGGACACCACGAACAGCACCAGGAAGATGATGAACAGGATTTTGGCAATGCCAGCGGCAGTACCAGCGATGCCACCGAAGCCCAGGACCGCAGCGATGACGGCGATGATGAGGAATGTAACTGCCCAACTCAGCATGATGTATCTCCTTATTTTACGTCTCTAGGTTTGAAGCATTGCCTTCCGGCCTGTTCGGCTCGGATGTTTACCGGGACGCCGCCGAGGGCCGCGTCTGTCGATTCTCAAAACGTCCAGCGTTGCTGTGGCATCGCCGTAGCATTGACCTCAGCGGCTTGCTCGAAGTCGCGGGCAGTGGGCATTTGCATGCCGCTGCTGCTCACCGGGCTGAAATGCGTGCTCGCCGCGTGCGGCATCATGTGCAGCAATGGCTCGGGCGCCTCGGTCAAACGTTGATACGCCATGCAGCTCAGCAAGGTGACCAGCACCGCAAACAACACGAACAGCCCCTGTTGAACCTGGGAAGAAGCAACAGCAACGGTGGCGAAAGGTGTGCGGATCATCCTGTGGCTCCTGACCTTCAGTGATGGCTGCTGAAGGATTGGTCGTGGCGTTCAACGACGATAAATTCTGTTATCGAGGTTATTGCAGGCGCCGTGCCACATTTTGTAACTAGATAAAACCCAATAAAATCATGCAGTTATGAATAAAGATGAGCCCCTACTGCATTCATCCTGCACGATGCACCCCTGGCGGGTCGGGCTATTTGCACGACCCGGCCAGTGCTCCCCCTGCGAGGGCTTCACAGCGCCGGTTTGACGGCCACTTTCAGCAGGTCGGCGTCCACCCCGCGCACCCCGCGAACGTTGCGCGCCAATTCCAGCGCCACGTCTTTTTCCTCGCTGCTGCCCACATCGCCGCTCAGGCTGACCATGCCGGTGCGGGTTTCGACATTGATGGTCAGACCGTCGAGGCTGCGGCTATATAAAAGGCTGGCTTTGACCTTGCTGGTGATCCAGGCGTCGCTGAGGGCCTCTTCGGTGGACTTGGCAGCGGTCTCGGCGCGAGTGGTCGAGGTGTCGGCGGCGCCCAGGCTAATCAGGTTGTTGACCTGATACACGCCCTCGGTGTTGCTCGCCAGGCTACCGGCCAGCAATTTAGCGTCGGCAGTGGGCGCCTTGCCCTTGAGCGTGACCACGCCGTTCTCGGTGGCGACACTGCCATGCAGATCGCGGGTGCTGGTGTTCCACAGCAGCTTGGACTTGATGGTGGCCGTCAGCGTCGCGTCATCGAAGCGTTGTGCCAGCGACTGGCGAGCGGGCATCTGTTCGGCCAGCTGATCGTCTACCTTGAGCTGATTGTCGACCTTGGCGATGCCTTCCACGTCGCCGGCGATCTGCGCGGCCAGTTCCCGATCCACCTCGTTTTCCACCGAGCCGCTCAAGGTCGCCACACCGTCGCGCACTACGACCCCGAGCTTGAACGGGCTCAGATGCCGGTTGAGGGCGAAGGCCGTCCAGATCGACCCTTCCTGCCGGGCTGCTTGCAGTTGGGTGGCGAGGCTGCCCTCTGCAGCCAGACTCGGCGCGCTCTGGGCCAGCAGCACCAAGGCGGTGGCTGAGGCCAGAGCAAGCGTTTTGAGGGTGTTCATCAATATTGCTCCATGTTTTTGAATTGCCGCAGGCGTCGCAAGGCCCATGCCAGGCATTGGACAACGCGGATTTGGAGAAAAATCAGAAAGTTAGCCATTGTGAGTTCAGCGAACTACCATGCAGGGTGCGGAATGAATCAGAATAAACCCTGCAACTTGCACGATTTTTCCCTGACTAACGTAAGACATTTCTGTAAGACCAATCTGATAGAGGCGTAGGAAAATGGAATCAGGCACGGACCATCAAGGCCGAATTCTGCTTGTCGATGATGAGTCCGCCATTCTGCGTACCTTCCGTTACTGCCTCGAAGACGAAGGCTATAGCGTCGCGACTGCCAACAGCTCGGCCCAGGCCGAAGCCTTGCTACAGCGCCAGGTATTCGACCTGTGCTTCCTGGATTTGCGTCTGGGCGACGATAACGGCCTGGACGTACTGGCACAGATGCGCGTGCAGGCGCCGTGGATGCGGGTAGTCATCGTCACCGCGCATTCGGCGGTGGATACCGCCGTCGACGCCATCCAGGCCGGCGCCGCCGATTATCTGGTCAAGCCTTGCAGCCCCGACCAGTTGCGTCTGGCCACGGCCAAGCAGCTGGAAGTGCGGCAGCTGTCGGCGCGGCTCGAAGCGCTCGAAGGCGAAGTGCGCAAGCCCAAGGACGGCCTCGACTCCCACAGCCCGGCCATGATGGTAGTGCTCGAGACCGCTCGGCAGGTCGCCACCACCGATGCCAACATCCTCATCCTCGGCGAGTCGGGCACCGGTAAAGGTGAACTGGCCCGTGCCATTCACGGCTGGAGCAAGCGCGCGAAGAAATCCTGCGTGACCATCAACTGCCCGTCGCTGACCGCCGAACTGATGGAGAGCGAACTGTTCGGCCACAGCCGCGGCGCGTTCACCGGTGCCAGCGAAAGCACCTTGGGCCGGGTCAATCAGGCCGATGGCGGGACCTTGTTCCTCGACGAGATCGGCGACTTCCCGCTGACCCTGCAACCCAAGCTGCTGCGCTTCATCCAGGACAAGGAATACGAACGCGTCGGTGACCCGGTGACCCGCCG
This sequence comes from Pseudomonas sp. GW821-FHT01A09, assembly GCF_058986725.1. Lineage (NCBI taxonomy): Bacteria > Pseudomonadati > Pseudomonadota > Gammaproteobacteria > Pseudomonadales > Pseudomonadaceae > Pseudomonas > Pseudomonas sp. GW821-FHT01A09. Next base: position 25,759 of record NZ_JBYSWB010000021.1, read on the forward strand.
CGCCGACGTGCGCATCCTTGCCGCGACCAACCTCAACCTCGAGGACATGGTGCGCGACGGCCGCTTCCGTGAGGACCTGCTGTATCGCCTCAACGTCATCACCCTGCACCTGCCGCCATTGCGCGAACGCAGTGAAGACATCCTCACCCTGGCGGAACGCTTCCTGGCACGCTTCGTCAAGGAATACGCGCGCCCGGCCCGGACCTTCAGCGAAGAAGCCCGCGCCGCGCTGCTCAACTACCGCTGGCCGGGCAATATCCGCGAGCTGCGCAACGTCATCGAGCGCGCGAGCATCATCTGCGCCAAGGACAAGGTCGAGGTCAGCCACCTGGGCATGGCCGAGCAGCCGACCAACAATGCGCCGCGCATCGGCGCCGCCTTGAGCCTGGACGAGCTGGAAAAGGCCCACATCGGCGCGGTGCTGTCCACCAGCGACACCCTTGATCAGGCCGCCAAGACCTTGGGTATCGACGCTTCGACCCTGTACCGCAAACGCAAACAGTACAACCTATGAAGTTACCGATGAAATTGCGGACACGCTTGTTCCTGAGCATTTCCGCATTGATCACTGTTGCCTTGCTGGGCCTGTTGCTGGGCCTGGTGAGCGTCATTCAGATGGCCCGAGCGCAGCAATCGCTGATCCACACCAACTTCATCACCCTGGACCTGGGCCTCAAACTGCGCCAGTCGCTGGGCGATCAGTTGTTCATGACCCAGAACGACGTGCCGGACAAGGACGCTCTCGGCCGCTCGCAGGCGCATTTCCGCGCGCTGCTCGAAGAAGCGCTCGCGTCGCCCATCACCGCCGAGCAGCGGCACGCCTTCGTACAAGCCGCGAGTGACTACCAGGCCTATGTGGAGGCGCTGGCGCAAGCCGTGCACAATTCGAGCAACATCAGCGACGACGGCACGCAGAATGATGCGTTCAACAAGGTCCGCAATGACCTGATCGAAACCCATCGCGCTACTCTCGGGCTGATCACCGCGGGCGAGATGGCCTCCCACGACCGCGCGGTGCTGATTTCTTCGCTGCTGGGACTGGTGGGGCTGGCAGTGCTGATCATCGGTTTCATTACCGCCCACGGCATCGCCAAGCGTTTCGGCGGACCGATCGAAGCGCTGGCGACTGCCGCCGACCATATCAGCCAGGGCAATTTCGAGGTGACGCTGCCGACTTCATCGGCCGCCGAGATGACTCAGCTCACCCATCGCTTCGGCACCATGGCCGCCGCGCTGCGGCGTCATCAGGAAACCAACGTCGACGAACTGCGCGCCGGTCAGCAACGCTTGCAGGCGGTGCTCGACAGCATCGACGACGGCTTGTTGATGATCGACCGCCAAGGCCTGCTGGAACACCTCAACCCCGTGGCGCAGCGGCAGCTGGGCTGGGACGACAGCCAATTGGGCAACACCCTGGGCCAGGCATTGCAGCGTCCGGAGATGGACGAGCACTTGCAGTTGATTCTGCGCGGTGGCTCGCTGGAGCGTGCGCTGGAGGATTTGAGCTTTGAGGTCGATGGCGAAACCCGCCTGCTTTCCTACAGCCTGACCCCGGTCAGCCATCCGACCGGGCAGATTCTCGGCGCGGTGATGGTGCTCCATGATGTCACCGAGCAACGCGCCTTCGAACGGGTGCGCAGCGAGTTCGTCCTGCGTGCCTCCCACGAGTTGCGCACGCCGGTGACCGGTATGCACATGGCCTTCGGCCTGCTGCAAGAACGGGTGCATTTCGACCCGGCTTCGCGGGAGTACGACCTGCTGAGCACGGTCAACGAAGAAATGCAGCGCTTGATGCAACTCATCAATGACCTGCTGAACTTCTCGCGCTACCAGAGCGGGCAGCAAAAGCTCAACCTCGCGCCTTGCACCATCGGCGATCTGCTGCTGCGTGCAGAAGCCCGCTACCAGGGCCCGGCGCAGGAGAAGGGCATCGTCCTGGCCATCGAAGAGCAAGACGGCTTGCCGCGGCTGCTGGCCGATCAGGCGCAGCTCGACCGGGTGATCGACAACCTGATGGACAACGCCCTGCGCCACACGCCGGACAACGGCCGCATCCATCTGCAGGCGCGCCGCCACGCCGAGCGCGTGATCATCAGCGTCGAGGACAACGGCGAAGGGATCGCCTACGGCCAGCAAGGGCGTATCTTCGAGCCGTTCGTGCAGGTCGGGCGCAAGAAGGGCGGCGCCGGCCTCGGGCTGGCGTTGTGCAAGGAGATCGTGCAGCTGCACGGCGGGCGGATGGGCGTGTATTCACGGCCGGGGCAGGGCACGCAGTTCTATATGACGCTGCCGGTCTGAGTCAGCCGGCCTGATGGCGGCGCTCAGGCTTCGTCTTCGACCCGGCGGCCGATTTTCTTGCGCCGCCCGCGGGTCACCAGCTCGCTGAACTGGCGAGAATTGAGCGCCTGGGCGAACAGCCAACCCTGCCCGTAGTTGACCCCCTCGCTGCCCAGCAGCACGGCCTGGGCTTCGGACTCGATGCCTTCGGCGATCACCTTGAGGTCCAGGGCATGGGCCATGCGAATGATGTGCGGCGCCACGCCACTGCTGGCGGCGTCATGGCCGAGGGCGTCGATGAAGGCCTTGTCGATTTTCAGGCAATCCACCGGCAGCGTCTGCAGATAGGCCAGGCTGCAGTAGCCAGTACCGAAGTCGTCGATCAATACCTGATGCCCCAGGTCGCGCAGGCTTTGCAGGTTTTCCCGCGCGGGCACCACATCGATCAGGCCACGCTCGGTAACCTCGAAAGCGATCTGGCCCGGGGCCACCCGATAGATGTCCAGCAACCGTCCCACCACCGCGCCGATGCGCGGTTCCATGACATCGCAGGCCGCCAGATTGACGGAGATATACAGGTGCGGGTTGGCGCGTAGAACCTGGCCGAGCTGTTCGAGCAGTTGCTGGAGGACGAAGTCGGTGATCTCACGAATCAACCCGGTGTTCTCCGCCAACGGGATGAACAGGTCCGGGCTGGTCAGCGTGCCATCCGGGCGCCGCCAGCGCACCAGCGCCTCGGCGCCCACACAGCGACGGTTGCTCAGATCGAAGATCGGTTGATAAAGCACGCGTATCTCGCCGCGGCGCAGGGCGCCCTGCAGCTCACCGTTCAAGGTGCGGCGCTGACGCACCAGCAGCAACACCGACCAGCCGGAATAGATGGCGATCAGCAAGCTCGCGGGGAACAACAGCCACAACGGCGAGTTGAGCCGGGCCATCAGGTTGATCCGCGGAGTGATCAAGACCAATTGGTAGTCCGGCGATTTGGTCGACATGCGATAGATCAGGCGATCGTTGGTGATGGTCAGTGCGTCGTCCGAGCTTGGCGGCCAATTTGCCGTAGGCGGCCAGACCTGGGGCGGGCCCAGCACCGGCACCGCGCGCTGGCCCTTGTCGAGCAACACCAGCAAGCTGCCGTTGTCCGAAAGATCGACCACATCGGTCAAGTGGCCACGGGAGGTGGACACGCGAAAATTGCCGCGCCCCAGCATCAACGCCGCCAGGTTGTCGTTCGGCTCGGTCGAGGTGTTCAGCCAGTACTTGTAGGTGGGGCCTTGGATATCCGGGGGCCGATCGAGATCGGCGGTGGCCCGGCCGGGGCGGCTGGAGCAGGACTGGTTGCCATCGACGAACGCGGCCTCGAACACGAAGCGGTAGTCGAAGCCCACCTGGTTGAGCGCCGCCAGCATCGGTGCATCGCACTGGCGCGACGGCTGCGCCGCCAGTTGATCGACGCCTTCACGCAACTGGCCGAATATCTGTTCCAGACGATCGAGGAAGCGCTCGCCGCGAGCGTTCATCTGCTCGCTTTCGCTTTGTTCCAGCGCATGCTTGACCAGCAGGTAGCTGCCCGCCGACAGCGACAATGCAACGGCAATAGCGGTCAGCAACGCCAGAATCCAGGGGCGGCCCAAATGACTGCGCAGCGCTGCGGTGGCCAATAACATCGATGTTCATCCAAAGGGGTGCAAGCGGTTGAGAAATAGCCTGTGATTTGCTCCCGGCACATCACTTCATGTTATTGAGCACCTGCAGAATCGCGGCGCTTTGCGCATCGGCGCTGCCATCGAAGCGCGCCGGACGATAATGCATCTGGAACGCAGCAATGACATGGACAGTCGTGACATCGAACTCACCGGTTTGCGGAACCGCGTAACCCAATTGGGCGAGTTGCTGCTGGAACCAGGCCGCGCTCGGCAGATTGACATCGAATCGGGCCTTGTAGCGGGCTACCTCGTTGGCATCCGGCCAGATCCCGAAACCTTCCTGGGCAAGGCGTTTCCACGGGAACATCGGCCCCGGATCGAGCTTTCGCAGCGGCGCGATATCACTATGACCGACATAATTGCGCGGGTCGATCTTATATCGCGCGCGAATATCATTGAGCAGGTAGATCAGCGAATTGATCTGCTCCTCGGTGTAGGGGTACCAGATGCGTCCATTCGGGCCGTCGGTATAGCCCGGGTTGACGATTTCGATACCCAGCGAGCTGGAATTGAGCCAGGTGCGGCCTGCCCATTCGCTTTCTCCGGCATGCCAGGCCCGCTGGTTTTCATCCACCAACTGGTAGATGGTCGGCGGGTTGTCGCCGATCAGGTAGTGGCTGCTGACTTCGCCGTGGGTCAAAAGGGCCAGGGAGCGGGGCAGGGAGGCCGAGGTGTAGTGCATCACCACGAACTGGACGCGGCTGTCGTGGTTGGCTGAAGGGAAGCTGTGATCGATCTTCGGCGTGCTGCTGCAGGCGGCGAGCATCATCAACAGCGGGGCGGCTAAATAGCGGAGTAGTTTCAAGGTGAAGGCACGTGTTTGAAGGCGGCAATGCAATATCATAACGTAAAGGTTATTGGAATTTCGTGATTTGCCCGGCGTGTTCAGTTTGGGTTTATGTGCAATCTGTGTCGGCTTCTCCGCGGGCAAGCCTTGCTCCCACATGTCCGCGGTGCTGGAGCTGTGTGGGTTGGGGCAGCGAGACTCTACCCCGGCATTACGGTATTACGCCCCGCCTCTTTGGCCCTGTAGAGCGCCTGGTCGGCACGCTTGAGCACGGCGTCGGCACGTTCGTGGGGCTTGAACCCGCTGAAACCGATGGACGTAGTGATGGTGACCCGTTGCCCTTTGAAGTGGAACGGGCAGGCTTCGATCGCCGCGCGCAGGTCTTCGAGGACCGCCGCGCCATCCTGCTGAGCGGTGCGCGGCATCGACACGACGAACTCTTCGCCACCGAAGCGGGCGATGAAATCACCTGGGCGCAAGCGTTTGCGCAACTGTGCGGCGATGATCTTCAACACCTTGTCGCCGGCCAGATGGCCGTAGCTGTCGTTGATGACCTTGAAGTGGTCGAGGTCGATCATGGCCAACACTAATGGGTCGCCCGTGGCTTGCCATTGCGCGACTTCCTGCTCGAGTCGCTCGCTCCAGGCCGCGCGGTTGGGCAAGCCGGTGAGCGGGTCGTTCAGGGCTTTCTGCCGTTGTTCTTCCAGATGCTCGCGATAGCCCAGCGCTTCGGTTTCCATGGTGCTGACGCGCTCTGCCAGCGCCTGCAGACGGCTGGCGACCTCTTGTTCGCGCAGGTCGCGCTGCTGCTGGTGCGCATCGAGCGTGCCGAGCAGGCCTTCGAGGCGGCTGTCGAGGATGCCCTTGAGGCTGACGATGTCGGTGGCGCCGGCGACGCTGCTTTGCAGGCCGTCGACTTGCTCGCGCAACTCGCTGTCCATCTCGCGCGCAACGTTATGGTTGTCGGCGTGGCCATCGCTGGCTTCGCGCAGCTGGCTCTGGAAGCCTTCGAGGCGGCGGTTGAGCTCCTGCAGGTAGGTTTCGAATTCATGCTGGCCGCTGTCATTGACCGCCAGCATGAGCACGGCAAGATCGTCGAGGATCGGCAGCAGCTCGTACCAGTTCAAGCCGTGTTCGAGACGGCCTTTGAGGCTGTCGGCCTGCGGCTGATGACGTTCGGGCACGCTCAGGTCGTTGAGCAGGCCCAGCAGGGTGTCCTCGATATGGGTCGCTACCGAGCTGTAGGGCGGCTCGGGCGTGTCGGGCAAGGCGTAGAGAATGTCCTCGGCCGGCGCATGGGGGTCGATGGCGGCGAGGGCTTCGGCCATGACCGGGGGCAGTGGCAGGCTGTCGAGGTAGGTCGGCAGCGGGACCTTGGGGGCCGCTTGCGGCAACGGTTCATAGGTGTCGGGTGGCGCCGCGGGGGACGAGGGCGCGAATTCATCGGCGTCGGTGGTCGCTGCGGCCTCGTGGAGAAGGACAGGCGCGGGTTCGGACGCTGGCTTGGCTTCTAGCTCGGCTTCGGCTTCGGCTTCGGCTTCGGCTTCGGCTTCGGCTTCGGCTTCGGCTTCGGCTTCGGCTTCGGCTTCGGCTTCAGGCTCGGGGGGCGATGTGGCGGTGTCGAGGGCTTTTTCCGCCTCGACCATTGAGGCCGCAGGCAACTCGACCTGCGCCTCAGGCGCCTCGACGAGGGGCGCGGCAAGCTCGTCATAGGCTGACGACGCAGGTGCGATGCTTTCAGCCGGCGCAGGCACGACAGCACTCGTTTCAGCGCTGTCGGCGTGTTGCTCGACAGGTACCGCAACCGAGCCGCCGGCCACAGGCGGGTGAACCACCTCAGCCGCCAGGCCGGGCGCCGCCCCCTCTTGCGCCCCTGGCTCCTTACCGCCGAACAGCCGCTGCAACAAGCCAGGCCGAACCGGCTGGTCGGGCATCTCCAGCTGCGACAAGGCATCACCCTGCAATTTGCTCAGTTCACCCAGCAGCAACGGGATCTCCCGCGCCTGACCGGCACGCGCGTCGAGGCTCTTGGCAAACTTCTTCAACGGCCGGCTGACATCGCGGCTCAGGGGCAATGTCTGCAACTGGGTGACCAGTGCATTGAGGGCGCTGCCGATCTGTTCGACACGCACCTCGCGGCGCTGCTCGGAATCGAGAACGGCTTTTTCCAAACGCGGAATGAGACCGGCGAGGGCGGCGTCCATCTCGTCGGTGCGCACTACCTCGCGCATTTCCTTCATGCACTGGTCGACCGCCTTGTCACTGCCTTCGGCAGCCAGGGTACTGCGCACCAGACCTCGGCGCAGCAAGTCGAGACGAGCTTCCCAACGACGCTCGAGCTTCTCCTGGCGCTCCAGGCTCTTGAGGTATTTTTCTTTCCAGCGTTCGGATTCTTCGCTCATGCGGGTCTGCCAGAAAAACCGTTACCTGCTGGCAGAGGGGTCGCCACTCCTGCAGAACGCAGGAGCGGCAAGACGCTCGAACTTCCAGCGCCACCACCGGGCTGGGAGCCCGGCGTCGTTGCTATGTACTGATTACTGTAGCGCAGTTGTCACTGAGCGACTTTCATGGAAGCGCGTTCCTTGGCGATCAGTTGATCGGCCACGTTCAGCGCTTGCTCTTCGCCACCGGCGCTGCCCACGTCGAAACGGTACTTGCCGTTGACGATCATGGTTGGAACGCCGGAGATATTATATTTCTGCGCCAACTGCTTGTACTGAGCAATCTTGCCCTGGACCGCGAAGGAGTCGAAGGTCTCGAGGAATTTCTGCTTGTCGACGCCCTGGGTAGCGACGAAGTCAGCCATGGCGTCCTTGTCGGTCAGGCGCTTGCCTTCCTTCTGGATGGCGTTGAATACGGCAGCGTGGACCTTTTTCTCGACGCCCATGGTGTCGAGGGTGATGAACAGCTGGCCGTGGGCATCCCATGGGCCGCCGAACATGGCTGGAATACGGATGAAGTGGACATCGGCAGGCAGTTTTTCAATCCAGGGATTGATCACCGGCTCGAATGCGTAGCAGTGCGGGCAGCCATACCAGAACATCTCGACCACTTCGATCTTGCCCGGTACCTGGACGGGCACCTGGCTGTCCAGTTGAACGTAGGTCTTGCCTGCTTCGAGCGGAACGTTGTCGGCCGCCTGGGCAGTCAGGCCGAACAGGCTGACAACCATGAGGGCGGCGCTGAGAATCAGATTACGCATGCGTTACTCCTGTGCAAGATGGATCGCCATATACGACCAGCGCTAAGACCGGCCACGGCAAGATTCAGTTCGGTAGTGTAACGGCAGTTGTCGGCAAAAAGGCCACTCGGCGCTGAGGTTTCTTGTCCATGACAGGGATTTCATCTCGATTAATCGTTACCAATAGTTAACGACCGCAAGCGACAGCGCTGTAACTGCAATGACCCGGCCATGCTGCAACCGCTGCATTACCGCAGCGTTAACGCAGCCCCTGGAGATAGGCGGCCAGCGCGGCGATATCGCTGTCCGAAAGCCTGCCCGCGACCGTGCGCATGATCGCCGCATCGCCATCGTTGCTGCGCGCGCCGCTGCGGAAGTTGGTCAACTGTTTGAGGGTGTAGGCCGCCTGCTGCCCACTCAATTGCGGGAAGCCCGCCGCCGCCAGCCCCGCGCCATTAGGGCCGTGGCAGGCGCTGCAAGCGGGCAGGCCGGTGTCCAGCCGTCCGCCGTGATAGAGCGCCTCGCCCTGAGCGGCCAGAGCGGGATCGGCCACGCCGACACCCGCCGTCTTGCCTGCATAGAACGCGGCGATGTCGGCCAGATCCTGCGGCGTCAGGTTGGTCAACTGCCCGGTCATCTCCGGCACTGCGCGGCGACCGGCCTGAATGTCCTCGAGCTCCTTCAACAGATAACGCTCACCTTGCCCGGCCAACTTGGGGAAGATCGGCACCAGGCTGTTGCCGTCCGGGCCGTGACAGGCACCGCACACGGCGACCCTGGCCTGACCGGCGACAGCATCGCCCGCGGCCTGGGCGATCGCGCACCACCCCAGGCCCAACAGCAGGCACAGCATCCATCTGATCATCCGTTCCTCTCACACAGCCTGGCAGGTCTTCAACAATGTCAGCGGTCATTTGCTGGCGGGATAAACACCGCAGAGCGCGCGACGACCGCAGACAATCGGCGGCATTGTATACTGGCGCACCAGTAGCGGAACATCGCGCCCAATCGGGCCACCCACCGCGCCCTCATCGGATATCACATGCACGTCAAGAACCCCATCCTCGGTCTGTGCCAGCAGGCTACTTTTTCCCTCAGCGCCGCCAAGGTCGATCAGTGCCCGGATGACGAGGGCTTTGAAGTCGCGTTCGCCGGCCGCTCCAATGCGGGTAAATCCAGCGCGCTCAACACCCTGACCCACGCCAGCCTGGCCCGCACCTCGAAAACCCCGGGGCGCACGCAACTGCTCAACTTCTTCCAGCTCGACGAGCAACGCCGCCTGGTCGACCTGCCCGGTTACGGTTACGCCAAGGTGCCGATCCCGCTCAAACTGCACTGGCAGCGCCACCTGGAAGCCTATCTAGGCAGCCGCGAAAGCCTCAAGGGCCTGATCCTGATGATGGATATTCGCCATCCCATGACCGACTTCGACATCCTCATGCTCGATTGGGCGGTCGCCAGCCACATGCCCATGCACATTCTGCTGACCAAGGCCGACAAACTCACCTTCGGCGCGGCCAAGAACACCTTGCTCAAGGTGCAGAGCGAAATCCGCAAGGGCTGGGGCGACGCGGTGAGCATCCAGTTGTTCTCGGCGCCCAAGCGCCTGGGCCTCGAAGAGGCCTACGCGGTACTGGCCAACTGGATGGAACTGCCGGACAAAGTCGTCGAAGGGTGACGACTAGGTCACCTTGACCTGCCAATTGCTGCATGTCCGAGCGAGCGGCGGCGCGAGTGAAGTGGCGCTCTTGCGCCACCATCAGGAAGTCGAAGCTCCATGCGCGGATCAGCCCTTGGGCGCCAGCAGCTTGCCAAAGGCGCTGTCGAGATTGCTCTCGGCCTGGGTCAGTTTTTCGCGGCGCTGCTTGAGCCATTGGCGATCGTCGTCAAGGGTCTTGTGGGCTTCGGCGAGCATGCGCTTGACCTCCTCTGGCTGCGGGCCACCGGTGCCCTTGCGGGTCTTGACCATGTTCTGCGGCGACAGCGAAGCACGGAAGGTCGCCTCGTCGAGCGGCAGGGTATTGGGCGTCCAATGGAATTTGTCGGCAGCCTGGGTGTAAAGCGCCTGGGCGTGATCGTAAGGGAAGGTCTTGGGCGTGAAGCCATTGTCGCGGGCTTCTTCAACGATCAGCGAAGCGAAGCTGTGGCCGATACGAAATGGGACTTTCTGGGTGCGCTCCAGGGTGTCGGCCAGCTCCATGGAGGTGGTCCATTCGTTTTCCAGCTCTTCGCGGGCGCGCTGGGGATTGACCTGCAAGGCGTCGAGCACGGCGTCCATGGCACCGAACATGTCCTTGGTCGAATCGAACACGCCCAGGGAATCAAAGGCGAACTTGTAGTCGGTCATGCCGGTGGTGACATTGTGGGCGCGCAGGGTCACGGTCTGCGCCAGGCCGACCACATCCGAGGACGTCTCGCGGGCACGCATCAGCAGCCCAGGGTTGCGCTTTTGCGGCATGGCGCTGCTGGTGTAGGTCTTTTCTTCATCCAGCAGCAACCAGGGGCGGATCTGATGATATTGGGTGTGGATGTCGCCGATCATCGCGCCGATGCGGATCGCCGAAGACGCCGCGATGTTGGCCGCTTCGATCGGGATGTCATAGGTCGAGACTTGGCTGGAATCCAGTGAATTTTCCCGCACGCCATCGAAGCCGAGCAGCTCGGCCAGGCGCTCGCGGTTCAACGGGTAGGCGGAGTTGGCCAGCACTGCGGTGCCCATGGGGCTGAGATTCAGACGCTGGTACAGCTCACGGATGCGCTGGCCATCGCGATCGAAGGAGGCTTCGAACGCCAGCAGGTAATGGGCATAGGTGATCGGCATGGCCTGCACGCCATTGGTGTAGGCCGGCACCAGGGTGTCGACGTTCTTGTCGGCCAGCTCGAGGATGCGCTGGCGCGTGGCATTCAGCGCTTCGTCCACGGCCAGCACGTCGGCGCGCAGCTTGGCCAGCCGGTAAGTGGCGAGCATGTCCTGACGGCTGCGGCCGGAGTGGATCAGCGACGCCTCGGGACCGATCTTGTCGGTCATGATCTGCTCCAGTTGCAGCACATCGGTGGGGCGCTTGCCGTCCGGCTGATCGCCTTGCTCGATGGCGAAACGCACACCGCCGGCGAGTTTTTGCGCCATCTGCGGGGTGACGATGCCCTGTTCGGTGAGCATCACCAAAGAGGCCTTGTTGATGCGGTTCAGCCAGGCGAACTGGCTTTCGCTCTTGTCTCCCTTGCCCTTGGATTTATCGACGGTGGCGCCGATCTTCGCCGCCTGGGCGGCGCACTGCTCGGTGGTGGCGCAGGGCAGGTCGGCGGTATTGGCGGCGTATGCGGTGTAGCTGCCGCTCAGGGCAAAGGCGACAGCCAGGTGCAGAAGGGTCTTGGTGGCAGGCATGGTGGATCTCCGATTGTGCTTTTTATTAGAGGGCCCAGCCGGAAAAAGCCTACAGCGGTCATCTGCAAATATGAAATATATACAACAGGGGGTCTGGATACGTTTCAGATATGGCGACGTTTTTTCAGGCAAAAAAAACCCCTGGACTTCGTATGGGGAGGGGGAAGTCAGGGGTTCAAGTACCAGACCTCCCAGGGAAAGGGGTCCGGATATCTGCCAACACTTAACACAACATAGGAGCATGAACGGCATCACTGCCATTCACGTTCTCTGAGTGGCCGTTCGGCCGATTAGTTCCTGACCGATCGGCAAACAGCCGCGATCAAGTCCTTGTTTCATAATCAGAACCGAGCATGACACCCGCTTCATCTGCGGCTGTCAGTGCGCCTCGTCCCAGTTCAGACCGACGCCCACTTCCACCAGCAGCGGCACGTCCAATTGCGCCGCGTCACTCATGTGCGGGCGGATCTGCGCGCTGATTTGCTCGACCAGATCCTCGCGCACCTCCAGGACCAATTCATCGTGCACCTGCAGGATCACCCTGGCGTCCAGGCCCGAGGTGTCGAGCCATTGGTCGACCTTGACCATGGCGCGCTTGATGATGTCCGCCGCGGTGCCCTGCATCGGCGCGTTGATTGCGGTACGCTCGGCGCCTTTGCGCAGGGCCGGGTTCTTGGCGTTGATGTCTGGCAGATACAGGCGCCGGCCGAACAGGGTTTCGACGAAGCCTTGCTCGGCGGCCTGGGCGCGGGTGCGCTCCATGTAGGCCAGCACGCCCGGGTACTGAGTGAAATAACGATCGATATAAGCCTGCGACTGCTTGCGATCGACACCGATCTGCTTGGCCAGGCCAAAGGCGCTCATGCCGTAGATCAGACCGAAGTTGATCGCCTTGGCGCTGCGCCGCTGATCGGTGGTGACGTCCGCCAGCTCGACGCCGAACACTTCCGCCGCCGTGGCCCGGTGTACGTCGAGGTCGTTCTGGAAGGCATGCAGCAGGCTTTCGTCACGGGCCAGGTGGGCCATGATGCGCAGCTCGATCTGCGAGTAGTCCGCCGCCAGCAGTTTGTACCCCGGTGGGGCCACGAACGCCTGGCGAATGCGTCGCCCTTCGGCGGTGCGAATGGGGATGTTCTGCAGGTTCGGATCGCTGGACGACAAACGCCCGGTGGCCGCCACCGCCTGGTGGTACGAGGTGTGGATGCGCCCAGTGCGCGGGTTGATCTGCTCGGGCAGGCGGTCGGTGTAGGTGCTTTTCAGCTTGCTCAGCGAGCGGTACTGCATCAGCACCTTGGGCAGCGGGAAATCCAGCTCGGCCAGTTCCGCCAGCACGGCTTCGGCGGTGGAAGCCTGGCCCTTGGCGGTCTTGTTGAGGATCGGCATGCCGAGCTTCTCGTACAGAATCACGCCGAGCTGCTTGGGCGAGCCGAGGTTGAACTCCTCACCGGCGATGTCGAACGCCTCGCGCTCCAGCGCCACCAGCTTGTCGCCCAGTTCGACGCTCTGCACACCCAGCAGCTTGGCATCCACCAATGCGCCCTGGCGTTCGATCTTGGCCAGCACCGGCACCAGCGGCATCTCGATGTCTTCGAGCACCGGCTTGAGGCTCGGGGTGGCGGCGAGCTTTTCCTGCAGGAGCAGGTGCAGGCGCAAGGTGATGTCGGCGTCTTCGGCAGCGTAGGGGCCCGCCTGTTCCAGCGCGATCTGGTCGAACGTCAGCTGCTTGGCGCCCTTGCCGGCGATGTCCTGGAAGGCGATGTTGGTGTGATTGAGGTACTTGTAGGCCAGGCTGTCCATGTCGTGGCGGGTCGCGGTGGAGTCCAGCACGTAGGATTCGAGCATGGCGTCGTAGGCCACACCGCGGACCATGATGCCTTGGCTGATGTCACCGCCGATGGCGCAGTTGGCGAGGATGTTCATGTCGTACTTGGCGTGCTGGCCGACCTTGAGTTTGGCCGGATCTTCGAGCAGCGGCTTGAGCGCACGCAGCACGGTGTCGCGGTCCAGCTGCTCGGGCACGCCCATGTACGAATGGGTCAGGGGGATGTAGCAGGCCTCGTGGGGCTCGACGGCGAACGACAGGCCCACCAGCTGCGCCCTCTGGGCATCGAGGCCGGTGGTTTCGGTATCGAAGGCGAACAGCTTGGCGCCTTTGAGCTTTTCCAGCCAGACGTCGAAGCGGGCCTGGTCGAGAATGGTTTCGTAGCGGCTTTCGACCTCCACCTGCGGCTCGCTCGGCGTGGCGATCTCGGTGCCTACGCGCTTGGCGTCACGCTGGATCTCGTCGACCCAGCTGCGGAATTCCAGCTCGCTGTACAACGCCAGCAGGGCCTCGCGGTCCGGCTCGGTGCACATCAGCGCGTCGACTTCGATGTCCAGCGGCACATCGATCTTGATGGTCGCCAGCTCGTAGGAGAGGAAGGCCATCTCGCGGTGCTCTTCGAGCTTGGCGGGCAGGCTCTTGGCGCCGCGAATCGGCAGGGCGGCGACCTTGTCGAGGTTCTCGTAAAGCTCCTTGAGGCCGCCGCCGATGCCGACCAGCAAGCCCTGGGCGGTCTTTTCACCGACGCCCGGGACGCCCGGAATGTTGTCGACCTTGTCACCCATCAGCGCCAGGAAGTCGATGATGTGCTCGGGACCGACGCCGAACTTCTCCTTGACGCCAGGGATGTCGAGGACGCTGCCGGTCATGGTGTTGACCAGCGTGATATGGCCGTCCACCAGCTGGGCCATGTCCTTGTCGCCGGTGGAGATGATCACCGGGCGATCGCTGGCGGCGCTGCTGCGGGCCAGGGTGCCGATCACGTCATCGGCCTCGACGTTGTCGACGCACAGCAGCGGATAGCCCAGGGCGCGCACCGAGGCGTGCAACGGCTCGACCTGCACACGCAGATCGTCGGGCATGCTCGGGCGGTTGGCCTTGTACTCGGCGTACAGTGTGTCGCGAAAGGTCCCGCCCTTGGCGTCGAACACCACCGCGAAGGGGCTGTCCGGGTACTGCCGGCGCAGGCTCTTGAGCATGTTCAGCACGCCCTTGACCGCACCGGTCGGCATGCCCTTGGACGTGGCGAGGGGTGGCAGCGCATGGAAGGCGCGGTACAGGTAAGAGGAACCGTCCACCAGGACGAGGGGGGCTTTGCTCATGAGCACAATCAACCTTTTCGACGGGTCTGGCGCTAGAATGGCCGGATCATTGACGACAAAGCCACAAGGTTATCATGGGCAGCGCAAACTGCCCGGCCGACATGTCCATGTGCGCGGCGCGCTGGTAGCATCAGCGACTTTTCTACCCAAGGGGCGCCTGGCGCCAATTTCAACCGGGCGGCCCGCTGCGGCACGCCAAGATGGGCAACTTTCGACATGTCTGTGTTTACTCCGCTGACGCGGCCCGAGCTGGAACAATTTCTCGCCCCTTACGGCCTGGGTCGCTTGCGCGACTTTCAGGGCATCGCCGCTGGAACGGAAAACAGCAACTTCTTCATCAGCATGGAGCAGGGCGAGTTCGTCCTGACCCTGGTGGAGCGGGGCCCGGTACAGGACTTGCCGTTCTTCATCGAGTTGCTCGACGTGCTTCACCAAGCCGATATCCAGGTGCCCTACGCGCTGCGCACCACCGATGGCGTGGCCCTGCGCGAGCTGGCGGGCAAGCCGGCGCTGCTGCAGCCGCGCCTCGACGGCAAGCATATCGCCAGCCCCAACAACCAGCATTGCGTGCAGGTCGGCGAGCTGCTGGGCCATATCCACCTGGCCACGCGGCCGGCGGTGCTGGAGCGCAAGACCGATCGCGGCCTGGACTGGATGCTCGAAGAAGGCGCGGCGATGGTGCAACGCCTCGAAGCCGGCTCGGCGGCGCTGCTGAGCGCGGCACTGGAGGAGATCCGCACCCACAGGCAGGCGATCCTCGATCTGCCGCGGGCCAACCTGCATGGCGATCTGTTCCGTGACAACGTGATGTTCGAGGGCACCCACCTGACCGGTGTGATCGACTTCTACAACGCCTGCTCCGGGCCAATGCTGTATGACCTGGCGATCACCCTTAATGACTGGTGCTCCACCGCCGACGGGCAGATCGACGCGCCGCGGGCGCGGGCGATGCTCGGCGCTTATGCGGCGCTGCGACCGTTCACCGCGGCGGAAGCGCAGCTGTGGCCGGTGGTCCTGCGGGTGGCGTGCGTGCGGTTCTGGGTGTCTCGGCAGATTGCGGCGGAGTCGTTTGCGGGGATGGATGTGCTGATCCATGACCCGAAGGATTTCGAGATCCGGTTGGCGCAGCGGCAGAAGATCAATATTCCCCTGCCGTTTGCCCTGTAGCGAGGGGGCTTGCCCCCGAAAATCGTGCCAGCGCCTTTGATAGAGACTGACACACCATAATCGGGGGCAAGCCCCCCCGCTACAGGGAAGTCACAGGGAGTTCAGGCACCCCACCAGATCGTCCCCCAGCTTGCTCAACAGCTGCTCATACCCGTTCGCCGTCGCCTCATTGAAGCCCCCCAGCGCATCCAGCTCGGCCAGCTTGACCGGCAGCCCTGCCGTCAGTGTCTCGGCCAGGCGTGGGCGCATCGGCGGTTCGCTGAACACGCAGGTCTTGCCGACTTCCTGCAAGCGCGCGCGCATGGCCGCCACATGCTGGGCACCCGGCTGCACTTCCGCGGCCACGGTGAACACTCCGGCGTGCTTGAGCCCGTAAGCGTCCTCGAAGTAATCGAAAGCCTCGTGGAACACGAAGAACGGCTTGCCGGCGATCGGCGCCACTTGCGCCTTGAGCTTGGCATCCACGGCGTCCAGCCGCGTGGCGAAGGCCTTGGCGTTGGCCTGGTAACGGCTGGCGTTGGCCGGATCGGCCTTGCTCAAATCCATGGCCATGCTGGCGGCGATCACCCGTGCGTTGACGCTCGACAGCCACAGGTGCTCGTCCAGAGAACCGGGTTGATGATCGTGATCATGCTCGTCGGCGTCCTCGTGGGAGCCGCTGTCCGCGGCAAAATGGCGCAACTTCAGCCCCGGCACGTCGGCCACCGCGACGGTCGGTTTGCTGCGCCCCTGCAGGGGCCGCTCCAGGAAGTTTTCCATCTGCGGACCGATCCAGTAGAACAGGTCGGCATCGCCCAGGCGCCGCACATCCGAAGGGCGCAGGGCGTAATGATGCGGGGAGGCGCCGGGAGGCAGCAGCACGTCCGGCGTACCGACGCCGTCTTCCACCGCAGCGGCGATCAATTGCAACGGCTTGATGCTGGTCAAGACCTTCACCGGGCCCTGATCGGCGGCCTGAGCACCAGCGAAAACGCCGCAGCTGATCAAAAAAGCGACAAAAACTGCAAAAAATCGGGACACAGTGACCACTCGAGGAGGCGAGAACAGGTAACATAATAACGTCTCTCTCAAAAGCCGTCGCCGCCCCATGTCAAAAACACCCTTGGCCAGCCGCCCCCACGATCACTCCCACTGCGTGCATACCGCGCTGTCGGAAGCCGATGCCCTGTGCGCCAGGAATGGGCAACGCCTGACCGCCTTGCGCCGGCGCGTGCTGGAGTTGGTGTGGCAGAGCCATAAACCGCTGGGCGCCTATGACATCCTCGCCGTGCTCAGCGAGCAGGACGGCCGCCGCGCCGCGCCGCCTACGGTGTACCGCGCGCTGGACTTTCTGCTGGACAACAATCTGGTGCACCGCATCGCCTCGCTCAACGCTTTCATGGGCTGCAATCACCCCGAGCACGCACACCAGGGGCAGTTTTTGATCTGCCGCGAGTGCCACATCGCCATCGAGCTGGAGCAGGCGAGCATCAGTGAAGCCATCAGCCTGGGCGCCAGCAATGTCGGCTTCCGCGCCGAAGGGCAAACGGTCGAGGTGGTCGGCATCTGTTCCGCCTGCGTGGGGGCCTGATGAGTTCAGCGTTGATCAGCCTCGATCAGGTGACGGTCAATTTCGCCGGTCAGGCCGTGCTGGACAAGGTTCAGCTCAGCGTCAATGCCGGCGAGATCGTCACCCTGATCGGCCCCAACGGCGCCGGCAAGACCACCTTGGTGCGCGCCGTGCTCGGCCTGCTCAAGCCGGACAGCGGCAACGTCTGGCGCAAGCCACGCCTGCGCATCGGCTACATGCCGCAGAAGCTGCAAGTGGATGCCACCTTGCCGCTGTCGGTGCTGCGTTTTCTGCGCCTGGTGCCGGGGGTCGATCGCACGAGGGCCCTGGCCGCGCTGGAAGAAGTCGGCGCCGTGCAGGTCATCGACAGCCCGGTACAGACCATCTCCGGCGGCGAAATGCAGCGCGTGCTGCTGGCCCGGGCACTGCTGCGCGAGCCTGAGCTGCTGGTGCTCGACGAGCCGGTGCAGGGCGTCGACGTCAACGGCCAGCTGGAGCTGTACAGCCTGATCACCCGTCTGCGCGAACGCCACGGTTGCGGCGTATTGATGGTGTCCCACGATCTGCATCTGGTCATGAGCACCACCGATCAGGTGGTGTGCCTCAACCGCCACGTCTGCTGCTCCGGCCACCCGGAACAGGTCAGCGGCGATCCGGCCTTCGTGGCGCTGTTCGGCCAGAATGCCGCCAATCTGGCGATCTACCACCACCATCACGACCACGCCCACGACCTGCACGGCGCCGTGGTCGGTGAGGGCGGCGAAGCGCTGCCCCAGGCGCATGTCCACGTTCATGGAGACGGCTGCAAGCATGGCTGATTTTCTGTTGTATGCCTTGCTGGCCGGCCTGGCGCTGGCGATTGTCGCCGGACCGCTGGGTTCGTTCGTGGTCTGGCGACGCATGGCCTATTTCGGTGACACGCTGTCCCACGCGGCCTTGCTGGGCGTGGCGCTTGGGTTCGTACTCGACGTCAGTCCGACATTAGCGGTGACCGTGGGCTGCCTGCTGCTGGCGATCCTGCTGGTGACCTTGCAGCAACGCCAGCCCCTGGCCTCGGACACACTGCTCGGTATTCTGGCGCCCAGCACGCTGTCCCTCGGGTTGGTGGTGCTGAGCTTCATGCACGATGTGCGCATCGATTTGATGGGCTATCTGTTCGGCGACCTGCTGGCCATCAGCCCGACCGATCTGGCCTGGATCCTCGGCGGCAGCGCGGCTGTGCTGGTATTGCTGGCGGTACTCTGGCGGCCGCTGTTGGCCGTGACCGTGCACGAAGAGCTGGCCAAGGTCGAAGGCTTGCCGGTAGCGACCCTGCGGATGGCCTTGATGCTGTTGATCGCTATCGTCATCGCGGTGGCGATGAAAATCGTTGGTGTGCTGCTGATTACTTCGCTGCTGATCATCCCCGCCGCTGCGGCCCAGCGTCATGCCCGTTCGCCGGAGCAGATGGCCGTGGGCGCCAGCGTGCTCGGCGTGGTGGCGGTGTGCTGTGGGCTGGCGATGTCCTGGTTCAAGGACACCCCAGCGGGCCCTTCCATTGTGGTTGCGGCCGCGGTGTTGTTTCTGCTCAGCTTCGCCCTACCACGCCGTAACTGACTCTGTAGCGAGGGGGCTTGCCCCCGAAAGATGTATCAGTGCCGGAGATGTCGCTGACCTATCTTTCGGGGGCAAGCCCCCTCGCTACAGAGTCCAGCACATGTCTGGTTTTCTCCAGGGCCCTCTTGGGTGTAGACTTGCTCGTTTTTTGCGCAAACAGAGAGTCGCAGGAATGAAGCCGTACGCCTCCCGTTATCTGCTCCTTGTTGTATTTTCGCTGACGTTGGCTGCTTGTCAGAGCAGGCCGACCGACACCGCGCCGCCGCCCGAACCCGAGGCGTACCAGCAGCTGTCGCAAAATATCGCCAGCAATGAACTGGCGACCGCCGAAGATCAACTCGCAGCCCTGCAAAAACAGAATCCGACCGATGAGCGCCTGGAGAACTACCAGCGCCAGTTGGCCGAAGCCTATCTGCAGCGCAGTCAGGTGGTATTGCAGAAAGGTGATGTGAACGCCGCTGCCAGTGCCCTGGCCCGTGCCCGCGCCTTGATGCCGACCGCCCCGGCGCTGACCAGCGGCGTCAACGGCGCCATTGCCCATGCGCGCAAGGCCGAGCTGGACCAGGCGGAAGCGGCGGTCAAAGCTGCCGAAGCACGCCCGCCGGCCAAGTTGCTGGACCCGACCGCAACCTTTACGCCGATAGAGCTGAACATCGCCGATATCAATGAACTGCGCAGCCAACTGGATGATCTGGCCGTCGATATCGTCAATTACAAGTGCAACGTGATCGTGCAAGTGCCGCGCGCCGCGGATTATCCGTGGCTGGCAAGCTTGCTGAAAAAGCGCGTGATCAAGCAGGCGCCTGATCTGCAATGGAAAATCGGCCGCCGCCTGGAAGCCAAGCAGCGGCCGATCGTGGTGCTGATTCCGTCCAAGCCCTGACGCATAGCACCTGTAGCGAGGGGGCTTGCCCCCGATAATTGGGTCAGCGACATTTCCTGTGACTGATGTACCTATCGGGGGCAAGCCCCCTCGCTACAGGGTCGTGCGAAGAAGCCGGACATGCATCCGCTCCCACATACAGGTCAGGCCGGCACAGCCTTGGCTTTCGGCTCCCGCGCCCACACCCGATGCTGGGCGATGGCCTGGACGAACGCCTTGAAGGTCTTGGCATCCTGCCCCACCAGCAAACCAGCATCCTCATCCAGCTTCAGCGCATCGATCAGCACCTTGGCATCCGGGCTGATGCCGATCGCCTTGAGGTGCTTGTAAGCCTCCAGCAGATAGTGCAACGCCACCCCATCCGTGCTCAGCGCCTTCACCGAGACCGCGCCACCCGGCACCCATACTGCGTCGAACGCCACCGACGGCAGGCCTTCCATGGACGCATCCACGGGCAGAGTCTTGCCATCTGCAGTCTTTACCGGCGATGAGGTCGGACCGAGCACCTTGGCATGGGCACCTTCCGCCTCCAGCACTTGCTTCAGCGCATCGATCGCCGCCGAATCGACGCCATTCGCCACCAGAATCGCCACTTTGCGCGTCTTGATGTCGCCCGACAGCAGATTCACCTGGCTCAGCGCAGGCGATGCCTTGAGCGAAGACGGCTTGGTCTGCACGGTAGCCGCTTTCGGTGCGGGCAGGCCCAGGTTCTCGGCCACTCGCGCGGCCAGTGTCAGGTCGATGTTGGCGAGGATTTCATTCACCTGACGCACACGGATGTGCTCGCGCTCGACCTTGCCCAACTCGAAGCTGTACGCCGCGATGATGTGCTCTTGCTCCGCCTCGCTCATGCTGTTGAAGAACAACGTAGCCTGAGAGAAGTGGTCGCCGAACGATTCACTGCGTTCACGCACCTTGTGCGCGTCGACGCGCTCCGGATAGGTCTCGAAACCCCCATCCTGAGGACCGGCAGGGGTTTCTTTCGGCCAGCCACCATCAATCGAGTTGGGCTCGTAGGAAGCCCGGCCCTTGTCGATCGTGGTGCGGTGCATGGCATCGCGCTGACCGTTGTGGTTGGGCGCCAGCGGCCGGTTGATTGGCAGCTCGTGGAAGTTCGGCCCGCCCAGTCGGCTGATCTGCGTGTCGGTGTAGGAAAACAGCCGACCCTGCAGCAGCGGATCGTTGGAGAAATCGATCCCCGGCACGATATGCCCCGGGCAGAACGCTACCTGCTCGGTCTCGGCGAAGTAGTTGTCCGGGTTGCGGTTGAGCACCATCTTGCCCAGCGGCGTCACTGGCACCAGCTCTTCGGGGATGATCTTGGTCGGATCGAGCAGGTCGAAGTCGAATTTATGCTCGTCTTCTTCGGCGACGATCTGCACACCGAATTCCCACTCTGGATAATCACCCATCTCGATCGATTCCCACAGATCTCGGCGGTGGAAGTCAGTGTCCTTGCCCGCCAGCTTCTGCGCCTCGTCCCACACCAGCGAGCAAACGCCTTGCTTGGGCTTCCAGTGAAATTTGACGAAAGACGCCTTGCCTTCGGCGTTGATCAATCGAAAGGTGTGGATGCCGAAGCCTTCGATGGTGCGCAGGCTCTTGGGGATGGCACGGTCGGACATGGTCCACAGCACCATGTGCGCGGATTCAGGCACCAGCGAGACGAAGTCCCAGAAAGTGTCGTGGGCCGAGCCGCCGGTGGGGATCTCGTTGTGGGGTTCGGGTTTGACCGCGTGCACGAAGTCCGGGAACTTGATCGCATCCTGGATGAAGAACACGGGCATATTGTTGCCGACCAGGTCGAAATTGCCCTCATCGGTATAGAACTTGACGGCAAAACCGCGCACGTCGCGAACCGTGTCGCCGGAGCCGCGCGGGCCTTGCACGGTAGAGAAACGCACGAATACCGGGGTGATCTTCGAAGGGTCCGTCAGGAAGCCCGCCTTGGTCAGCGCTGCATGGGACTCGTATGCCTGAAAATAACCATGGGCCGCGGTGCCGCGAGCATGGACGATGCGCTCGGGAATGCGCTCGTGGTCAAAATGGGTGATTTTTTCCCGCATGATGAAATCTTCGAGCAACGATGGCCCGCGGGCCCCGGCTTTCAAAGTGTTCTGGTTGTCGCTGACCTTGACGCCCTGGTTGGTGCGCAAGGCCTGCTCGGTGGCGTCCGAGCGAAACTGTTCGAGGCTTTCGAGCTTGTCGTTGGTGTTGCTGCGGTCCAGCGTATCGGTACCGGCAAGTTGGCTGGCCCCGGTGGATTGGGTTGCCGGTGCTTTGGCTTTCGTCATCTGACCTAGACTCCTCAAAAATATGGCCCGTTAAAAGGGCTCTGCTTTAAAGGCCTGCAAACATGCAGTGCCCTCACGGTGTCTAGTAGTGACCGGTCGGCGTTTTTATACGTTCCTTTTATTTATGACCCCTCGTCGCCTTATGCCGAAAATGAAGGGAACGCTATGAAATAAATGCTAATACCCTCTATGCAGACAGGCTAAAATGCGCGCCCAGCTATCCGCTGCTCCTAATTCATGCGCCCCACAAGGTTCGCTAAGTGATCGAGTTCCAACAGGTAAATAAAACCTACCGCGTCGCCGGTAGGGACATTCCGGCATTGCATCCCACCTCCCTGAGCGTTCCCCAGGGCCAGGTGTTCGGCCTGATCGGGCACTCCGGCGCCGGCAAGAGCACGCTGCTGCGCCTGATCAACCGCCTTGAAACCCCGAGCGGTGGCACCATCATCGTCGATGGCGAGGATGTGACCGCCTTCAATGCCGACCAGTTGCGGCGCTTTCGCCAGCGCGTCGGCATGATCTTCCAGCACTTCAACCTGCTCTCGTCCAAGACCGTGGCCGATAACGTCGCCTTGCCCTTGAGCCTGGCCGGCGAGCTGTCTCGCGCACAGATCGACAAACGCGTGGCCGAACTGCTGGCCCGCGTCGGCCTGCAGGACCACGCAAAAAAATACCCGGCGCAACTGTCCGGCGGCCAGAAACAGCGCGTCGGCATCGCCCGCGCCCTGGCGACCGAGCCGAAAATCCTGCTGTGCGACGAAGCCACCAGCGCCCTCGACCCGCAGACCACCGCCTCGGTGCTCAAGCTGCTGGCCGAGATCAATCGCGAGCTGAACCTCACCATCGTATTGATCACCCATGAGATGGACGTGATCCGCCGGGTCTGCGATCAGGTCGCGGTGATGGACGCCGGGGTGATCGTCGAGCAGGGCCCGGTGGCCAAGGTGTTCCTGCATCCGCAGCACCCCACCACCAAGCGCTTCGTGCAAGAGAGCGAACAGGTCGATGAAAACGAACAGCATGATGATTTTGCCCATGTGGCGGGCCGTATCGTGCGCCTGACCTTCCAGGGCGAATCGACCTATGCACCCTTGCTGGGCACGGTTGCCCGCGAAACCGGCGTGGATTACAGCATCCTCGCCGGCCGTATCGATCGCATCAAGGATGCCCCCTACGGCCAGCTGACCCTAGCCATCACCGGGGGCGACATGGACGCCGCCTTTGCCCGCTTCACCGAGGCGGATGTCCATATGGAGGTACTGCGCTGATGGACCTGTTGAATTACTTCGCCGACGTCGACTGGCTCGACATCGGCCAGGCCACGCTGGACACCCTGACCATGCTCGGCGCCTCGCTGCTGTTCACCGTGGTGCTGGGCCTGCCGCTGGGCGTGCTGCTGTTCGTGTTCGGCCCGCGCCAGCTGTTCGAGCACAGGGGCCTGTATGCGGCCCTTGCCTTTGCGGTCAACGTGCTGCGCTCGCTGCCGTTCATTATCCTGCTGATCGTGCTGATCCCCACCACCATGTTTCTGGTCGGCACCTCGCTCGGGGTGATGGGTGCGATTCCGCCGCTGGTCATCGGTTGTACGCCGTTTTTCGCGCGGTTGGTGGAAACCGCCTTGCGCGAGGTCGATCGCGGCATCATCGAAGCGACCCAGGCCATGGGCGCCACGCCTCGGCAGATCATCATCCGCGCGTTGCTGCCTGAAGCGCTGCCGGGGATCTTCGCCGCTGTGACCGTCACCGCCATTACGCTCGTCTCCTATACCGCCATGGCCGGTGTGGTCGGCGCGGGGGGACTGGGCGACCTGGCCATCCGCTACGGCTACCAGCGCTTCCAGGACAACGTCATGTACGTGACCGTGGTTATCCTGATCATCATGGTGCAGGTGCTGCAATCGATCGGCGACAAGCTGGTGGTGCATTTTTCGCGCAAGTGACCCAACCCTGTAGCGGGGGGGCTTGCCCCCGAAAGATGTATCAGCCACAACGAAGTCGCTGGCACGATCTTTCGGGGGCAAGCCCCCTCGCGACATAGAACCTCACAAGGAGTAGACCCTATGAAAAAACTGCTGGCCATCGTCGCCGCCCTGGCATCTTTTGCCGTGCACGCCAACGACACCCTCACCGTGGCAGCCACCGCCGTGCCCCACGCCGAGATCCTGGAATTCATCAAGCCGCAACTGGCCAAGGAAGGCGTGGACCTGAACGTCAAGGTGTTCAGCGACTACGTGCAGCCGAACGTGCAAGTGGCGCAAAAGCAGATGGATGCCAACTTCTTCCAGCACCAGCCGTATCTGGACGAATTCAACAAGGCTCGCGGTACCGATCTGGTGGCTGTGGTGGGTGTGCACCTGGAGCCGTTGGGCATCTATTCGACCAAGTACAAGACGCTGGACGAAATCCCCGGTGGCGCTCAGGTGGTGATTCCTAACGACGCCACCAACGGCGGTCGCGCACTGCTGCTGTTGCAAGCGGCCAAACTGATCACCTTGAAGAATCCGACCGATATCCTGTCGACCGTCAAGGACATTACCGCCAACCCCAAGGACCTGAAGATTCGTGAGTTGGAAGCGGCCACCCTGCCGCGCGTGCTGACCCAGGTGGACCTGGCGCTGATCAACACCAACTATGCGCTGGCGGCCAAACTGGATCCGGCCAAGGATGCGCTGCTGATCGAAGGTGCCGATTCGCCATACGTGAACATCCTCGTGGCCCGCCCGGACAACAAGGATTCGCCTGCCATGCAGAAACTGGCCGCGGCGCTGCACAGTCCCGAGGTGAAGCAATTCATCACCGATAAGTACAAAGGCGCTGTGGTTCCGGCGTTCTAATCGCTGTCTGACCCCTGTAGCGGGGGGGCTTGCCCCCGAAAGATCGCGCCAGCGACTTCGTTGTGGCTGCTACATCTTTCGGGGGCAAGCCCCCCCGCTACAAGGTTCGCGCTGGCTTGCTCAATCCCCCTTGAACAACCCCGGCAGCTGCGCCACCAGCTTGGGGGTGCTGAACGGCGCACGGATGAACCCGCGCTGGGTGCCATCCGGCCCGATCAGCGCCAGATTGCCGCTGTGACTCACCGTGTAGTTCGGCTTGCTGGTGTCCGGCTCCACGTAGGGCATGCTCACCGCCCTGGCGAACGACTCCAGCACCGGCACTGGCGCGTTGAAGCCGCGGAAGTCCTTGTCGAAGTAACCCAGATACTCCTTGAGCTTGGCCGGTGTATCGCGCTGCGGATCGACGCTGACCAGGATCACTTGCATACGCGCGACCGTGCTCTTGGGCAGTTCGGCCTTGATCTGCCGCAACTGCGCCAGGGTGGTCGGGCAGATGTCCGGGCAGAAGGTGTAGCCGAAGAACAACACTGACCATTTGCCTTTCAGCTGATCGAGGCTGACGGGCTGGCCGTCCTGATCGGTCATCTGCAACGCTGGAATGGGCCGGCTCTGGGGCAGCAGGATGATCCCGGCATCGATCTGCTCGGGGGAGAAGCTGGCGTTGCGCTGGTCGAGCACGTACTTGACGGTCAGGCCAAGGACCAGTGCCACCACCACGAACAGTGCAAAAACGGTCTTTTGGGTTCGATTCATACATTCAACGCAGGAGGTTGATCCGTGAACAGCGCGGTGTCTCATTAAGGCTGTAGCCGATCACCGCGCGCAGCCGGTGGCTACGGTACAACACCCCACCGCGCCACAGGAAGAACCATGGGGAGCAAGCTTATAACCGCATGATGGCGATTCGATATAATCGCATTGCGCACCCGCGTTAAATAATTATGACAAATGCGTCTGAGCCGTCGTCATAACCCAGCTATCGTAGGACTTTCGTCGCGTTTATCGCCTACTCAGTTATCCGGAGCGTTCATGAACACCGCCGCATTGCGCGAGCAGATCAACAGTGCCATTGAGCACGAAACCAAGAGCGGCCGACTGGCCCAGCAGTTGGCAGCACAAGTCCCTCATCTGCATCGGGCTATCCATCTGCCCGACAGCGACGCCGAGGGCGTACTGGTCCGCTTCGTCAGCGCTTACATCGAGCAGGTGCCGGACTTGCTGGACGCCGCCAATGGTGTTGCACGCGAAGCCGGTATCGAATCGCAGATCAAACCGGTGCTGAAGATCGCCGAGCAATACTTCACCAGCCCGCCATCGGCGCTGAACGGCCATGAAGGCCTGGATTGCCTGCTGGATGAAGCCTATCTGGCGCACCGCCTGGTGGAAGAGGTCAACGACCTGTACATCAAACACCTCGGCCAGCCGTTGATTCCACTGGATACCACGGTGGCCAGCCTGATCGTGCATCAGCTGATCGGCGAAGACTTCGGCAATGAGCTGGATGAAGTGGTGCACCACTCGGTGGATAACATGCTCGACGATGAGAGTTTCGCTGTGGAAGCCGTCGAGGCCTATCGCGACAAGCTGACCAGCCCGCAGACAGGTAACGCCTGGAAGCAATGGCCCTGCATGTCACGTCAGTTGAACGTCGGGCTGTCACTGGAGGAGCAGAATTCACTGCCCCGCAGTTGACTGTTTTGGCGAGGGGCTCGCCCCCGATCAGCCTCACCATTGGCGCCTGATCGGGGGCAAGCCCCCTCGCTACATGCATAATCAACCAGCACTCGTGCGCAACTGCCCCTCGATCCGCCGCTTCAACCCGCGGCTCTCGATCTCCATCCGTGAGCCATTGGCCTTGTTGGCCCGCCCCCAATCCTCCAGCAACTCCAGGCAGGAATGGTCGATGTAGCTCAAGTAGCCCATCGGCACCTGCACGGTAGTGCCTGGCGGAATGCCTTCCAGTGCGCGGGTCAGGGCCGGGACCTTGAGAAAGGTCGCCGCCCCGATCAGGCGCAGCTCCACTTGCCTGGGCCCGGTCTCGATCACCGTGATCTTCAGCCGCGCGGCCTTCAGCGCCAGGCGCAGCAGAGTCAGGGCGAAACCCAGCAGCACGCCGGTAAGCAGGTCGGTGAAGATGATTGCCAAGGCGGTCACGCCATAGGTGAGCATCGGGATCCGCCCGTAGCGGCCCAGCCCGCGCAGCGCCTTGAGGTCAACCAGCTTGAAGCCGGTATACACCAGCACACCCGCCAGACTGGCCACTGGAATGCTCTGCAGCACACTGGACAGGATCACCACGAACGCCAGCAGCCACACCCCATGGAGGATCGCCGACATCCGCGTGCGCGCCCCGGCCTGGACGTTGGCCGAGCTGCGCACGATCACCCCGGTCATCGGCAGTGCACCCAACAGGCCACACAGCATGTTGCCCACGCCCTGGGCCGACAGTTCGCGATCGAAGTCCGAGCGCACGCCGTTGTGCATGCGGTCCACCGCCGCTGCCGACAGCAGGGTTTCGGCACTGGCGATAAAGGCCACGGCAAAGGCGGCGATCAACAGCGTCGGATCGGCCAGATTGAGCAGGTCGGCCGGGCGCAGCCAGTCGATGGCTTCGGCAAGGTTGTCCGGCACTTCGACGCGTTTGACTGACAACGCCAGCGCCAGACTGACCGCCGTGGCCGCCCCCACACCCAACAGTGCCCCCGGCACAAAGCGCAGGGACTGCGGCCGATAATGCTCCCAGCACCACATGATGGCGATGGTCAGCAGCCCTAAAAGCCCAGCTTGCCAGCCCAGGCTACCGCCCATCACCGGCATCGCCTGAGCGAGGGTCGCCGGGAAACCCAGCAAGTTGTCGAGTCCGGAGGGCTTGGGCGCGCTGTCGAACATCACATGCACCTGCGACAGCACGATCAGCACACCGATCCCCGCGAGCATGCCGTACACCACCGCCGGTGCGGTAACCCGGAACCAGCAGCCGAGCTTGAACCGCCCGGCCAACAGTTGCAGGAAGCCCGCCAGCAACAGGATCGGCCCCAGCATCGCCATGCCATGCTGACGCACCAGCTCGAACACCAATACCGCCAGCCCCGCCGCCGGGCCGCTGACCTGCAGCGGCGACCCCGCCAGGAAGCCCACCACCACACCGCCGATGATGCCGGTGATCAGGCCCTTGGCCGGTGGCATGCCGGACGCGATGGCGATCCCCATGCACAACGGCAACGCCACCAGAAACACCACCACCGAGGCCAGCAATTCCCGGGGCAGAGCCGCTTTCATTTGCGCCATATTCATGACCATTCTCCTGAAAATTCCTGCAGGGCCGGCGATCGTTGCCAGTGCCGAAAGGCGACTCTCGCAGGAACGCAAAAGCCACCGGAACACAGCCACCAGCGACGATCGAAGAATCGCGCGGGCAGTGCTGTCTCCCAGTCAACGGGCGTTGTTCTCGTTATCGAGTTGACTGTCCGACACGTGCAGCGAACCAGGCCGCGCACTCAGGTCGCGGCCTTTCGAGGGCCCATCAACTGCTTGTCATGCAACGTCGGTCAGAAGCGACCTTTGGGCGTTGCGCAGGGGATAGGACGGTTTCTGTCCAAGGGGATGAAGCGATCCTGTTCGGCGTCGTACGCCTTGATTTCGCTGGTTTCGATGCTGTAGACCCAGCCATGGATGAACAGCTGTCCGCTGGCCATGCGCGAGGCCACCGATGGGTGAGTGCGCAAATGCTGCAGCTGGCAGATGATGTTCTCTTCGGTGAGCACCTGCATGCTTTCGGCTTCAGTGGTGCAGTTGCAGTTGTCCTCGACCACGATCCTCGCCACTTCGGCATGCCGCAGCCAGGCCTTGACCGTGGGCATCTTGTCGAGGGTGTGAGGGTTGAGCACCGCGCGCATGGCGCCGCAATCCGAGTGGCCGCAGACGATGACGTGCTGCACGCCGAGGGCGAGGATGGCGTATTCCAGCGCCGTCGACACGCCGCCGTTCATTTGCCCGTAGGGCGGTACGACGTTGCCCACGTTGCGGGTGACGAACAGGTCGCCGGGCGAGCTTTGGGTAATGAGTTCAGGAACGATGCGCGAGTCGGCGCAGGTGATGAACATGGCGCGTGGCGCTTGCGCGGTGGCCAGCTTCTTGAACAGCTCTTGCTGCTCAGGAAACACTTCGTGGTGGAAATGCAGGAAGCCATCGACGATGTGCCGAAGGGCCTCGTCAGCGTTCTCGCAACCCTCGTGGCTATGGGGAGCGGGAACCTTTTCATGATCATGGTCGGGCATACTTCATCCTCTCTGACGGTCGGGTCATAGGGCTAACAGGTGAAATATCGAACCTGATGCTACGCGCATCCAGGCGATACGGGGAGCTTGGTGACCCAGTGGTCGTTCGCCATTGAAGCTACCCTGTCAAACTTAATTGAACCTGAATAAGCGCTATTGAACATCAGATTGTTTGCAATCAGAAAACGCTTGAATATTTCCGGACTGGATAGTGGGCAGTGGGCACTGTTCCGGAGGCAAGCCTCCTGGCTGCAGGGGCACATCAAAGCAGCGACATCTGCTGCCCCGGCGGGCAGAACGCCGAGCAGTCCAGTCGATAACCTTCACGGCGCTCCAGGCCGTAGCGCTTGATGGCCTTGGCGAAACGCTGAGCCAGCAGTTGCGCGAAGACGCCTTCGCCGCGCATCCGGCTGCCGAAGCGGCTGTCATAGAGTTCGCCGCCGCGGCTCTGGCGGATCAGGCTCAGCACGTGCTCGGCCCGTTGCGGGTAATGGGCATGCAGCCAATCCTCGAACAGCGGCGCGACTTCCAGCGGCAGCCTCAGCATCATGTAGTTGGCGCTCACCGCGCCGGCAGCGTGGGCTTCGGCGAGCAGGTGCTCCAGCTCCATGTCGTTGATCATCGGAATCATCGGCGAACACAGCACACCCACCGGGATGCCGGCTTCACGCATCACCCGTATGGCCCGCAACCGCGCTTTGGGCGCTGCGGCGCGGGGCTCCAGGATGCGCTTGAGCTCGTCATCCAGCGTAGTCAGGCTGATCATCACTGACACCAGGCGCTGCTCGGCCAACTGCGTGAGCAGGTCGAGATCGCGCAGGATCAAGGAGCCCTTGGTGACGATGGTCACCGGATGGCGGTAGCGCAGCAGCACTTCCAGCAACTGCCGGGTCAGGCGCTGCTCCCGTTCGATCGGCTGGTAGGGGTCGGTGTTGGAGCCCAGGTTGATGGGCGCGCACACGTAACCGCGCTTGCCGAGTTGCTGCTCGAGCAACTCGGCGGCGTTGGTCTTGGCGATCAGCCGGGTTTCGAAATCCAGACCTGGAGACATGTCCCAATAGGCGTGGCTGGGCCGAGCGTAGCAATAGATACAGCCATGCTCGCAGCCACGATAGGGATTGATGGAACGGTCGAACGGCAAGTCCGGGGACTGGTTGCGGGTGATGATGGTCTTGGCGGTCTCGAACATCACCTCGGTGCCCTGCGTCACCGGCGCTTCCTGGTGCCAGCCGTCATCCTCGGCCACGGAGCGGCTAGGCGCGAAGCGGTTATGAGGATTGCTGGCGGTGCCGCGCCCGCGGGGAGGCAAAAGGGATGACATGAAGAGGCGCCCATGACTGTATAAACATACAGCACAGGGTAGCGCAGCCATCCCTCTTGCGCCAGCCACCGCAGATCGGCCAGCGCCGCGGCCGTTTCAGTCCGCCAGGCCCATCTCGGCCAACAACGCCTCGATGTTCGGTTGCCGGCCGATGAACTGCTCCAGCAGGTCGCCGATCGGCATTGTCCCGCCTTTACTCAAGATCAGATCGCGCAGCTGCTCGCCAACCTGTGCCGACAGCACCCCCTCACGCTTGAAGCGCGCAAAGGTTTCAGCCGCCAGGACTTTCGACCAGACATAGGTGTAGTAGCCCGATGCGTAGTCCGAGGCGCCGAAAAGGTGCATGAACGAATGAGTGAAACGCGAGATGGACGTTTTGGGCAGCACCGAGATCTCGTCACGCACGCCCTCGACCACGGGTAACAGCACCGGCTCGCGAACCTGCATGTGCAGACGCAGATCAACCAGCGAAAAGCCGATCTGCTGCACCATTTCCATGGCCTGAAACGCCCGCTGCGAAGCCAGTGCGCTGTGCAGGAACGTCGGCGATATCGGCGCTCCGGTCTGCCGATGCGCCGACATCAGCGCCACGCTCGACGGCTCCATGGCCCAGGCTTCGAACAAGCGGCTGGGGAACTCCACTGCATCCTCGGCCACGCCATTGATGCCCGCCACACTGCCATGGTCGACCTGAGTCAGCACATGGTGCATCGCGTGACCGAACTCATGCAGCAGGTCCGTCAGCTGGCCCAGGCTCAAGCGCGCATCGTCATCGGCAGGCTTGGTAAAGTCGCAGCTCAGCAGCGCCAGTGGCAACTGCAGACTGCCATCGACGAACCGATGCCGATCCCGAACCCCCTGCATCCAGATCCCTGGCGACTTGGCGGCGCGTGGATAAAGATCGAAATAGACGGCGCCCAGCGCTGTATCGCCCGAGCGCAACTCGAAGACTCTGATATCGGTATGCCAGGTGTCGGCCTGTACGACTTCGTGCATCTGCACGCCGAACAGCTGCTGGACCAACGCCGCGAGGCCCTTGAGCACTGCGGGGACGGCGAAGTATTCGCGCACCTCGGCTTCGGACACGCCAAAATGCTCACGCTGATACAGCTCTTGATAGTAGGCGAGGTCCCAGCCCTGTAGCTCCGGTGCTCCGAACTGTCTGACGAATTCGCGCAGACGCTGCAACTCCGCCTCGGCGGCCGGGCGCACCTTGGCCAGCAGGGCAAGCAGGAAGGCCTCCACGTCGTGCGGCACTTCGAACATGCGGGTGGCCATTGCGCGCTGGGCGTAGTTTTCATGACCCAGCATCCTGGCCAGTTCGAGACGCTTGACCAGAATACCGTCGATGACCGGGCCATTGTCCGGCGCACCCGGCGTCGGGCTCTGGTCCGACGCCAAGGTGATGAACGCCTTGTAGACGTCCTCGCGCAGCTCACGGCTGTGGGCGTGGGACAGCACATCCTTGAACAACGGCGTGTCGAGTGTCAGGCGCCAGCCGTCGGCGCCTTGCTGCGCCGCCAGCTCGGCGAGGCCTTGCTTGTGTACATCCAAGAGCCCGCTCAGCTCGCTCTCGTCGGTGAAGTCCTTGCTCCAGGCCTCGCGCGCTAGCTGGGTGTTGTGGGTGAATTGCGCGAACAGGACTTCCAGCTCGAGCTGCAGCTGCTGCACGCGATCACGCACTGGCTTTTCGAAACCTATACCCGCCAATCTGGCGTCCCGCAGCCAATGGCCCAGGACACAGTGACGCTCGGGGGTGTAATCGGCCGCCGCCGGGCTCTCCTGCAGTGTTTGCATCAGGCCAAAGAGCGTAGGGTTCTGGCGCAGCGCGGTCAGATACAAGGTGACGCGCTCCATGCCCTGCTGAAACGCCTGCGCCAGCTCGCCGCTGTGATCTTCCTGGGCCCGCAGGCCAATGGGCTGAATCAGGGCCAGCATGCGCTGGTTGAGGTCTTCGAGAGGGTGCATCAAACCTTCCCAGGTCGGGGCGGCTTGCTGATCGATGAGAATGGCAGAAAGGGCTTGGAGATTGCTCGCCAGCATCGCCTCGATGGCCGGGCCGATCTCGTCGGCGCGCATCTGACTGAAAGCGGGCAGGGAATTTTCGTGCATGTTCGTGTCCTTTGACGGGGCTGATAGGGAGCCTCAGTCTAGGGACGCGCGAAGGGCGAACGGCGTTGCCCCTCTACCGCACATGAATGAAAACGGCAGCGCGAGGCTGCCGTTTTGCGGTCTTACTCCGTGGGCTTCTTGAGCTTCGGATTGGGGAAGAACTGCACGACCTGGACATTCGGTTTGGCAACCTTCGGCGCGGGCTTGTTGACCCGCGTACCCAGCTCGCTGGGCACCGAGTTACCTTGCTCGTTGAGGGTGTCGGCATAGCCGCAGGCCACGCACTCACGATGAGGCACGTCGTCAACGCTCCACATCATCAGTTTGTCCGGCTCGCTGCACGCCGGGCAGACCGCCCCGGCGATAAAGCGCTTCTTGGTGATCATGCCGCCGCGTCCTCGCTCAGGCCGCTGTGGCGCAGCAGCGCATCGATCGAGGGCTCACGCCCGCGGAAGTCGACGAACAGCACCATCGGCGCCTGGGAACCGCCGCGGGCCAGGATGGCTTCACGGAAGGCGCGGCCAGTCTGCTCGTTGAGCACACCTTCTTCTTCGAACTTGGAGAAGGCGTCCGCCGACAACACCTCGGCCCACTTGTAGCTGTAGTAGCCCGCCGCGTAACCGCCCGCGAAGATGTGCGCGAAGCTATTAGGGAAGCGGTTGTAGGCCGGTGGGCGCATGACCGAGACTTCATCGCGGATGCCGTCCAGCACCTGCGCGACGCTGCGCCCATCGCCATGGGTGGCGTGCATCTCGAAGTCGAACAGCGAGAACTCCAGTTGGCGCACCATCATCAGGCCGGACTGGAAGTTCTTGGCGGCGAGCATTTTTTCCAGCAGGTCCTGGGGCAGCGCTTCGCCGGTCTCGTAGTGACCGGAGATGAGCGCCAGGCCTTCAGGCTCCCAGCACCAGTTTTCCATGAATTGGCTCGGCAGCTCGACGGCATCCCAGGCCACGCCATTGATGCCCGACACGCCGGCATGCTCGACGCGGGTCAGCAGGTGATGCAAGCCATGGCCGAACTCGTGGAACAGCGTGGTGACTTCATCGTGGGTCAACAGCGCCGGCTTGCCGGCGTCGGCCGGGGTGAAGTTGCACACCAGGTTGGCCACCGGGCTCTGCAGCACGCCGTCAGCGGTGCGGCGACGATCGCGGGCGCCGTCCATCCACGCGCCGCCACGCTTGTTGGCGCGGGCATAGAGGTCGAAGAAGAAGCGGCCGACGTGCTGGCCGTTTTCCTTGATCTCGAACAGGCGCACGTCCGGGTGCCAGGTGTCGAAGCCCTTCTGCTCGGCGATCTCGATGCCGTACAGGCGCTGCACGATGGCGAACAGACCACCGAGCACCTTGTCGATCGGGAAGTAAGCACGCAGGGCTTCCTGGGACACGCTGTAGCGCTGCTCGCGCAGTTTTTCGCCATAGAAGCCGCTGTCCCAGCTTTGCAGATCGGCGCAGCCCTGCTCGGCGGCGTAGGCACGCAGCTGTTGCAGGTCCTGAACGGCAAACGGCTTGCTGCGCTTGGCCAGATCGCGCAGAAAGCTCAGCACTTGATCGCTGGACTCGGCCATCTTGGTGGCCAGGCTCAGCTCGGCGAAGTTGGCGTAGCCCAGCAGGCTGGCCAGTTCCTGACGCAGGTCGAGGATCTGCTCCATGACCGGGCCGTTGTCGTTCTGACCGGCGTTCGGGCCTTGATCGGAGGCGCGGGTGCAGTAGGCCGCGTAGACCTCTTCACGCAACGCGCGGTCGTGAGCGTAGGTCATCACCGCGTAGTAGCTGGGAAACTCGAGGTTGATCAGCCAACCGTCGAGATCCTTGGCCTTGGCCGCGGCGGCCATCTGCGCCTTGGCCGAGTCGGTAAGGCCGGCGAGTTTGCTTTCATCGGTGACGTGCTTGGTCCACGCCTGGGTGGCATCCAGCAGCTGGTTGGAAAATTTGCTGCCCAGCTCGGAGAGCGTACTCTGCACCTCGGCATAGCGCTTTTGCTGCTCGGGCGGCAGGTCGATACCGGACAGGCGGAAATCGCGCAGCGAGTGCTCCAGAATGGTTTTCTGGGCGATGTCGAAGCCGGCCGCTTCCGGGCCGTTGGCCAGCGCTTCGAAGGCCTGGAACAACTGGCGATTCTGGCCCATCTCGGTGGAGTAGGCGCTCAGTGCGGGCAGGCAGCCTTCGTAGGCCTGGCGCAGTTCGGGGCTGTTGCGCACGGCATTGAGGTGGCTGACCGGGCTCCAGGCGGCGCCCAGGCGGTCGTTGAGTTCGTCCATGGCCAGCACCAGGCCGGCCCAGGTCGGTTGGCTACCCTGGTTGGCCAGCAGGTCGGCGATGGCTTTGCGGTTATCGGCCAGGATCTGTTCAATCGCTGGTTGCACGTGCTCTGGACGGATCGCAGAGAACGGTGGCAGATCGTAGGACTGCAGAAGCGGATTGTTCGCGCTCACGGTTAAACACCTTGGCTGAGAAGAAACACTGGGACATCTTAATTACAATCGACGCTCACCGCAGCTATCGCTCTCAAAGAAGGAGACTATCGTGGCCATTCGCACCTTCCAACATCACACGCCAGCGCTGGGCGAGCGGGTATTCGTCGACCGTTCGGCAGTGGTCATCGGTGACGTCGAACTGGGCGCCGACAGCTCGGTGTGGCCGCTGACGGTGATCCGCGGCGACATGCACCGCATCCGCATCGGCCAGCGCACCAGCGTGCAGGACGCCAGCGTGCTGCACATCACCCACGCCGGCCCATTCAACCCTGAGGGCTTCCCTTTGATCATCGGCGACGACGTGACCATCGGCCACAAGGTCATGCTCCACGGTTGCACCCTGGGCAGCCGCATTCTGGTGGGCATGGGCAGCACGGTGATGGACGGCGCGGTGGTCGAGGACGAGGTGATCATCGGCGCCGGCAGCCTGGTACCGCCGGGCAAGCGCCTGGAGAGCGGATATCTCTATGTCGGCAGCCCGGTCAAACAGGCACGGCCTTTGACCGACAAGGAGCGGGCGTTTTTCACCTACACCGCGGGCAACTACGTGAAGCTCAAAGACCAACACCTGGCCGAAGGCTTCGACCGGGGCGAATAAGATCGGGACCCTCATGCATTATCAAAATATTCTGTTCGACCTCGATGGCACGCTGACCGACCCGCGCCAGGGTATTACCCGCTCGGTGCAGTATGCGCTGGCCAAGCTGGGCATCGACGAGCCGGACCTGGTGGCGCTGGAGCACTTTATCGGGCCGCCGCTGCTGGAGCAGTTCATGCACGCTTATGGCTTCGACGAAGCACGGGCCTGGGAGGCGCTCAATCATTATCGTGATCGCTTCAAGGTCACCGGGCTGTATGAGAATCAGGTGTTCGATGGCGTAGTCGAGCTGCTGGAGACCTTGGTGGGGCAGGGCCGGCACTTGTATATCGCCACCTCCAAGCCGTGGGAATTCGCCAGGGAGATCGCCCGGCATTTCGACTTCGCTCGGCATTTCAAGGTGATCTACGGCAGCGAGCTGGACGGTACGCGGACCAACAAGGTCGAGCTGATCCGCCACCTTCTCGATCAAGAGCGGCTGGATCCAGCCCATACCCTGATGATCGGCGATCGCAAGCATGACTTGATCGGTGGCAGGCTCAACGGCCTGGATGTGGCGGCGGTGGGGTATGGCTTTGGCGGTCGAGAAGAGTTGAGCGCGCAGCGGCCGACTTATCATTTCGAGACGGTGGCGCAAATGCGCGACGCGTTCCTGATTGCGCCTGAAACCCTGTAGCGAGGAGGCTTGCCTCCGATAGCGGTATATCTGCAGCGGTGATGTCGTGGGTACTGGCTTTCGGGGGCAAGCCCCCTCGCTACGGGGTCAGCGCATGAGTTGCTGCAACGCCGCCTTGCGCTCATCCGCGGGCAAGCCACCCAGGCGCCGGACCTCGGCATAGAATGCCGGCCAATCCCCGTTCACCTGCCTGAACACCTGCGCGAACGCCGGCACATACTGGTCGTACAGGCCGAACGGCAGCAGCTTGGCGTTGTTCAACGGCGAATACACCCAAGCATCGAATCGGCCCTTGCCACCCCATTGGCTGGCCTTGAGCGCTTCGTATTGCTGGCGCATGTGCTGGAACTCTGCCGCCTTGGCGCTGCGCATGGCGTCGCTGCTCAACGGCTGCGCGTAAAGCTGCTGCAGACGCTCGCGGGTTGCCAATACCAATTGGGTGAACTGGTCCAGCTGCAGGTTCAGATCCACGTTGGCCGGCGCCAGCCCCCGCGCGACGCGCCACTGCCGAGTGCCTTCCTGCTCGACGAAGGTGGCGTAGGATTCGTTGAATTCGGTGTCGTTCTTCAGGTAGAAATTCTGATGGGCCAGCTCGTGAAAGATCAGCGTGGCCAGGCGCTCGTCGCCCCAGGTCATCATCGAACTGATGATCGGGTCATCGAACCAGCCCAGGGTCGAATAGGCCTCCACGCCGCCCACGTACACATCCATCCCCTGCTGGCATTGCAACGCCGCTGCGCCCCGGGCCGCGCCTTGGCTGTAGTAGCCGCGGTAGGCGACGCAACCGGCGATGGGGAAGCAATGGGTCTGCGGGTTCAGCGAGAACTCGGTGGTGGCGAACACGTTCCACACCACCGAGGGCCGATGAATGTCCACGTACAGGCGATAGCTGCGGTTGTTCGGCAGATGCAGGTGCTGGCTGGCGAAATCGCGAGCCGCCTGGGAGCGCTCCAGGCGTGCGCGCAACCTGGCGTCGGTGGCCGGATCGGCGATGACTGTGGCCACCGGCTGCCGTCCGCGCAGCAGCTGCCACTGGCCATCGGCCAGCTGTCCGTAGTAGCTCAGGGTCGAGCAACCGTTGAGCAGCCCGCTGAGCGTCAGGGGAACCAACAGCCGAAAAAAACGGTCGAGTGAGCCAAGGTTTGAGCGTGCCAAAGAAAAAAATCCCATCTGCGCCATCGGTCGTCCCGCTCGCTCGTTACACAAAGCCCTCGGCGTTTTCATGCGCTACACCGGGGGCGGGCAGGGCCCATGTTGCCTCTTAGGAGATTCGCCATGCGTGAAATATTGTTCGTTTGTTCAGTAGCGGCCATGCTGGCCGGCTGCAGCACCCTGCCCAATCCCGACCCCAGGCAAGCCTGGATCGACTTGCACCCCAAGGCCGACAGCTCGCTGCGCGCGGAACAGGTGGATGCCCACGACTGGACGGACAAACGCTATTTTGAAGTGCAACCTGGTAGCCATGAGCTCAAGGTACGCTATCAGTTCGCAGTCGACCCTACCAATATCGGTCCGAACAGCGAAACCTTGTGGCGCGATTGCCAGCTGAGCCTGAACTTCAAGACCTTCACCGCCGGCGAGCGCTATCAGCTCGAGGCCGGCAGCCTGGGCTTCCAGCCGTGGGCGAAGCTCTATGACCAGCAGCGCAAGGTGGTCGGCCAGGCCAAGCCGGCCGGGTGCCAGAGCGCCTGAGGAGCCCCACGCCTGTAGCGAAGGGGTTTGCCCCCGAATGGCTCCACCCGTTACCGCAGTGGCAATAGCGTTTTCGGGCCGAGCCCCTCGCTACAGGGGTATGAAAAGCGGTGATATGCTTGCAACCTCACCTGCGGAGTTTGCCATGCGCCACCTGCTTCCCCTGTCCTTGGTCAGCTTGCTGAGCGCTTGCGCGTTACCGCCGCTGCCGCCCGATAATCCAAAGATGGCCTGGGTCGACCTGTACACCCAGACTGGCAGGCTGGTCATGGCCGAACGGCTCGACGGCAAGCGTCTGGATGACGGCCGCTATTTCCAGGTCACCCCGGGGCCGCACACCTTGTTGATTCGCTTCGATTACGAAATCACCTGGGGCGCCAGGTGGAACGACCCGCAATACCGTACCTGCTACCTGCGCGTCGAATACCCGGACTTCAAGGCCGGCCAACACTATCGTCTGGAAGGGTGGGTACTGGGGATTTCGCCCGAGGCGCGCCTGCATGACGCCAGCGGCGCGATCGTGGCGGATGACAACCAGCAAAGCTGCCTGTTCTAGCCGCTATCGATCGTTTTTCTGATAGATGATCTTCATGCGACCAAAGTTGCAGGAACCGACGATCATGGACGGATCCTGGCTCTTGGCTTCTTCGGCGGTGATGATTTCCAGCGTGTAGGACGTGACGCCCTGCGCCTGGATCTTGGCTTCGATCTCGGCCTTCAATGCTTCACACGCCTTAGGCGCGGCCAGCGCGTTACCGGCCACGATCATCAAGCCGAGCGCCAGCCACGCGCCCCTGTGGGAGCGGGCTCTGCCCGCGAACAAGCCAGACGCCGCACCGAGCGCTCCGCTGCGTGGGCTTAGCCCATTCCCACAGGAAAGGTCACTCATGACAGCAGTGTTGCATCCAGACTGATGTCGGCGCCTTTGAGCACCTTGGATACCGGGCAGCCGGCCTTGGCCTTGTTGGCCAGCTCGCTGAACTGCTCGGCCGATGCACCAGGCACCTTGGCCTTGAGGATCAGATGCACCGCAGTAATGGCGAAGCCGTCAGGCTGCTTGTCCAGCGTCACTTCGGCGGTGGTGTCGATACGCTCGGCGGTCAGGCCTGCTTCGCCGAGGATCATCGACAGCGCCATCGAGAAGCAGCCCGCGTGCGCAGCGCCGATCAGTTCTTCCGGATTGGTGCCTGGCACGCCTTCGAAGCGAGTATTGAAACCATAAGGGGTGTTGCGCAGCGCGCCGCTTTCCGTGGAAATCTGGCCTTTACCGTCTTTCAGACCGCCTTCCCAAATTGCCGATGCTGTCTTTTTCATGGAAACCTCCGTCAGGATCGCACTCGAAGGTTGAGTGCCATTACTCCTATTCAGAGGTGACGCCCGTCAGCAAGTTCAGATCGATTGCACACCGGGTATTGAATTAGGTGGATATGCCCATATCATGAACCCACGCCTGTGACGCGATGATCACACGGTCATGCGCTCGGCCCTGTCGCTGTGCATCGACCCAGCAGAGGATGTTCAAGCCCCATGAAACGACTCGCCGATATCAAAATTTCCGCCCTCGACCTGGTGCCCGTGCGTGCCGACAAGGGTGCAGCACAATCGTTGCGCAACTCCCTGGACCTCGCCCAACACGTCGAGCGCTTTGGCTACAACCGCTTCTGGGTGGCCGAACACCACAACATGGATGGCATCGCCAGCTCGGCCACCTCGGTGCTGCTGGGATATCTGGCCGGCGGTACTTCGACCATCCGCGTCGGCAGCGGCGGCGTGATGCTGCCCAATCACGCGCCATTGGTAATCGCCGAGCAGTTCGGCACGCTGGAAAGCCTGTACCCAGGCCGTATCGACCTCGGCCTGGGCCGTGCGCCCGGCTCCGATCAGATGACCGCCCGCGCTTTGCGTCGCGAGCGCTCCGGCAGCGCCGACGACTTCCCCGATGACGTCGCCGAACTGATCGAATACCTCGGCCCACGCTTCCCCGAGCAGAAGGTCATCGCCGTCCCCGGCAGCGACACCAACGTCCCCGTCTGGTTGCTCGGTTCGAGCCTGTTCAGCGCTCAGCTGGCCGGCATGCGTGGTCTGCCCTACGCTTTTGCCTCGCACTTCGCGCCGCGCTACATGCACGAGGCGATCCGCGTCTACCGCAACCACTTTCAGCCCTCCGCCGTGCTGGATGAACCCTACGTGATGCTCGGCGTGCCACTGGTGGTGGCCGAGACCGACGAGCGCGCGGAGTACCTGGCCACCTCGGTGTATCGCCGCATTCTCAACCTCATGCGCGGCAAGAGCCTGATGCAACAGCCACCGGTGGAATCGATGGAAGGCCTGTGGCTGCCCCATGAGCGCGAGGCGGTAGGGGATTTCCTTGGCCTGGCGATGATCGGCAGCGCGGCCAAGGTGCGCGCCAAACTCGAGGTGCTGGTGGAGCAGACCCAGGCCGACGAGTTGATCTTTACCTGCGACCTGTACGAACACGCCGATCGGATTCGCTCCTACGAACTGCTGGCTCAGGCGGTCAGGGGCTGACATCGAGGTACGCAGGGTCGGCCTCTTCGCGGGCAAGCCCGGCTCCCACAGGTGTACGACTCAGCTGCCGTCAACTCTGTGGGAGCGAGGCTTGCCCGCGAAGGGGCCCGCGAGCCAGGCCCATTGCGCGAGGCGCAGGCAGCAAAAAGCCGGCATCCAAGCCGGCTTTTTTTGCATCTGAATCATCAGCCCTTCTTGTACACAATCTCTTTGCTGCCCGCTTCGCATGTCCCGACCACTTTGGCATCCGCACCGGCGCCCTTGGCAACGACATCAAGCGAATAGCCCGACGCCCCTTTGGCCTTGATCTTGGCATCGATCTCGCCTTTGAGATCGTCACACGATTTGCCTGCCGCAAATGCGCCACTGGCAATACTCAACAAACCTACCGCCAACAGAAACTTCTTCATCGGTCACATTCCCTGGTCGGATCAAACAATAAAATGGGCGCCTCCCGAATTTGGTCAGCGCCCGCTACTTGTAGCCGAATAAACCCACATCAGCCAGTCCGAAACATCGGGCGCTGATGTAGGAGATTTCCGATCAGCTCTGCTCGATGCGGAAGCCGACTTTCAAGGTCACCTGGAAGTGCGCCGCGCGCCCGGCCTGGATGTGGCCGCGGGTCTCGGTTACTTCGAACCATTCCAGGTGCTTGAGGCTCTTGCTGGCTTCGGCCAGGGCGTTGTTGATGGCATCTTCGATGCTGGTCGGCGAGGAGCCGACGAGTTCGATCTTCTTGTACGTGTGATGGTCGCTCATGGTGGTTCTCCCTAATGATCGGATTTCAGCGTGACTGCGCTGTGGTCGTGTACATCTGTGGGGAAATCCACGGGAAAAGTTCACCCGCACTGCACTTTCTGCACAACGTGCAGTCGGAAACTTACACAGCAACTCATCCTCAGGAGAAGTCACCATGGCCAATACTTCGTTACGCAAAGCCTCGCTGCAAAGCATGGAAGCCGAAATCGAAAGCCTGCTCAAGTCACTGGAAAGCCTGAAAGAGGACGCGTCCGGAGAGTCACTGAAAACCCTCAAGGCGCTCAAGGCCAATGCCGAGAACGCCCTCAAGCACTCCCGTCATCTGCTCAGCGATGTCTATGAAGAAGTGAAAGTCAAAACCCGCGAAACCAGCGTCGCCACTCGCGACTACGCTCAAGAACACCCATGGACCACAGCTGGCGTGGCCGTCGGCGCGCTCGGCCTGTTGGCGGCGTACCTGATCAGCAAGCGTGA
Organism: Pseudomonas sp. GW821-FHT01A09; assembly: GCF_058986725.1. Classification (NCBI taxonomy): domain Bacteria; kingdom Pseudomonadati; phylum Pseudomonadota; class Gammaproteobacteria; order Pseudomonadales; family Pseudomonadaceae; genus Pseudomonas; species Pseudomonas sp. GW821-FHT01A09. Next base: position 67,475 of record NZ_JBYSWB010000021.1, read on the forward strand.
CTGATAGACCCTCGCTACAGTGGAATGCGCTGGTGCAACTCAGCCTTGAGCCATTGCGCCAGTTGCTGCGCGCGCCCATCAGCGGCGCGGCGCGGCACCCAGAGCGCCAGGCGCGCCGGGGTTTCTGTAAAGCCCCAGGGCGCGGCCAGGCGACCGGCGTTCAAGTCGTCCGCCACCAACGGCTCGGGCGCAATCGCGATACCCAACCCGGCGACCGCCGCCTCCAGCAAATAATACAGATGCTCGAACGCCTGCCCGTAACGCAGCGCCTCGACGGCAATGCCATTCTGCTGCGCCCAGCTGGGCCACGCCTGCAAGCGCGAGGTGGTTTGCAGCAACGTCTCGTGCTGCAGCGCCGCGACCGGCGCCTGGCATAACCGATCAAAGCCGGCGAACCGCGGGCTGACCACCGGGCCGATGCGCTCGCTGGCCAGTTCGAAAACTTGCATGTCCGCCGGCCACGGTGGCTCGGCGAACACCAGCAGGGCATCGAGCCCCGGCCGGCGCGGATCGAGGTCGCCTTCGCCGGCCGACAGGTGCAGGCGCAGATCCGGCAGATCCGCGTTCAGGCGCCCCAACCGCGGAATGAACCAGCGCGCCAGCAAGCTGCCGGAACAGCCGAGCACGAATGGCGCATCGGCATTGCCCTGGCTGATCTCGCCGCACACGCTGCGCAGGCGCTCGAACGCATCGCTGCTGGCATCGCGCAACCGGATGCCGGCATCTGTGAGTTTAAGGCCGCGGCCATCCTTGCTGAACAAGGCCACGCCCAGATGTTCCTCAAGCACCTTGATCTGCCGGCTCACCGCGCCGTGGGTTACGTGCAAGTGTTCGCCCGCCAGGCTGACGCTGTTCAGCCGGGCGGCGGCTTCGAAGGCCCGCAGGGCATTGAGAGGGGGGAGGTCACGGCTCATGGTAATATGTGAGAATTCCTGACAGGTTGCCGCAATCTTATCGGTTTTCATCCGCCCGTGGGGTGTCTACAGTTAGCTCTATCGACATTCCTGTCCAACGCCATTCGTTCAGTGGAGCGTTCCATGACTCAGACTAATCTGCGCAGCGGCCCCGACGCCAACGGCCTGTTCGGTGCATTCGGCGGCCGCTACGTTGCCGAAACCCTGATGCCGCTGGTGCTGGACCTGGCCCGCGAGTACGAAGCGGCCAAGGCCGATCCTGAATTCCTCGAACAGTTGGCGTACTTCCAGCGCGACTACATCGGCCGCCCGAACCCGCTGTATTTTGCCGAACGTCTGACCGAGCACCTGGGTGGCGCGAAGATCTTCTTCAAGCGTGAAGAACTCAACCACACCGGCGCCCACAAGGTGAACAACTGTATCGGCCAGGTGCTGCTGGCCAAGCGCATGGGCAAAAAGCGCCTGATCGCTGAGACCGGCGCCGGCATGCACGGCGTGGCCACCGCCACCGTCGCTGCCCGTTTCGGCCTGCCTTGCGTGATCTACATGGGCGCCACCGACATCGAGCGCCAACAGGCCAACGTGTTCCGCATGAAGCTGCTGGGCGCCGAGATCGTGCCGGTCACCTCCGGCACCGGCACCCTCAAGGACGCCATGAACGACGCCCTGCGCGACTGGGTCACCAACGTCGACGACACCTTCTACCTGATCGGCACCGTCGCCGGCCCGCATCCTTACCCGGCCATGGTGCGTGACTTCCAGTCGATCATCGGCAAGGAAACCAAAGAGCAGATGCTTGAAAAGGAAGGCCGTTTGCCCGACAGCCTGGTGGCCTGCGTAGGTGGAGGCTCCAACGCCATGGGCCTGTTCCACCCGTTTCTGGATGACGCCAATGTGGAAATCATCGGCGTCGAAGCGGCCGGCCACGGTGTCGATTCCGGCAAACACGCCGCCAGCCTGAACGGCGGCGTCCCGGGTGTACTGCACGGTAATCGCACCTACCTGCTGCAAGACGAAGACGGCCAGATCACCGACGCCCACTCGATCTCCGCCGGGCTCGACTACCCTGGCATCGGCCCCGAGCACGCCTGGTTGCACGAGATCAAGCGCGTCAACTACACCAGCATCACCGATGACGAAGCCTTGGCCGCGTTCCACACCAGCTGCCGCCTGGAAGGCATCATTCCGGCGCTGGAAACCGCTCACGCCCTGGCAGAGGTGATCAAGCGCGCGCCGACCCTGCCCAAAGATCACTTGATGGTGGTGTGCCTGTCGGGCCGTGGTGACAAAGACATGCAAACCGTGATGAACCACATGGCCGCGACCCAGGAGAAATCGGTATGAGCCGCCTCGAACAACGCTTTGCCGACCTCAAGGCCGAAGGCCGCGCCGCCCTGGTCACTTTCGTGACCGCTGGCGACCCTGGCTATGACGCCTCTCTGGAGATCCTCAAGGGCCTGCCTGCGGCCGGTGCCGACGTCATCGAGCTGGGCATGCCCTTCACCGATCCGATGGCCGATGGCATCGCCATCCAGCTCGCCACCTTGCGCGCTCTGGAAGCCGGTCAGACGCTGGCGAAAACCTTGAAGATGGTCCGCGAGTTCCGCATCGACGACAGCACCACGCCGATCGTGCTGATGGGCTACTACAACCCGATCCACCGCTTTGGCGTCGAAGCCTTCGTCGCTGAGGCCAAGGCCGCTGGCGTCGATGGCCTGATCATCGTCGACCTGCCGCCCGAGCACGACGCCGAGCTGGCGACCCCGGCCCAGGCCGCCGGTATCGATTTCATCCGCCTGACCACCCCGACCACCGATGACGTGCGCTTGCCGACCGTACTGGAGCGCAGCTCCGGCTTCGTCTACTACGTCTCCGTGGCTGGCGTGACCGGTGCCGGTTCCGCCACCAGCGACCAGGTCAGCAGCGCCATCGAGCGCCTGCGCCGCCACACCGATTTGCCGATCAGCGTCGGTTTCGGTATCCGCACCCCCGAACAGGCCGCCGCGATCGCGCGCCTGGCCGATGGCGTGGTGGTCGGGTCGGCGCTGGTCGACAAGGTCGCCAAGGCAGCCAACGCCGGGCAAGCGGTCGACGACGTGCTGAGCCTGTGCAAAGCCTTGGCCGACGGCGTGCGTAAAGCCCGCGTCAGCCGAGGGTAAAGTTCCTGATACAAAGGAATTAGCCTCTGTTTTCAGGGACTAACGCTGCAAGAACAGAGGGAGGGAGCTTTTGGGCTACCTCCCTTTTTGCTGTTAGTGCCTGAGGATACATTTGATGAAATTGCCAAAACCGCTGATCGCTGCCATGGGTATCGTGCTGGTCGGTGTGACCCCGCTGTTGCAAGCGGCTCCGGGGCCAAATGATCACGGCCCGGGCGGCGAGCAGCATCAGCAAGGCCCGCAGGGGCAAGGGCAGGGGCAGCAGCAACATCAGCAGGATCGCGGCCAGCAGGGCGGCGGCAACGGCTCCGGCCATGGCAACCAGCAGAGCAACCGCGGTGGCCGTCCGCCGCAGGACTTCGGCCCTGTGCGCCAGACCATTTCGCAAAATCGCGAGAGCTTCGGCCGCGGCAACCCGCTGCCACCGAACATCCACGTGGAGCGCGGTCGCCCGCTGCCACGCGGCTACGGTCGTCCGCTGGACGCCGCTGCACTGCGCCACCTGCCACACTACGACGGCTACCAGTGGCGCCGGCTGGGCAGCGATGTGGTGCTGGTCGCGGTTGGGACTGGGTTGGTGTATGAGATCCTGGACAATGTGTTGAATTGATCGATGGGTGATTCCGGCTCATATCGCGTGGGCCGGAATCATTATCCAATGATCATTCACGTTGAGTGAGTCTTATCAAACTCGGCGATCAGCTACGTTTTGTCGTCGAGAAGTATGATGTTGGGGGTGCGATTGCGCATTAGGCATTGTCGCAAATCCATTCTTAACAGCGGCATCCAATGTCTTTCCTATTTTAGACAGGGCAAGGGAAATATCTGAATCTTGACCTTCTTCATTGATAGTTTCGGGGTAGATATCGTCGGCGCGAGCAATAATCGCGTCAACCACCTCGCGCGTTAATTGCGTGAGGGCAGCTGCCTCAGTGGGATTAGTACCTTTTTTATGCTCGATTAATGCGGCCATGTCCTCGATAAAATGTACACCCATTTCCAAGATATCTCGTTGCCCATGTTCCGCCCAAATAAGCAGGCACTTAGCCGCAATTTCAGCGTGTACCTTGGTTTCGTGAGACCCTCCAAGACAATTAGCGGGATTGACCTTAAGTGACTCGACCATTCTATGGAAAGGACTATCCGCCTCTAGAGAGGTCAGTTTGATCGTGGTTTTTGCTCCTTGAGTTTTATCAGTAATTTGCTGGCCATTTACAAGTATCTGAGGGATTTGAAAACTTGCTTCAGGATGAGGCACGCTTGATGACGGCGTGTTTATGGGGGGGGGCAGAGTTAACACCCTGGTGCGTACCAGAGATCAAGGATGGCAGTTGCGTAATGGCATTCATAGATGGTGCATAGGTGTGAACACCTTTATTTTCCCAAAGCTCATTTGGGTTATTGGACATTGTCTGCGTGGTTACTACACTGCTAACAGTCATATTATTTCTCCAAGAAGCAACAATGGCGCCAGTCATAAACTGACAGACCTTTTCTAAAGTTTGACGTTGACCTGAAGCGACATCAACTCGAATTTACCCAATAGTGCAAAAAATTGTTCTAACGGAACTCTTTCGTGCCCTGGCATATTTGCAGCATGATTTATCAATCCAGTTTCCAACTCCAAAGAATCTGCCAATAACACTACGATATTGTCAACCGCAAGACGAAACAGACTTTGAAGCTCAGCGCCTTTTTTCTGTTTGGCGGTAAGCGTCAGTAGCGCTGACATATCAGTTATAAAACAGGGGCCTGAATTACAGAAATCTTCGACTTTCCGAGTGTTTGCCCACCGCTGTATAGATTGCGCTGCCTTATAAGCCCGCGTTATTGGCTTTCGCGAGGTTGAGAAAATAGATACTCGCGACTTGTAAACCTCGATAGCGGAAACCAGGTTATCGATATGTTCGCCGCCAGGAGTCGGCGATGTACTGACCAGGGGACTCACAGGCGCATGCGGCTCCTGAATAGCGGGGTTCTTCTTAGTCAGAGATATGATCTGTGTAATTGTGTTCGCAAAGGATGCTAAGTGCCGGGATAGGCCAGCGAGTGTTGCCAAGCCATTTCGGGCTTCGGAAAGATTACCGGATATACTATTAGTTCCAACAACTCCATGTACATTCGTGCGATGCCCTAGATATTGGCTAGCATAGATTGATGTCATCGATTTGGCTATGTCCATACACGGATACTCCGACTAGAAATGCGTAGGCTACCCGGATTTCTGACTTTTGTGCTGCCAAAAATCAGCCATGGAAATATCTAGTATAAAATACACGTTAGATCAGGGAGCCTTGGTCAATGGTACCGTGTGGATAAATTACCCCTTAGTACACTTTCGTTACACTTTGGTAGCGATGATACCCCACACCACCGCTACCGATGACGCTACAGCTGATTTAGTCAAATTTTATGTCGTCGCGATTAATCAACGCGAGAGTAACGCCAGTGCTGAATCCATGATATTGCGCGGTGCGCAAGGCCGCTTCAACGCGATCCTCCATTTCCGGCCTGAGCAGTTCCCCACCACTGACTGCGGTTTTTTCCAGTATGTTTTGCTTCGCGAGATCCAGTGCCGATTCGATTGCGCACTTGGCCAGACTTTGGAGCTTGTCCGCTTCGAGTCTATTGGTACGGCGCTTGTGAGATATGACAGCCTCCATATCCATTACGAAATTCTCGATAGTGAACTCCATAGTTTCTACATCCGCCTTCTGGGCCCATTGTTGCAATCCGACGGCAGAACGATTAGCTTGAATTTTTGTTCTATGGGAACCGTAGATTAAGCCCTTGTGCACCTCCAACGCAGCGACCATTTTGGAGAACGCACTTGGCTTATCGGCATGTTGAGCGTCATCAAAGGAGCTTGCAGGTACCTCCAAGTCGACTACTGTGGTAGGGATAGAACTATTTCCATACTGCCTTGATAGATTATATTCACTAAAATCACTCACAGGTTTGCTCATTAAAAGCATCAGCTTTGCCATCGTATGGGGCAGATTATCCCTGTCCTTCATCAAGACTGCCAATGTATTACTTGAGATAGTACTCCCAACTACCCGCTCAACAATACCATTAGCTTTAGTATCTTTTGAGCCTTGCGCTGCCATCTCACCAATACGATATACTGCGTTCAACGCTATATTGACGTCTAACATAGCTAACCTCCTGAAAAAAAATCAGGATATTTCCCACAGCATCTATGCGCTTCCAGAATTCGCTCAGCTCAGGATTAGCTCTTTATGAAGCACTCTAGAAAATTATAGAACCACTTTTTCATCATCCAAAAATACTCAGATCCAACGGCCGCATAGCTCCCATCCATATCGCATGACGGGCGTGATCCGCTAAAGCATTTCCCGTTTCCGGGTGCATGAATACCACCAAACCATTGCGATTCAAGGCCAACCATCCCAGCACCGCCCCGATTTCCTCGACCGCCACGGTCAACTGACAGCTCCAGTCCGGGTGCGGCCCCACCGGGCGCTCGTGCATGCGACCCATTTTTACCCCGAACAACCGCACGGCCTCTTCGCATAGCGCGCGGGCCTGGGGCAGGGTGCTGGCGTCGTAGTAGATGTGGGCGTGGTAAGAGTGGATGGTGGACACGGGTGCGGACCTTGGTGGAAGAATGATATCCGCAAGATTATCGGTTTTTTCGAGACGACGCATGCTCTAGGGACTGACGACCACAAACTATACCCCAGCCATAATGCGTTGGTTCGGTATGTAACCTGCTCATGGCCGCCCAAAGTAGCTCACTCGAACGTGACCGCGATGAGTTTGTTATTTCTTGAGATAATCCGCAGCTCCCTTGGCAGCATCCCAATCACACTCATCTCCGTGCCGATATTCCTTAGGGCAGCGATCACGGTCAGCGGAAATATTTGGAAACTCTAAGGGACCAATATCCACGCGAGCACCGGAAGAATGAACAGGAATATGAGTGCCTGCACTCGCTCCGAGATTAACTGATGGTGGATTACTATCGATATGAGCGCCCATTCCGCTAGGTGGAGGTTCTGGCGCCGGTTGTATTACTGGTGGCTGCACCTCCGGAATTGTCTCTGAAGGACCGAATAGATCGTTGAACGAGAAGTCCGACAACGTTTTACCTATGTTAGCGGCCAGCATTTGTGCTATGGCACTCGCGGTGGAAGGATGCTCCACGCGTGCGAGCCATCTATCGGCATTCTGTTTAACCTCTTGCGATCCCACTACCGAAGCCAAGGCCATCATCCTATGAGTTTGGAATGCCAGATCACCCTCTGCAAGCGAGCTACCAGCAGAGCTTTTTACCAGATCCCAATACGTCTCTCTATTTTCCGAATCCAATGCTTTGAAAACCGAATTTAGTGTCCAACTATCCTGGTCTAAATTATGTTTAGCGAATACTGCGCTGTGGAAATCCCAAGCTTCTTGGGCGTTAATATCACGGGAAACCATACCTTCACCACCTCGAAGCTGCTCGGCCAAGGCTTTAAGATATGCTTGAGCCATGTCATGCCGTATCTTCTGAAGCTGTTCTTGATCTATGTTCTTTCCAGCGTGTTTCGCAGTCAACTGCATAAAATTTATCGCCGCTGAGCCAGAAAGCGAGTCGCCTAAAGCCACGCCCTCCGCAAGCTTTGCATATTGATATCCCATCTGCGCCATCGCATTATACAGCGCATCAGGCCCGGAACTGGAAAGCGTGGAATTCAACTCATCCATTTTCATCTGATCAATTTTTTGCATCATCGTTGATACCGTATTTTTGGGCGAAGATAGCGATTATTAATTCAGCGTATCTGCAACCTAAGTCAACCCGCAATACCTCCAAGTATGGAGGCCCCAATACCCATCAGCTGAAAAATCAGCCATAAAAAAACAACCACCCTCAATAGATTCCATATGCAGGCCCAGATAAATCCGAGCACTTTCGGTTTTTCACGCATATACGTCCATGGACAGTACTCATTTTTCGGTAGATGCTGTACCGCCAGATACATTGGTAAACACCCGCCTCTATAGCGAAGCGCAATGTACTTGCGAACATGCAAAGCTGATGGAGGATCGGAGTTTAAGGATGACGAGCCGCTATCGTATGTCGTCTTATTCCGACACGACTGTAGGAAGATTCCCAAGCAGCCTCAAGAATCAATCCGCAACCACTGCCCACCCACCTGCTCCTCGCGCAGCCACTCCACGAACCGATCGATCATCTCGCCTCGGCGCTTGCGCTGCGGCAGCACCACGTAATAGCCCATGGGCGAACGGGCAGTCTGCGCGACCGGGCGGCACAGCAGGCCTTGCTCCAGCAGCGCATCCACCAGATGGCGCCAGCCGATGGCCACTCCCTGGCCGGCAATCGCCGCCTGGATCAGCAAGGTGTAGTTGTCGAAGCGCAGTTGCCCGGGGGCGGGTGCGCCGGGGATATCCAAGGCGCGGAACAGGCCGGTCCAGTCGAACCAGTGGTGGCTGCTTTCGCCGCGCAGGTGCAGCAGCGGCAGATCCTGCAGCGCGGTGACGGGCAGCGGGGCAGAGCGGCCTTCGATCAGCCGTGGGCTACACACGGGGAACACTTCTTCACCGAACAACCAGTGGCTTTCACCCTGATTGAAGCGGCCGTCACCGAAAAGGATCGCCACGTCGATGTCACTGCGCAACATCGAGTAGCTGCGTTCACTGGTCACGAGGCTCACATCGACCTGTGGATAAAGTTGGTGGAAGCCATGCAGGCGGGGCATTAACCAGTAAGCGGCAAAGGCAAAATCCGTGGAGACCTGCAGCACCTCATGTTGCGATTGCGCGGTGATCCGGTGCAAACACGCGTCGATATTCAGCAAACCCAGCTGGACTTGCTCGAACAACAACGCTCCGGCATCGGTCAACTCGATGCCGCGGTAGACCCGATCGAACAGCCGCGTGGACAACTGTTCTTCGAGGCGTTTGATCTGCTGGCTCACCGCCGGCTGGGTAGTGCCGAGCTCTTGCGCCGCTGCCGTGAAGCTGCGGTGACGAGCGGCCGACTCGAAGGCGCGGAGCAAATCCAGCGACAGACTGCCAAGGCTCTCAAACATAAGCTGTGCTTATCCTAGTCATTATGTTGCATGGGCTTTACCGCTTCCCGCCTGCGACGGCATCCTGACGTCCAGCGATATCGCATAACCATCCACTATGGAACGACGCGAGCCCATGAAGCGCAAGAACATTCTTTTCATCATGGCCGACCAGATGGCCGCACCCCTGCTGCCGTTTTACGCCCCGTCCCCGATCAAGATGCCGCACCTGAGCCGCCTCGCCGAGACGGGTGTGGTGTTCGACTCCGCCTACTGCAACAGCCCGCTCTGCGCCTCGTCGCGTTTTACCCTGGTCAGCGGCCAGTTGCCGAGCAAGATCGGCGCCTACGACAACGCCGCCGATTTCGCCGCCGACGTACCCACCTATGCCCACTACCTGCGTCGCCTGGGCTACCACACCGCGCTGTCGGGCAAGATGCACTTCTGCGGGCCGGACCAGCTGCACGGTTATGAAGAACGCCTGACCAGTGATATCTACCCCGCCGACTATGGCTGGGCGGTGAACTGGGACGAGCCCGATGTGCGTCCCAGCTGGTATCACAACATGTCGTCGGTGCTGCAGGCCGGCCCTTGCGTGCGTACCAACCAGCTGGATTTCGATGAAGAGGTGGTGTTCAAGGCCCAGCAATACCTGTTCGATCACATTCGCGAAGACGGCGACCAGCCGTTCTGCCTGACCGTATCGATGACCCACCCCCACGACCCGTACACCATTCCAAAGCCGTTCTGGGACCTGTACGCCGACACCGACATCCCCTTGCCACAGAACGTCCCCGGTCAGGAGGAGCTCGACCCTCACTCCCAGCGCCTGCTCAAGGTCTACGACCTGTGGGACAAGCCGCTGCCTGAACACAAGATCAGCGACGCCCGCCGGGCATATTTCGGCGCCTGCAGCTATGTCGACAGCAACGTCGGCAAGCTCCTGCAGACGCTGGAAGACACCGGCCTGATGGACGACACCATCATCGTGTTCTCCGGCGACCACGGCGACATGCTCGGCGAACGCGGCCTCTGGTACAAAATGCACTGGTTCGAGATGTCCGCGCGGGTGCCGCTGCTGGTGTGCGCGCCGGGGCAGTTCAAGGCCGGGCGAGTGACGGCTTCGGTGTCCACCGCCGACCTGCTGCCGACCCTGGTCGAGCTGGCGGGCGGTGAACTGGAGCCGGGCTTGCCACTGGACGGTCGTTCGTTCGTCGGCCACCTCACCGGTACCGGCGCCCACGACGAAGTGTTCGGCGAATACATGGCCGAAGGCACCGTCGGGCCGCTGATGATGATCCGCCGTGGCCCGTGGAAATTCATCTACAGCGAGGACGATCCGTGCCTGCTCTACCACGTAGGCAACGACCCCCATGAGCGCGAAGACCTCAGCCAGGCCGCCGAGCACCGCGACCTGCTCGCCGCCTTCCTCGCCGAAGCCCGCGCCAAATGGGACGTACCCGCGATTCGCCAACAGGTATTGGCCAGCCAGCGCCGCCGGCGCTTCGTCGCCCAGTCCCTGACTCAGGGCACGCTCAAGAGCTGGGATCACCAGCCGTTTGTGGACGCCAGCCAGCAATACATGCGCAACCATATCGACCTCGACGATCTGGAGCGCAAGGCACGTTATCCACAACCCAGCCCACTGCAATAACAACACTGCCGGCTGTGCATTTTTTGAAAATCAAAGGGGAAGCTTGATGAAGATATCCACAATCGTCGCCGCCGGCGTCATGGCCTTGGCCAGCGCCGGTACCTATGCCGCCGAACAGAGCTGCAGCACGGTCAAGATGGCCGATCCAGGCTGGAGCGATATCGCCGCCACCAATGCGATCGCCACCTTTGTGCTAGAAGGCATGGGCTACCAGACCAAGATCGACACCCTGGCGGTACCGATTGCCTACGGCGGCCTCAAGGATGGTCTGATGGATGTCTTTCTCGGCAACTGGATGCCGGCGCAGCAAGGCTTCTACGACAAGTTCATCGCCAACGGTGACGTGGTGCAACTGGCCAAGAACCTGGACGGCACCGAGTTCACCCTGGCGGTACCGGACTACGTCTACAACGCCGGTGTGCATGATTTCGCCGACCTCAACAAGTTTGCCGACAAGTTCGACAGCAAGATCTACGGCATCGGCTCCGGTGCACCGGCCAACCTGTCGCTGGCCGAGATCATCAAGAAGAAGGAGTTCGACCTCGGCAGCTGGAAACTGGTGGAATCAAGCGAGCAGGGGATGCTCTCGGAAGTGGCCCGGGCGGTGAAACGCGAGAAGTTCGTGGTGTTCCTGGGCTGGACGCCGCATCCCATGAACGTGCAGTTCAAGATGCATTACCTGACCGGCGGGGAGAAGTATTTCGGCTCGGCGGGTAGCGTTTATACCCTGACGCGCAAGGGTTACGCCGATGCCTGCCCGGGTGTGGCCAAGTTGCTGGGCAATCTGACGTTCAGCCTGGACATGGAAAACGGCATCATGGCGGAGGTGGTGAACAAGAAGGTGAGCAACGCGGTGGCGGTGAAGGATTACATCAAGGCCAACCCGGCGGTGCTGGATAAATGGCTGGATGGCGTGAAGACCATCGATGGCAAGGATGCGCTGGGGGCGGTGAAGGCCAAGTTGTAACGCGCCATTATCCTGTAGCGAGGGGGCTCGCCCCCGATAAGGGTGTCAGCGACATCTCTGTGACTGGTCAACCGCTATCGGGGGCAAGCCCCCTCGCTACAGGGGTCAGAACTGAGCGCGCAGCGCCTGCAGCACCGGGGCAGTATCCACCTCGACCCCACGCCAGTAGGTGAACGCCACCGCCGCCTGCTCCACCAGCATGCCGAAGCCATCTACCGACAGCTTCGCGCCATGTTCACTGGCCCAACGGCAGAACGGTGTGGGCTCCTTGCCGTACATCATGTCGTAGCACACCGTCACACCGGGCTCGATCAGGCTCGCGGCGATCGGCGGCAGCTCACCGGCCAGACTCGCCGAGGTGGCATTGATGATGATGTCCACCGACTCTTCCAGCCAATCGAAACCACTGGACGCCACCGGGCCGAGATCCTTGAAGATATCGGCCAGTTGCTCGGCCTTGTCCACCGTGCGGTTGGCGATGATCAGCGACACCGGTTGCTGCTCCAGCAGCGACTCGATCACCCCGCGCACCGCGCCGCCCGCGCCGAGCAACAGGATGCGCTTGCCCTTGAGACTGACCCCGACGTTGACCGTCAGGTCACGCACCAGCCCCAGGCCGTCGGTGTTGTCGCCGCGCAGGCCGCCGTTGTCCAAGCGGGTCAGCATGTTCACCGCTCCGGCACGGCGAGCGCGATCGGTCAGCACGTCGCAGAGGCGAAAGGCATCTTCCTTGAAGGGCACGGTGACGTTGGCGCCGAGGCCTTGCTTGAAGAAGCCCAGGGCGCAGTTGGCGAAGTCTTCCAGCGGTGCCAGCAGGGCGCTGTATTCCAGCTGCTCGCCGGTCTGCTCGGCGAACAGCCGGTGGATGGCGGGCGATTTGCTGTGGCCGATCGGGTTACCGAAGACGACGTACTGGTCCATGGGCGCTTCCTGAAGAATGTTGTTAGGGCAGGTTATCCACAGCGGTGGGAGCGGACTCTGCCCGCGAAAAAAATGCCGCTGTGGCGGTCAGGTCAAGGCCAGCCAGTCGCGATCCTGCAAAAAGTACTCGGTCAGCCGCGCTTCCGGGCTGCCCGGTTCGGCGTGCCAGTCATAACCCCAGCGCACTTGCGGCGGCAACGACATGAGGATCGATTCGGTACGGCCGCCCGACTGCAGGCCGAACAGCGTGCCGCGATCATAGACCAGGTTGAATTCCACATAACGGCCGCGGCGATATTCCTGGAACTCGCGCTGCCGGGCATCGAAGGCCATGGCCTTGCGGCGCTGCACGATCGGCACATAAGCCTCCAGAAAGGCATCGCCGATGGCGCGCATGAAGGCGAAGCTGGTGTCGAAATCCCACTCGTTGAGGTCGTCGAAAAACAGCCCGCCGATGCCGCGCGGCTCGTTGCGGTGCTTGATGTGGAAGTAGCGATCGCACCAGGCCTTGTAGCGCGGGTACACCTCGGCGCCGAAGGGCGCGCAGGCACGCTCGGCAACGCGGTGCCAGTGCACGCAGTCTTCTTCGTTGGCGTAATAGGGCGTCAGGTCGAAACCGCCGCCGAACCACCACACCGCCTCTTCGCCTTCTTTTTCGGCGATGAAAAACCGCACGTTGGCGTGGGACGTCGGCACGTGAGGGTTGTGCGGGTGGATCACCAACGACACCCCCAGTGCTTCGAAGCCACGCCCGGCGAGCTCCGGGCGATGGGCGCTGGCCGAGGGGGGCAGGCCGCTGCCGAAGACGTGGGAGAAGTTGACCCCGCCTTTTTCGATCAGCGCACCGTTGTCGATGACCCGCGTGCGCCCGCCACCGCCGGCATCGCGCACCCAGGCGTCCTCGACGAAACGGCCGCTGCCGTCCTCGTCCTGGAGGGCGGTGCAGATGCGGTCTTGCAAGTCGAGCAGGTAGGCTTTGACGGCCTCGGTGCGGGTAGTCATGCGGTCACCTATGAACGGACGTGTGCTTCTTCAGATGCAGGCGCGCCTGTGGATAACTGACAGCGACGGCAAAATCGGCGCGTAGCATACCACCCCATCATGGCGCGTCGCAGTTGACGTCTGTCGCGCAAAGGCGTTCGATGGGGAGTCAGTCCCCAATCGCACAGGAGAATGCAGATGGCCAAACGTATCCAGTTCAGCGCCCACGGCGGCCCGGAAGTACTCGAGTTCGTCGACTTTCAACCTGCCGAACCAGGCCCCCTGGAGGTTCGCGTACGCAACGAGGCCATCGGCCTCAACTATATCGATACCTATTTCCGCAGCGGCCTGTACCCCGCCCCGAAACTGCCATCGGGCCTGGGCACCGAGGCGGCGGGCGTGGTCGAAGCGGTAGGCGATCAGGTCACCGCCTTCAAGGTGGGTGATCGCGTCGCCCATGCCGGAGGGCCGCTGGGTGCCTACAGCCAGGTGCACGTGGTACCGGCTGCGGTGCTGGTGAAGCTGCCCGACAGCGTCAGCTTCGAGCAGGCGGCGGCGGTGATGCTCAAGGGCCTGACCGTGCAGTATCTGTTCCGCCAGACCTACGCGCTCAAGGCCGGTGAGACCATCCTGTTCCACGCGGCTGCCGGTGGTGTGGGCTTGATTGCCTGCCAGTGGGCCAAGGCGCTTGGGGTCAAGCTGATCGGTACCGTCAGCTCGTCGGAGAAAGCCGCTCGCGCCAAGGCGGCCGGGGCCTGGGAAGTGATCGACTACAGCCACGAGGACGTCGCCAAGCGCGTGCTGGAGTTGACCGATGGCAAGAAATGCCCGGTGGTGTATGACGGCGTCGGCAAGGACACCTGGGAAACCTCGCTAGACTGCGTGGCGCCACGGGGGCTGCTGGTCAGCTTTGGTAATGCCTCGGGGGCGGTCAGTGGGGTCAACCTGGGGATTCTGTCGGCCAAGGGCTCGCTGTACGTGACTCGCCCGACGCTGGCCACCTACGCGGTGCCGCCGGCCTTGCAGGGCATGGCGGACGAGTTGTTCGAGATGATCGCCAGCGGCAAGATCGACGTCGAGATCAGCCAGCGCTATCCGTTGAGCGACGCGGCCAAGGCGCAGACGGCCTTGTCGGGGCGCCAGACCATGGGGTCGACGATTCTGTTGCCTTGATGTGGGCCCTGTAGCGAGGGGGCTTGCCCCCGAATGGGATGTTGGCAGGGCTCAGGGGTTGTGGTGAAGCTGAGGGCCTCTTCGCGAGCAAGCTTCGCTCCTACAGGTATTGCGTTGTACGGCTGTGGGAGCAAGGCTTGCCCGCGAAGGGGATGTGGCAGGCCTGAAGGGTTGTGCTGAAGCTCAGGGCCTCTTCGCGAGCAAGCTTCGCTCCCACAGGTATTGCGTCGTACTCCTGTGGGAGCAGGGCTTGCCCGCGAAGCTTTTCAGGGCCGGACGATCTCACCCGTCACCAGATCGCGAATCACGCTTGGGCTCTTGCGCCCACCCAGCGACCCGCCCAGCACCAGATCCACCTGCCCGCGAAAGTACTGCTCCACCCGCAAGCGTGTACGCGCCGGCGGCCGCCCTTGGGGATTGGCCGAGGTCGAAATCAATGGCCCCACCAACGCACACAGCTCACGCACCAGCGGATGGTCGCTGACCCGCACTGCCACCGACTCGTGATCGCCGGTCACCCACTCGGGCAGCAGCCCCTGATGCGGGACCAGCCAGGTGTTGGGCCCAGGCCAGGTGCTCGACATCTGATCCATCCAGGTCTCGGGGAAGTCCTCGAACAGAAAGTCGAACTGACGGATGTTGTCCGCAACCAGGATCAAGCCCTTGCTGACCGAGCGATTCTTGATCGCCAGCAAGCGGTCCACCGCCTCTTCGTCCCAAGGGTCGCAGCCCAGGCCCCAGACCGCTTCGGTTGGATAGGCAATCACCGCGCCCGCCCGGATCTCGCGCGCCGCTTGCTGCACACGCCAACTGCTCACCATCGCTGTCACTCCGTTTGCACACTGTTCGCTTTTTACAGTGGGTGCAGTGTACTTATCCCGAGCGCGCAAACCAACGGCCAGCCTCGCAGGTCACGCGGCCATCCATTTCCAGCTGGGTCAGGGTGGCCAGCACCGCAGACAGATCCTGCCCGCTTGCAAGGGCGAGGCCTTCACTGGTGTGCGGACAGGCCACCAGCAGTTGCACCAGCGGATGCACCGGGGCGGGAACTGTACTGGCAGCCGAGTCCGTCGGCGGCGGCAAATGCTGCCAGCCCCGCAACGCCTCGAGAATGTGCTCGATGCTTTCGACCAACTGCGCACCGTCGCGGATCAACTGGTGGCAGCCTTTCGCGCCCGGGTGATGAATCGAGCCAGGAATGGCGAACACTTCACGGCCCTGTTCGGCTGCCAGGCGCGCGGTGATCAGCGAGCCACTGGCGATGCTGGCTTCGATCACCAGCACGCCCAGTGACAGCCCACTGATGATCCGGTTGCGCCGCGGGAAGTTTGCGGCGTGGGGCCCGGCGTCCAGCGGCAGCTCCGAAACGACCGCGCCGCCTTGCGCGCAAATGTCGGCGGCGAGCTGCCGATGGCGCTGTGGATAAAGTTTTTCGAGGCCGGTACCGAGCACGCCGATTGTGACGCCTGCCGCCTCCAGCGCCGCCTTGTGCGCCGCGCCATCGACCCCTAACGCAAGGCCGCTGGTGATGCTGAAACCGATGCGCGCCAGACTGCGGGAAAAGGCCGCGGCGGTGTCCAGGCCCGGCCGCGAAGCACGCCGGCTACCGACGATCGCCAGCTGTGGATGTTCAAGGACACGGGCATCGCCGACGACGAACAACAGCGCCGGTGGATCGGGAATTTCCGCCAGCAGCGCCGGGTAGCCGGGCTGGTCCCACATCAATAAAGACTGCCCCGGCCGCTCTAACCAGCGCATCGCAGCGCTGGCACCAGCACAGATTGCAGAACTGCCGCGCGCATCTATACTGACCGCCGGCATGCCCAGCGACCGCCAGGCCGCCGATGATGCCGTCAGCGCCGAAGCGGCACCGCCAAAGGCATCGACCAGTTTGCGCAAGCGGGCGGAGCCGATTTCCGGGAGCCGCTGCAAGCATAAACGGGCTTGCAGTTCGGCGCTGGTGAGGGGACAAACAACGGGCGCAGCCGCGCCTTCGGTGAAGAGTGGCATTCGATCATCCTTGATCTCTTGGGCTTTTATTCCACAGCAAAACCTGTGGATAACTCTGTTGACAACTAAAGGAAAACTTCGTGAGGAAGCTATCAAAAACCCTCAGGGATTTCTGACTTTATCCATCACTTCCAGCGAGCGATTGGCGCTGAGCACTAAACCATAGCTGAGCTTTTCATAAGTGCGAACGATCATCAGCAATCCGGAATTTTCGTCAGGCACCTTGACCTGCTGACCGGTCACGCGATCGCGAACGGTCTCGCCGGTCTTGTAGATCGCCAGCACATTGCCATCGACCAAGCCGTCACGGCGGCCCTTGTTCAATGTCACCACGTCGAACTTGCCGACCTGGGTCACCCCCCGAGGTACATCGAGAATCAAGCCGTCGATCGGGCTGTTCGGCGGGCTCGGCATGAAGGTCGAGGTCACCGCATGCTCCTCGGTGCTGAACAGCCGATCGCCCAGGCGGACCTCGGTGCTCGAGCGCTGCAGGTTGAGGGTGGCGATGTCCCGCTCGGTGGCGACCACTTCGCCGCCGCCGACGCTGTCGGCATTGATGCCGAGGACCTCGCCGGTGGCGGGATCGGTATAGGTCTTGCCCTGGCGGAAGATGCCATAGACGGTGTGGTCCGGGCTGAAGGTGCCGCGGGCGTAGATCCGGTCGCCCATGCCGCTGAGCACGCGCTCGGCGTTGCCGGCGACGATATAGGGCGCGCGGTCGAATACCGCGGGATCATCGACGATACGGTTGTTGATCAGAAAGGCGTTGATCGCTCCCAGAGGGATGGTCGGCACCGCTTCGGCCATCGGCGAGCTGCGAATATGCGGTGACAATTTGATCGTGCCCCGCGACTGTCCGCGCTCGAGCATCAACTGCGGCTGGCCGTCGACATAGCTCAACACCAGGGTGTCGCCGGGGTAGATGAGATCGGGATTGGCGATCTGCGGATTGGCATGCCAGATGTTCGGCCACTGCCAAGGCTGCTGAAGGAATTTGCCGGAAATGTCCCACAGCGTATCGCCCTGCACGACCGTGTAGCGCTGTGGATAACCGTCCTTGAGCAACACCTGAGCCTGCACCACGCCCGCGACGGCCAGCAACAGCAAGGCGAGTAGTGATTTCCTCATGCCGTGAATCCCTTTATTATGTGCGATCACGTGAAACGCGCGCGGTGCGCGGGACTTCTCCTCGTGACGGAGAACGTTTTCCAGCGGACGCTCAACATGGGCTGCGCGGCCGCTCCTCACAGACTTTACCTCACAGTGCAGCAATTACGCATATGGCTATTTTAAACATCCTCGAATTTCCAGACCCGCGTCTGCGCACCCTGGCCAAGCCAGTGGCTGTGGTCGACGACAAGGTTCGCCAGCTGATCGATGACATGTTTGAAACCATGTACGAAGCGCCCGGCATCGGGCTGGCTGCCACCCAGGTCAACGTGCACCAGCGCATCGTGGTCATGGATCTGAGCGAAGATCGCAGCGAGCCGCGGGTGTTCATCAACCCCGAGTTCGAAGCGCTGACCGACGAGATGGACCAATACCAGGAAGGCTGCCTGTCGGTGCCCGGCTTCTACGAGAACGTCGATCGTCCGCAGCGCGTCAAGGTCAAGGCCCTGGACCGCGACGGCCAGCCCTACGAACTGATCGCCGAAGGCCTGCTGGCCGTGTGCATCCAGCACGAATGCGATCACCTCAACGGCAAGCTGTTCGTCGATTACCTGTCTACGCTCAAGCGCGACCGCATCAAGAAGAAGCTCGAAAAACTGCACCGCCAGGCGTGATCGCCATCCTCCAAAGGCTTGCTGCGGCAAGCCTTTTTGTTTCAAGACTTTTATTCAAGAGGCTGCCATGCGCATCGTTTTTGCGGGGACTCCCGAATTTGCCGCCGACCACCTCCAGGCCCTGCTCGACAGCCCTCACGAGGTTGTCGCGGTGTACACCCAGCCTGATCGGCCGGCCGGTCGTGGGCAGAAACTGATGCCCAGCCCGGTCAAGCAACTGGCGTTGCAGCATGACATTGCGGTGTACCAGCCGCAGACGCTGCGCAATGCCGAGGCCCAGGCCGAGCTCGCGGCCCTCGCGCCAGACTTGATGGTCGTCGTCGCCTATGGCTTGATCCTGCCCCAGGTGGTGCTGGATATCCCGCGCCTGGGCTGCATCAACAGCCATGCCTCGCTGCTGCCACGCTGGCGCGGCGCGGCGCCGATCCAGCGCGCGGTGGAAGCCGGCGATGGCGAAAGCGGCGTGACGGTGATGCGCATGGAGGCCGGCCTCGACACCGGGCCGATGCTGCTCAAGGTCAGCACCCCAATCGCCAGCGCTGATACCGGCGGCAGTCTGCATGACCGCCTGGCGCAGATGGGCCCGCCCGCCGTGTTGCAAGCCATTGCCGGGCTCCAGGCAGGCACCCTCGAAGGCGAAGTCCAGGACGACAGCCTGGCCACCTACGCCCACAAGCTCAACAAGGACGAAGCGCGTATCGACTGGCAACGGCCGGCGGTCGAGCTCGAGCGACAGGTGCGGGCGTTCTTCCCGTGGCCTGTCTGCCACAGCCTGCTCAATGGCGAGCCCATCAAGGTGCTGGCCGCTGAATTGAGCGAAGGGCAGGGCGCGCCGGGGCAGATCCTCAGCGCCAGCAAGGACGGCCTAGTGGTCGCCTGTGGCAGCCAGGCGCTGCGCCTGACTCGCCTGCAATTGCCCGGTGGTAAACCCCTCGATTTCAGTGACCTGTTCAACAGTCGCCGCGAGAAATTCGCCGTCGGTACGGTGCTCGGCCAATGAACCCACGTCTGGCCGCCGCCCACGCCCTGGCCGCCGTGCTCAGCGGCAAGGCCTCACTGAACAGCTCGCTGCCCAAGCAGCTGGACAAGGTCGAGGCCCGCGACCGTGGTCTGACCCAGGACCTCGCCTTCGGCACCGCCCGTTGGCAGCCACGGCTGTCGGCACTGGCCGAGCGGCTGCTGCAAAAGCCGTTCAAGGCCGCCGATGCCGACGTCGAGGCGCTGATGCTGGTAGGCCTGTACCAGCTGTTTTATTCCCGCGTCCCGGCTCATGCCGCCATCGGCGAAACCGTGGGCTGCGCCGACAAGCTGAAAAAGCCTTGGGCCAAGGGCCTGCTCAACGCCGTGCTGCGCCGCGCGCAGCGCGAAGGCGTGGAAATCCTCGCCGAGCTGGAGCGTGATCCGGTGGTGCGTACCGCCCACCCGCGCTGGTTGCAGAAAGCCCTCAAGGCCTTCTGGCCCGAGCAGTGGGAAGCCATCTGCGCGGCCAACAACGCCCATCCGCCGATGATCCTGCGGGTCAATCGCCGCCACCACAGCCGCGATGCCTACCTGCAACTGCTCAGTGCAGCTGGCGTTGCGGCCACCCCGTGCACCTTCAGCGGCGACGGCATCGTGCTCGAAGCCGCCTGCGACGTGCGCGACCTGCCGGGTTTCGCCGATGGCTGGATCAGCGTTCAGGACGAGGCGGCGCAACTGGCCGCCGCGCTGCTCGACCTGGCCCCCGGCCAGCGCGTGCTCGACGCCTGCTGCGCACCGGGCGGCAAGACCTGCCACCTGCTCGAAGCCCAGGCCGATCTCAAGGCCGTGGTCGCGGTCGATCTCGAAGCCAAACGCCTGGTGCGGGTGCGCGAGAACCTTGATCGGCTCGGCCTCGATGCGCAGTTGATCGCCGCCGACGGCCGTGACACCGCCGCCTGGTGGGACGGCCAGCCGTTCCAGCGCATCCTGCTCGACGCGCCGTGTTCGGCCACCGGGGTGATCCGCCGCCACCCGGACATCAAGCTGACCCGTCAGCCCGAAGACATCGCCGCGCTGGCCACGCTGCAAGGCGAGCTGCTCGACGCGCTGTGGCCGACGCTGCAAGTGGGCGGCATCCTGCTGTACGCCACCTGCTCGACGCTGCCGACCGAAAACACCGAAGTGATCGAGGCCTTTCTCGCGCGCACCCGCGGCGCCCGCGAACTCGACCTCGACACCCAGGCCGGCATCAAGCAGCCCCATGGCCGCCAATTGCTGGCGCAAGAAGGCGGTCACGATGGCTTCTACTATGCCAAGCTGATCAAAATCGCCGCAGGGCACTGACAGGAGAGCGGATGAAAATCATCATCCTCGGCGCGGGGCAGGTGGGCGGCACGCTGGCGGAGCATCTGGCCAGCGAAGCCAACGACATCACCGTGATCGACACCAACGCCGACCTGCTGCGCGCCCTGGGTGATCGCCTCGACATCCGCACCATCCAGGGCCACGGCGCGTTCCCCACCGTGCTGCGCCAGGCCGGCGCCGATGATGCCGACATGCTGGTGGCCGTCACCAACAGTGACGAAACCAACATGATCGCCTGCCAGATCGCCTACACCCTGTTCCACACCCCGACCAAGATCGCCCGAGTGCGCGCCGCGGCCTACCTGACCCGCCCGGAGCTGTTCGAGAACGAGCACATTCCGGTGGATGTGCTGATCAGCCCGGAACAGCTGGTCACCAACTACATCAAGCGCCTGATCGAGCACCCCGGCGCCCTGCAAGTGATCGACTTCGCCGAGGGCAAGGTGCAACTGGTGGGCGTCAAGGCCTACTACGGCGGCCCGTTGGTAGGCCAGCAACTGCGCCAGATCCGCCGGCACATGCCCAACGTAGACACCCGCGTGGCGGCGATCTTCCGCCGCGACCGACCGATCCTGCCCCGCGGCGATACCGTGATCGAAGCCGACGACGAAGTGTTCTTCATCGCCGCCAAGGGCGATATCCGCGCGGTGATGGGTGAGTTGCGCGGCGTGGACGAGCACAACAAGCGCATCGTCATCGCCGGCGGCGGGCAGATCGGCGAGCGGCTGGCCGAAGCCATCGAGAGCCGCTATCAGGTCAAGATCATCGAGATGAGCCCGGCGCGCTGCCGGCATCTGTCCGATACCCTCGACAGCACCGTGGTGCTACAGGGCAGCGCTTCGGACCGCGACCTGATGCTGGAAGAGAACATCGCCCAGGCCGACATCTTCCTGGCCCTGACCAACGATGACGAAGCCAACATCATGTCGTCCCTGCTGGCCAAGCGTCTGGGCGCGCGCAAGGTGATGACCATCATCAACAACCCGGCCTACGTCGACCTGGTGCAGGGCGGCGAGATCGACATCGCCATCAGCCCGCAGTTGGCCACCATCGGCACCCTGCTGACCCACGTGCGCCGCGGCGACATCGTCAGCGTGCACTCCCTGCGCCGTGGCGCGGCGGAAGCCATCGAGGCCATTGCCCATGGCGATGCGCGTTCGAGCAAGGTCATCGGCCGCGCCATCGAACGTATCACCCTGCCGCCAGGCACCACCATCGGCGCGATCATCCGCAACGACGAGGTGATCATTGCCCACGGCGACACGGTGATCGAGGCGGGGGATCACGTGATTCTGTTCGTTGTGGATAAAAAGCAGATTCGCGAGGTGGAGAAGCTGTTTCATGTAGGGCTGAGCTTCTTCTGAAGCTCAACCCCTGTGGTGAGGGGGCTGACCTGCCATGCAGGGTGTGTCAGCACCGGCCTATCGGGAGCAAGCCCCCTCACCACGGAGTACGGCGCACAGGCAGCGGCTTCAGTACCAGCGCGCCTCGCCCGCCGGCCGCTTCTTGAAGCGCTTCATGCTCCACATGTACTGCCTCGGATACGCGCGCACGTACTTCTCTACCACCTTGCTCATGGCCGCGGCGGCAGTCGCGGTATCGGTGCTGTACATGTCCTCGGGCGCCGCTTCGAGGATCACCTTGAACCCCGAGCCATCCGGCAGGCGCAAGGCATGCAGGAACACCCCTACCGCCTTGCCACCGGCCAGCATGTTGGGCACGAACTTGCTGGTCAGCGCCTGGGTCCCCAGAAAGGGCACGAAGATCCCCGCCGACTCAGCCGGCTCCGGATCGGCCGGAATCCCCACCTGACCGCCTTTGCGCACTTCCTTGATGATGCTCAGGATGCCTTCCTTGGTCGACGCCGCCACACGGTTGCCCAGTTGCACACGTTGCTGGCGCAACAGGTCGTCCACCGCCTTGAGCTTGGGCGGGCGGTAGAAAATGATCGGTTTGCACTGGCTGCAATAGAAGTGATTGAGCACCTCCCAGTTGCCCAGGTGGCTGGTGATGCCGACCACGCCCTTGCCGGTGGCCAGTGCCGCGGTCAGCACTTCCAGGCCCTCGACTTCACGCACCAGGTCGATGGAGCGCTGCGCCGGCCAGATCCAGGCGCAGGCACTCTCAGTGAACGACTTGCCGATGTCCATCAGGCTCTGGCCCACCAGGCGCTCGCGGGCGACCGGGTCGAGTTCGGGGAAGCACTTGGCGAGGTTGATGCGCACCACCTCGCGCGAACGGTTGGGCAGCTTCCACATCAGCCAGCCCATGGCGGTGCCGACGCGCTGCACGGCGCGCCACGGCAGCAAGGCGAACAGGCGCAAGGCCCCGACCATGATGGCGCCTTTGAACTTTTCCACAGATCACTCCTGAATTTGCGAGGGCGCCATTGTACCCGTCAGCGGCTGAGGATGGCGTAGCGATCACAATCGGTGGTGTGGTCCATGACCATGCCCGAGGCCTGCATGAAGGCGTAGCAGATGGTCGGCCCGACAAAGGTGAAGCCGGCCTTTTTCAGCGCCTTGCTCATGGCCACCGCCTGCTCGGTCTGGGTCGGCATGCCGCTGCGATCGGGGTGATGGTTGACGATCGGCTGGCCACCGACGAACGACCAGAGAAACTCGACGGGATCCGCCAGCGCCAGCCACGCCTGGGCGTTCTTGCGCGCGCCGGCGATCTTGCCGCGATGGCGGATGATGCCCGGGTCGAGCATCAGCGCCTCGACCTGCTCGTCGGTCATGCGCGCCAGGCGCACGGGATCGAAACCGAACATCACCTTGCGGTAGTGCGCGCGCTTCTTGAGCACCGTGATCCACGATAGACCGGCCTGGAACCCTTCGAGCAAAAGAAGTTCGAAGAGCGCGGCGGGGTCGCGCAGCGGCACCCCCCACTCATGATCGTGATAATCCTGATAAAGCGGATCTTCTGTACACCAAAAGCAGCGCGGCATAAGGCTCCAAGGGTGAGAGGCGAAGCAGAATCGGGGTATACTCCCGCTCTTTATATTCGCAGCCCAAGACACAGGTGAATTTGTGAGCCAGCCTACGCCAGCCGTGCGTACCTTCCAAGACTTGATCCTCGCCCTCCAGCAATACTGGGCCGAGCAAGGTTGCGTGGTACTTCAGCCCTACGATATGGAAGTAGGCGCCGGCACTTTTCATACCGCCACGTTCCTGCGCGCCATCGGCCCGGAAACCTGGAACGCTGCCTACGTGCAGCCCAGCCGTCGCCCTACCGACGGCCGCTACGGTGAGAACCCCAACCGCCTGCAGCACTACTATCAGTTCCAGGTGGTGCTCAAGCCCAACCCGGACAACTTCCAGGAGCTGTACCTCGGCTCGCTGCAGCACATCGGCCTCGATCCGCTGGTGCACGACGTGCGTTTCGTCGAAGACAACTGGGAATCGCCGACCCTCGGCGCATGGGGCCTGGGCTGGGAGATCTGGCTCAACGGCATGGAAGTGTCGCAATTCACCTACTTCCAGCAAGTGGGCGGCATCGAGTGCTACCCGGTCACCGGTGAAATCACCTACGGCCTCGAGCGCCTGGCCATGTACCTGCAAGGCGTGGACTCGGTCTACGACCTGGTCTGGACCGACGGCCCGTTCGGCAAGGTGACCTACGGCGACGTGTTCCACCAGAACGAAGTGGAGCAGTCCACCTACAACTTCGAGCACGCCAACGTCGAAAAACTGTTCGAGCTGTTCGACTTCTACGAAAGCGAAGCCAACCGCCTGATCGAGCTGCAACTGCCGCTGCCGACCTACGAAATGGTCCTCAAGGCCTCGCACACCTTCAACCTGCTCGACGCCCGCCGCGCCATCTCGGTGACCGCGCGCCAGCAGTACATCCTGCGCGTGCGCACCCTGGCCCGTGCCGTGGCGCAAAGCTACCTGCAAGCTCGCGCCAAGCTGGGCTTCCCGATGGCCCCCCCCGATCTGCGTGATGAAGTGTTGGCTAAGCTGGAGGCTGCACAATGAGTGCTCAAGATTTTCTGGTTGAACTGGGCACCGGAGAGCTGCCACCCAAGGCCCTGAACACCTTGGCCGAGGCCTTTCTGGCCGGTATCGAAAAAGGTCTGCACAGCGCCGGCTTGAATTTCACCGCGAAAAAAGCCTACGCCGCGCCACGTCGCCTGGCCGTGTTGCTGACCGCGCTGGACGTGCAACAACCTGACCGCAGCATCAATCTCGACGGCCCGCCCCGTCAGGCCGCGTTCGACGCCGAGGGCAATCCGACCCAGGCGGCGTTGGGCTTCGCGAAAAAATGCGGCGTCGAGCTGAGTGAAATCGATCAGAGCGGTGCCAAGCTGCGCTTCAGCCAGCACATCGCCGGCAAGCCGACTGTGAGCCTGCTGCCACAGATCGTCGAAGACTCGCTCAACGACCTGCCGATTCCCAAGCGCATGCGCTGGGGTGCTCGCAAGGAAGAGTTCGTGCGTCCGACCCAGTGGCTGGTGATGCTGTTCGGCGAGCAGGTCATCGACTGCACCATCCTCGCGCAAACGGCGGGCCGCGAATCCCGGGGGCACCGCTTCCATCATCCGCAAAACGTACGCATCAGCGCCCCGGCCAACTATGCCGAGGACCTGCGCAAGGCCTACGTGCTGGCCGATGCCGATGAGCGTCGCGAACTGATCAGCAAGCGCACCGCCGAACTGGCGACCCAGCAGGAAGGCACCGCCATCGTGCCCGCCGGCCTGCTGGACGAAGTCACCGCGCTGGTCGAGTGGCCGGTGCCGCTGGTGTGCTCGTTCGAGGAGCGTTTCCTCGAAGTGCCACAGGAAGCCCTGATCACCACCATGCAGGACAACCAGAAGTACTTCTGCCTGCTGGATGCCGACGGCAAGCTGCTGCCGCGCTTCATTACCGTGGCCAACGTCGAGAGCAAGGACCCGCGCCAGATCGTCTCGGGTAACGAGAAGGTCGTGCGCCCACGCCTGACCGACGCCGAGTTCTTCTTCAAGCAAGACAAGAAGCAGCCGCTGGAGACCTTCAACCAGCGCCTTGAGAACGTGGTGTTTCAGGCGCAACTGGGCAGCGTCTACGACAAGGCCGTGCGGGTTTCCAAACTGGCCGCGTTCATTGCCCCGCGCATCGGCGGCGATGCCGAACGCGCCGCCCGTGCAGGTTTGCTGTCCAAGTGCGACCTGGCCACCGAAATGGTCGGCGAGTTCCCGGAGATGCAAGGTGTCGCCGGCTACTACTACGCCCTCAACGACGGCGAGCCTGACGATGTCGCCCTGGCGCTGAACGAGCAATACATGCCTCGCGGTGCCGGCGCCGAACTGCCGACCACCCTGACCGGCGCCGCCGTGGCCATCGCCGACAAGCTCGACACCCTGGTGGGGATCTTCGGCATCGGCATGCTGCCCACCGGCAGCAAGGACCCGTACGCCTTGCGTCGTGCGGCGCTGGGCGTGCTGCGTATCCTCATCGAGAAGCAACTTGACCTCGACCTGACCGAAGCGGTGGCCTTCGCTGTCTCGGCCCTGGGGACCAAGGTCAAAGGCGCTGGCCTGGCCGAACAGGTGCTGGACTTCATCTTCGACCGCCTGCGCGCGCGTTATGAAGACGAAGGCACCGACGTCGCCGTGTACCTGTCGGTGCGCGCGCTCAAGCCGGGTTCGGCACTGGACTTCGATCAGCGCGTGCAGGCCGTGCAGGCCTTCCGCCGTCTGCCGGAAGCCGCCGCCCTGGCCGCCGTCAACAAGCGCGTGTCCAACCTGCTGAGCAAGGCCGAAGGTGGCGTGGCGGCAACTGTCGAGCCCAAGTACTTCGACAACGCCAACGAGTTCTCGCTGTACTCGGCCATCCAGCAGGCGGATCACGCCGTGGCGCCGATGGCTGCCAGCCGTCAGTACCGTGAAGCGTTGGCTCGCCTGGCGGCACTGCGTGAACCGGTCGACGCCTTCTTCGAGGCAGTGATGGTCAACGCCGAAGACGCCTCGGTACGGGCCAACCGTTATGCGTTGCTGGCACGGCTGCGCGGCTTGTTCCTGGGCGTCGCCGACATCTCGCTGCTGGGGTAAGCCGTGAAACTGCTGATTCTCGATCGTGACGGGGTGATCAACCAGGACTCCGACGCCTATATCAAGTCGCTGGAGGAGTGGATTCCCATTCCCGGCGCGATCGAGGCCATCGCGCAGTTGAGCAAGGCCGGCTGGACCGTGGCCGTGGCCACCAACCAGTCCGGCATCGCCCGTGGCTATTACAGCATCGCGGTGCTCGAGGCCATGCACCAGCGTCTTCGCGATCTGGTGCGGGAGCAGGGCGGTGAACTCGGCCTGATCGTCTACTGCCCCCATGGGCCGAACGACGGTTGCCGATGCCGGAAACCGCTTCCGGGGATGTTGCAAAACATTTCAGAGCATTACCATACGACACCGGCCGGTCTCTGGTTCGTTGGCGACAGCGCCAGTGACCTGGAGGCCGCCGTGGCCGTCGACTCTCAGCCAGTATTGGTGAAAACCGGTAAAGGCCAACGCACGCTTGGCAAGTCACTGCCGGCGGGCACACTGATTTTCGAGGATCTGGCCGAGGTGGCCAGAACACTTATCCACAACGCCGGCGCTTCCCACGCCTAGGCCGCGGGCAATCCATCGCCCCGCCCAGCCCGGAATCGCCGCCATCAGGCGGGCATGCCCGCAACGGTAATCACCGCATGGCCAATGTGCAGCCAATCAGGCTCGTCCTTTTTTACCTGCTGCTGGGCACCAGCTCGTTGCTCTGGTGCACGCTGAGCTTTTTCGTCGCGCCGTTCATGCCATTCCGCGTCCGGTATCGGTTCATCAACGTCTACTGGTGCCGCTTCGCGCTGCTGCTGACGCGCAGCATTCTGGGGATCAAGGTCAATATCACCGGCGCCGAAAACGTCCCGACCACGCCCTGCGTAATCCTCTCCAACCACCAGAGCACCTGGGAGACGTTCTTTCTCTCCGCCTACTTTCAGCCACTGAGCCAGGTGCTCAAGCGCGAGCTGTTGTACGTGCCGTTCTTCGGCTGGGCCATGGCCATGCTGCGGCCCATCGCCATCGACCGGGACAACCCCAAGGCGGCGCTCAAGCAAGTGGCCTCCAAGGGCGATCCGTTGCTCAAGGATGGCGTCTGGGTGCTGATCTTCCCGGAAGGCACGCGCACCCCCTATGGCCAGATCGGCAAGTTCTCCCGCAGTGGTACCGCATTGGCGGTGAATGCCGGCCTGCCCGTGCTGCCGGTTGCACACAACGCCGGTAAGTACTGGCCGCGCGAGGGCTGGGGCAAGCACGCCGGGACCATCGAACTGGTGATCGGCGCGCCGATGTATGCCGAAGGTACCGGGCCTCGTGCCATCGCCGCCTTGAATGACCGCGCCTACGCCTGGAACGAAGAAACCCAGCGGCAAATGGGCTCTCTCCCAGAGGTCCCGCAAGTGGTGGAAAACGCTAATCCGGTATAACGGGTCATCTGTGGATAACTTGTGTACAGTTTTTTGATAAAAATCATTATTTTTATCTAAGTAGCTGATTTTTAATGTTATTTCCCAGTGGTCTAAAAAACCGAAAAACGTGCATAAGTTTTTCGCGCAACAAAAAACCGGCACTCTCCAGAGCGCCGGTTTTTTTATTGTCGCCAGGTTTGCATCAGGCGTTGTCGAGGTCGACGTCTTTGGTTTCCTTGAGGAAGAAGATGTTCACTACCAAGCTCACCGCAGTGACTATCACGGGGTACCAAAGCCCATAGAAAATGTCCCCGGTGTACACCACCAGCGCGAACGACACCGTCGGCAGGAAGCCGCCAAACCAGCCGTTGCCGATGTGGTAGGGCAGGGACATCGAGGTGTAGCGGATCCGCGTCGGGAACAGTTCGACCATCACCGCCGCCAATGGCCCGTAGGTCATGGTCGCGATCAGAATCAGCGCGAAGATGATCAACACCACCATCGGCTGGTTGACCTGGCTGGCATCCGCCTTGGCGGGATACCCGGCAGTGGTGACTGCCGCGCGCATGGCCGCTTCGTCATAGCCATCGATGCGCGTGTTGCCGATGGTCACCGCCACGTTGGTGCCGGCGGCAACTTTTTCCGTGCTGTAGGGCAGGCCCGCTTTGACCAGGAAGGTTTTGACCTTATCGCATGGGCTGTCGAATTTGGCTTTGCCCACTGGGTCGAACTGGAAGGTGCAGGTCGAAGGGTCCGCCATCACGGTAATCGGCGATTGGCGGCTGGCTGCATCGATCTGCGGATTGGCGTAATGGCTCAGCGCCTTGAACAGCGGGAAGTACAGCACCGTCGCCAGCAGCAGGCCCATCAGCAGAATCGGCTTGCGACCTATGCGATCCGACAGCCAGCCGAAGAACACGAAGAACGGCGCACCGATCACTACGCTGATGATCAGCAAGGTGTTGGCCTGGGCGGCATCCATCTTGAGGATCTGGGTCAGGAAGAACAGCACGTAGAACTGCGCAGCGTAGAAGGTCACTGCCTGACCGGCGTTGATGCTGAACAGCGCGATGAGAACAATCTTGAGGTTGGGCCAGGAGCCGAAGGATTCACGAATCGGCGACTTGCTGGTCTTGCCCTCGGATTTCATTTTGCTGAACGAGGGCGACTCGTGCAGGCTCATGCGGATCCAGGTCGAAATGCCCAGCAGCACCACCGACAGCAGAAAGGGCAGGCGCCAGCCCCAGACTTCGAACTGATCTCCGGTCAGGTAGCGGCAACCCAGCACGACCAACAGCGACAGCAACAGACCCAGCGTCGCGGTGGATTGAATCCAGCCAGTGTGATGCCCACGCTTGCCAGGTGGCGCATGCTCGGCCACATAGGTGGCAGCACCACCATACTCGCCCCCTAGCGCCAGCCCCTGCAGCATGCGCAGGCATATCAGCATGATCGGGGCGGCGATGCCGATGGTGCCGTACGTCGGCAACAGGCCCACCGCGAAGGTCGACAGGCCCATCAGCACGATGGTCATCAGAAAGGTGTATTTGCGCCCGATCATGTCACCCAGGCGCCCGAACACCAGCGCGCCAAAAGGGCGAACCAGGAAGCCGGCGGCGAAGGCCATCAAGGCGAAGATAAACGCGGTGGTGTCGTTGACCCCGGCAAAGAACTGCTTGCTGATGATCGCCGCCAACGCGCCATAGAGAAAAAAGTCATACCACTCGAAAACAGTCCCAAGGGATGACGCGAAAATGATCTTTCTTTCCTCCCGACCTGCGGCCGCAGGATCGGGGGCGGCCATGGCCGGGTGCTTGTGGAGGTAGTCCGACATAGGTGATTTCCTTCGGCCCGAGGGCACAGTGCTTATTGTTGTTGTCCACTGTCGACTCAAGGCTTGACGGCCCCGAGGCTAAATCACAGCGTGGGTGTTCAGGTTTCCAAGGGTTCTGCCTCTCTCTTCTGGGTCGTTCCTGTGTCTACGCGAACGGAAGGGGCGCGTTGTGCCGCCAGTAATTGCGCGGCCTTTTCAGCGATCATCAGGGTCGGGGAGCAGGTGTTGCCGGAGGTGATGCTGGGCATGATCGAGGCATCGGCGACCCGCAGCCCTTGCACACCCCGGACCCGTAGCTGGTCGTCGACCACCGCATCAGCGTCATTGCCCATACGGCACGTGCCAACCGGGTGGAAAATCGTCGTGCCGATTCGCGCGGCCGCTTCGTGCAGCTGTTCTTCGGTCTGCAATTCGGGGCCCGGGAGGTACTCTCTGGGATTGAAGGCGGCCAGGGCCGGGGCGTTGACGATCCGGCGAGTCAGACGGATGGAGTCGGCGGCAACGCGCAGGTCGTCCGGGTGGCTCAGGTAGTTGGGGTCTATGGAGGGGGCGTGATCCGCCTCGGCAGAGACGATATCGACCCGGCCGCGACTCATCGGCCGCAGGTTGCACACCGAAGCGGTAAACGCCGGGAAGCTGTGCAAGGGTTCACCGAAACGCTCAAGCGACAGCGGTTGCACGTGGTATTCGAGATTCGCCCGGGTCTGTTCCGGCCCCGAGCGCACGAAGGCGCCCAACTGGCTCGGCGCCATGGCCAGCGGGCCGCTGCGATCGTACAGATAGCGCAGGCCCATGCCGAACTTGCCCCACAGGCTGTTGGCGACCTGGTTGAGGGTCCGGGCCTTGTCGATCTGGTAGATCAGCCGCAGCTGCAAGTGATCCTGAAGATTGCCGCCCACTGCTGGCCGCTCCACCTGCACTGGGATGCCCAGACGTTCGAGCAATGACCGCGGGCCGATGCCCGAGCGTTGGAGAATATTGGGCGTGCCAATGGCGCCAGCGCAGAGGATGATCTCGCCGCGGCATTCAAAGCGCTGTTGGGCTTGCTGCCAACGTGCACTGACAGCCACAGCGCGGCCTTGCTCGAGGATGACCTTGCTGACCTCGACACCGGTGAGCAGGGTGAGATTGGGACGTTTGAGGATCGGTCGCAGGAAGGCTTTGGCGGAGTTCCAGCGCACACCGGAACGTTGGTTGACCTGAAAGTAGCTGCAGCCTTCGTTATCGCCCGTGTTGAAATCATCGATGCTGGCGATGCCCGACTGCGCGGCGGCCAGTTGAAAGGAGTTGAGGATCGGCCATCGATAACGCTGGTTCTCGACCCGCCACTCGCCCTCGGCACTGTGGAAGTCCGAGTTGCCCTGATAATGGTTTTCGCTCTTCTTGAACAACGGCAGCACATCGTCCCAGCCCCAGCCGCGATTGCCTGCGGCGGCCCAGCCATCGTAGTCCGCCGCCTGGCCGCGCATGTAGATCATGCCGTTGATGGAGGAGCAGCCGCCCAGCACCTTGCCTCGGGGATAACTCAGGGCACGGCCTTGCAGTCCGGATTGCGCCTCGGTCTTGAAGCACCAGTCAGTGCGGGGGTTGCCGATACAGAACAGGTAGCCGACGGGGATGTGAATCCAGGCGTAGTTGTCCCGGCCACCGGCTTCGAGCAGCAGCACCCGCTTTGTCGGGTCTGCCGATAGACGATTGGCGAGCAAAGCCCCTGCGGGCCCGGCGCCGACCACGATAAAGTCGTACGGGGTGGAAGATGGCATTGAACGCCTCTTTTATTATTTTTTTACCCCTTAATCCTAGACCCTTGTGCGGAAAACGTGGCCGATGATTTTCACCCATCGGTTGTGCGTTTTTATCCAGGATGTGTCGTGCAGCTTATGGCCCTTTCGCGGGCAAGCCCTGCTCCCACAGTGAAAGGCTATACACCTGTGGAGCAGGGCTTGCCCGCGATGAGGCCACCAAAGCCAATCAACCAACCGAGCCTGCCAACGATCCCTCATCCGCATCCGGTAACGAACTGTGCAGCGATATCTTCGAGGTCTCCGGCAGCGCCAACCCACCCGCCAACGCCAGCAATGAAATCGCGATCAGGTAGTACGCCGGTGCCAGGTTGCTGCCAGTCATGCCGATCAACCAAGTCGCCATCAACGGCGCTGTGCCGCCGAAGAGGGTGTACGCCATGTTGTAGGTGATCGCCGAAGCGGTATAGCGCGTGCGGGTCGGGAATACTTCCGACAACAGCGCTGCGGTCACCACACCACTGAGTACCGCCCCCAGCGCCAGCAACATCACGCCGACGATGGAACCGGCAAAGGAGCCGGAGCTGGCCAGCATGAAGGCCGGGTACACCACCACGATCAAGCCAACGCCGGTGGTGAGAATGGTCGCTCGCCGCCCAACCTTGTCGGAATACGCGCCCGCCACCGGACACATCAAAGCGGCAAACACCAAAGCGATTACCGAGATCAACAGGGCAGTCGCACGGCTCAAGCCACCGGCGACCTGCAGGTAAGTGGTGAAGTAGGTGGTGAAGGTATAGAAGGACAGGGCGGTCAAGGACACGAACGCACCGAGGCAGCAGATCGCACCGCCCTGGGTCTTGAGGGTTTCACGCAGCGGCGAGTGCGCCACGGCATGCTCGTTGGCGACCGCCTGGAAAGCCGGTGTTTCATCCAGTCGCAAGCGCAGGTACAGCCCGACGATGCCCAGTGGCGCCGCCACCAAAAAAGGCACGCGCCAGCCCCAGCTCGCCATCGACTCAGGCGTCAGTGAGGCATCCAATGCGTAGGCGATGACTGCGGCGCAGGCGAAGGCGCTGAAGGTGGAAACCGGCACGAAGCTGCCATACCAGGCGCGTTTGGTCCGTGGCGCATGTTCCATCAGATAGGCACAGGCGCCGGCATATTCGCCACCCGCCGAGAAGCCCTGGGCGCAGCGGATGATGGTCAGCAGCAGCGGCGCGAACAGGCCGATCTGTGCATAACCCGGCAGCACGCCGATAAGCGTGGTCGCTCCGGCCATCAGCAGGATGGTCGTCGACAACACCCGCTTGCGGCCAATACGGTCGCCGAGCATGCCGAAGAAAATACCGCCCAACGGCCGGAATGCGAAGGCCACGGCAAACACCGCGAAAGTTTTCAGCAGCGCCACGCTCGGGTCGCCGCTGGGGAAGAACTGTGCGGCGATGACCGTCGCCAGAAACCCATAAACCGCAAAATCGAACCACTCGACGAAGTTGCCAATGGCGGCGGCGCATATCACCCGTTTAAGGGTTGCGGGATCAACCTGCTGTTCTGCGATGTTCATCATGCTGACCTCGAATCCGGATGATTGAGAATGAATAAAGGTTCATTCGATTATCGGCACCGCCTTCAAGCATGAATGCCAAATACCGGCATCCACATACCCA
Organism: Pseudomonas sp. GW821-FHT01A09; assembly: GCF_058986725.1. Taxonomy (NCBI): domain Bacteria; kingdom Pseudomonadati; phylum Pseudomonadota; class Gammaproteobacteria; order Pseudomonadales; family Pseudomonadaceae; genus Pseudomonas; species Pseudomonas sp. GW821-FHT01A09. Next base: position 101,069 of record NZ_JBYSWB010000021.1, read on the forward strand.
GGGGCGCGCAGGATCCGTGCCATTTGGTCGCAGACAGCAGTGACCGCGTGTGGCGCCCTGGCAGGGTGCATCATCAGCGGGCAGAAACGGGCAATTACAGTTAATCTGACCCTATTCAGGGCCAAAACAAGAATGAATGACTGATGAAAAAACTCGACCGCACCGACATCGGAATCCTCAATTCACTTCAGGAAAACGCCAGGATCACCAATGCCGACCTGGCGCGCTCCGTTAATCTGTCCCCCACCCCCTGCTTCAATCGCGTCAAGGCAATGGAGGAACTCGGGGTGATCAAGCGCCAGGTGACCTTGCTCGAACCCGACGTGCTCGGGTTGCACGTCAACGTATTCATCCACGTGAGCCTGGAAAAGCAGGTCGAAGGTGCGCTACAGCGATTCGAAGACGCCATCGCCGACCGCCCGGAGGTGATGGAGTGCTATCTGATGTCCGGCGACGCGGATTACCTGATTCGGGTGTTGGTGCCGAATATTCAGTCACTGGAGCGTTTTATCCTCGACCACCTGACCAAGTTTCCCGATGTGGCGAACATCCGTTCCAGTTTTGCCCTCAAACAAGTGCGTTATAAAACTGCATTGCCGCTGCCGCCCAATGGGCTGGTCATCGGCGACTGATTTCTATGCTGTTCCACGTGGAACACCTTTGCGAGAACGACGGCTTGCCGTCCTCAGCCTGGAGAAAGCTCGATGAAAGCAGTTTACGTCAACGGCCCCGGTGGCTTGGATAATCTCGAAGTTCGTGACATTCCAGACCCAGGGCAGCCTGGCCCGGGGCAGATTCGTGTCGCCCTGCACGCCACCTCCCTCAACTACCACGATCTGCTGGTAGCCAAAGGCGGGACCCCGAAGAAAGAACCGCGCTTGCTGATGGCCGATGGTGCGGGCGTGGTCGAAGCAACCGGTGAGGGAGTCGAGGAATTCAAGGTGGGCGATTCGGTGGTCTCTACCTTTTTCCCACACTGGCTGGACGGCCTGCCGACTTCCTCCGCCGGTAACTTCGCCGGCACACCAGGCGATGGCATCGATGGCTATGCAACCGAGTTCACCGTACGCGCCGCCACGGATTTCACCCACGCCCCGCAAGGCTGGACTCACGCCGAAGCCGCAACCATCACGACTGCAGGGCTCACCGCTTGGCGGGCATTGGTGGCGGACGGGCTGTTGAAAGCCGGCGACACCGTACTGACTTTGGGTACTGGCGGTGTCTCCATCGCCGCTTTGCAGATCGCCAAGTTGTTCGGTGCCACGGTCATCATCACCTCGTCATCGAACGAGAAACTGGCGAAAGCCAAAGCCCTCGGGGCCGACCATGGCATCAACTACAAAGAGCACCCGGACTGGGCGGATCATGTGCTCAAGCTGACTGGCGGCAAAGGCGTCGACCATGTCGTGGAGCTGAGCGGCCCCGGCACGCTCGGGCAATCCATCAAGGCCGTGCGTGTGGGCGGGCATATCTCTTTGATCGGCGTGCTGACGGGGCGCGGGGGCGAGGTCCCGACGTCGTTGCTGATGGCCAAGCAAGCGCGGTTGCAGGGGTTGATCGTTGGCACCCGGCGCCAGCAGCAGGAATACGTCGCAGCCCTGAACCAGGCTGGGATCCGCCCGGTGGTGGATAAAAGCTTCCCACTGGAAAAGCTCGGCGATGCCTTTCGCTATCAGGAGAGCGCCGGGCATTTCGGCAAGATCGTGGTCGAGTGGTAAGCCTTAAAAATCCAGCAAACCGTCGCTCTTCACTTCGTTGAGGACGAAAAAGGTGCGCACCTGACGAACGCCTGGCAGCGCGATGATCTGCGCGTTGTGCAGTTGGTTGAAGGCCGGCAGGTCGCGCACCCTCAGCTTCATGAAGTAATCCACATCGCCGGCCACGAGCCAGCATTCGAGCACATGGGGCAGGGCACGTGCGGCGCTCTCGAAGGCGGCGAAACTGTCCGGCGTCGAGCGATCCAGCACCACGCCGATCAATACCACCGTGCCTTGCTCCACTGCGTTGGGGTCGATCAGCGCGTGTACGCTTTTGATCACACCGTTATCGAACAGGCGCCGGGTGTAGTTCCAGCACGCGGTGGTGCTAAGGCCGACCTGCTTGGCCAGCTCGGCATTGCTCATCCTACCGTCGGCCTGCAGGGCGCGAAGAATCTTCCGTTCGTAAGGGTTGAGGTCGGTGGCTTGCGTCATGGCAATCGATCCTGATCAGGCCCGCAGGTGCTGGAGTTGCTTGCAATGATCCTGCCGAATATCCATGCCCGCGGATCATTGATCCTGTCGCTCCTTCCAGCGGAGGCTGAACAACCTCCCGAAACCGCCGCCATTAAAGGTATGAAATTCTTTCGGTCTTTGCGTACTTTCAGGGCAGCCCATTCGGAGGTTCAGCATGTCGATCACCTCGCTCAAATCACAGTGGATCAAAGCCCCGAACCCAAACGTCGCCCTGGTATTGGTCGAGGGCAACCGCATGCCCCAGCCGCTGGCCTCGGCGCTGCACGCGGCCATTGAGGGCTGGGAGCAGGTGGCCTACCTGCACATAAACGATGCCGATGGGCTGCAGCGTGACTGGCTCAATGCTGAAAACCAGAGAATCGGATTCGACTCGAACTGCGAAATCGGCGCTGTGCTCAAGGCGCTGCCGCACCACTGCGTGCTGCTCGATCTCGAGCAGGATACCGGCGGGCAACTGGCGTGGCTCGGTTCGGTGTGCGGGCATTCGCTGCGCTTTATCGAACTGCAATCGGGCGTTGCCGATGTGGACGCACAGTTGCAGCGCATCCTCGATACCGCCCGGGAGTTGGTGAAACACCAGCTGCAGGATCACTTCTCGATGTGCTGATCAGATCGGCAGCAAGGTGGTCGACAGCACCTGCCGCAAGCCCATGAACGAACGGATTTGCCGCACGCCCGGCAGATACAGCAACTGCTCGGCGTGCAAGCGGTTGAAGCTGGCATTGTCGCGGGTACGCAGCAACATGAAGTAATCGAATTCCCCCGTCACCACGTGCAGCTCCATGCAGCCGGATACCTTCTGCGCGGCCGTTTCGAAATCCGCGAACGACTGCGGCGTCGAGCGATCCAGCACCACGCCGATCAGAATCACCATACCGACATCCAGCGCCTGGGGGTCGAGCAACGCCACGATGCCCCGTATCAACCCTGCCTCCTTCAAGCGCTCGACACGGCGCAGGCAAGCGGGTGGGCTGAGTTTTACCTTCTCGGCCAAGGCGACGTTGGAGATCGACGCATCCTTCTGCAGGGTCTTGAGAATGGCTCGATCGATGCGGTCCAGCTCAAGCGCCGCCGTGGTTGGGCCCGCGGCGCGGTGACTTTCATTTATTGCTTTCAAGCGACCTCCTGCCGAACAAAAAACGTTACTCATGGATTCCAGCTAATTAAATGCGAAAAACAAGCCACTAATCGCAACCCGCTTTTTTGCCGTTTCTCATAACCTGTCGTTGTTGCCGCGCAGTCTTTTGCGCCGCCTGGATACCCTTTCGAATCAGGAGCCACAGCATGAATCTCGAGAAATTCAAGCGCTACCCGCTGACCTTCGGGCCATCGCCGATCACCCCGCTCAAGCGCCTGAGCGCACACCTGGGTGGCAAGGTCGAGCTGTACGCAAAGCGCGAAGACTGCAACAGCGGCCTGGCCTTCGGCGGCAACAAGACCCGCAAGCTGGAATACCTGATACCGGAAGCGCTGGAGCAGGGCTGCGATACCCTGGTGTCGATCGGTGGCATCCAGTCCAACCAGACCCGCCAGGTCGCGGCCGTGGCGGCGCACCTGGGCATGAAGTGCGTGCTGGTCCAGGAAAACTGGGTCAACTACTCCGACGCCGTGTATGACCGCGTCGGCAACATCGAGATGTCGCGCATCATGGGTGCCGACGTGCGCCTGGATTCGGCCGGCTTCGATATCGGCATCCGCCCGAGCTGGGAACAGGCCATGAGCGATGTGCGGGAAAGCGGCGGCAAACCCTTCCCGATCCCCGCCGGTTGTTCCGAGCACCCCTATGGCGGTATCGGCTTCGTGGCCTTCGCTGAAGAAGTCCGCGAGCAAGAAAAGGAGCTGGGCTTCACGTTCGACTACATCGTCGTCTGCTCGGTGACCGGCAGTACCCATGCCGGCATGGTGGTGGGCTTCGCCGCCGATGGTCGGGCCAACAAGGTGATCGGCATCGATGCATCGGCCAAGCCGGAGAAGACCCGCGAGCAAGTGCTGCGCATCGCCCGGCATACCGCCGAAATCGTCGACCTGGGGCGGCCGATTACCGATGAGGATGTGGTGCTGGATACCCGTTACGGCGGCCCGGAATACGGACTGCCAAGCGAAGGGACGCTGGAAGCGATCCGCCTGTGCGCACGGCTGGAAGGGGTGCTGACCGACCCGGTGTACGAGGGCAAGTCGATGCATGGGATGATCGACATGGTGCGCAATGGCGAGTTTCCCGAGGGCTCGAAAGTACTGTATGCCCACCTTGGTGGTGTGCCGGCGTTGAGTGCTTACAGCTTTATTTTCCGTAACGGGTGAGGGTGATCAAGCCGCTGGATCTGCGGTGATGCTGATGACGCCTTCGCGGGCAAGCCCGGCTCCCACAGGGTTCCATCTGTAGGAGCAGGGCTTGCCCGCGGAGGGCCGGCTCCTACATGTGGGAGATTCTATGGTTTTCAACAAGCCAGAATCGGTGCTTTGGATTGGTATTCGCTCTGGTTTTTCAACAGGGC
>NZ_JBYSWB010000022.1:0-104073 GCF_058986725.1 Pseudomonas sp. GW821-FHT01A09
CCCTGTTGAAAAACCAGAGCGAATACCAATCCAAAGCACCGATTCTGGCTTGTTGAAAACCATAGAATCTCCCACAGGTGCATGAACTCTCTGCCGGCAAGCTGTGCTCCCACAGGTGTACGCCTCAGATCATCGGTGAAACCGTCGGCTCGTTGCGCGGCCAGGCATCCAGCACGGCCTTGACAAGGGTCGCCAGCGGAATCGCGAAGAACACCCCCCAGAAGCCCCACAGCCCGCCGAACAGCAGCACCGCGCAGATGATCGCCACCGGGTGCAGGCTCACCGCCTCGGCGAACAGCAAAGGCACCAGCACGTTACCGTCCAGCGCCTGAATGATCCCGTACACGGCCATCAGGTAGATGAACTGGTCGCTCCAGCCCCACTGGAACAACGCGATGAACGCCACCGGCACGGTGACCACCACGGTGCCGACGTAGGGCACCACCACCGACAGGCCCACCAGCAGCGCCAGCAAGGCGGCGTAATTGAGGCCCAGGGCTATGAAGCCGATATAGGTAGCGATCCCGCAGATGAAGATCTCGATGACCTTGCCGCGGATGTAGTTGGCGATCTGGCGGTTCATGACTTTCGCCACACGGGTCAGCAAGGCCCGGTTGCGCGGCAGGTAGCCACGCATCCAGTGGCCGATGATCTCGCGGTCCTTGAGGAAGAAGAACACCAGAATCGGCACCAGCACGAAGTAGATCATGATGTTGACCGCCAGACGCAGGCTGGTCAGCGACACCGTCAGCACCCATTGGCCGAACTTGCCGACTTCGCCACGAGCGACGTCGATGGCCTGCAGCACTTGCTCGTCCGACACCAGATGCGGGTAACGCTCCGGCAGCAGCAACAGCAGCGACTGCCACTTGCCGAGCATGCCCGGCAGCTCGTTGAACAAGGCGATCAGCTGATGCCAGAGCAAGGGCACCAGCACCAGCACGAACAGCGCCAGGGCGCCCATGAACAGCGCGAACACGATGGCCACCGCCAGCCAGCTGGGTACACGCAGACGCTCCAGCGTCATCACCAGCCCGTGCATCAGAAAGGACAGCACCATGCCCGCCAGCACCGGCGCCATGATGCCGCCCAGCGTCAGCACAGCGGTGAAGGCCAGCACCAGCAATACGCCGAGGACCACGGCCTCCTCGTCGGAGAAGTACCGCTGTATCCAGTCTTGAGCCACCTTGAACATCGAAAATCCCTTATGAATGCACGTACGGCGATCAGGCCTTCTGCAACCAATAGCGATAGACGCCGGCTTCAGCCTTTTCTTGTAACAGCAGGTTGCCAGAAAGTCGGGCAAATGTGCGGAAATCGCGCTGCGACCCGGCGTCGGTGGCGATGACCTTGAGCACCGCGCCGCTGGCCAGTTGATTGAGCTGCAATTTGGCCTTGAGTAAAGGCAATGGACAACTCAGACCGCTGGCGTCGAGCTCGGCGTCACATTTCGGGAGGTCGGTCATCGGGTTTTTCTCCTGCTGGGGCTCTGGCGCGCCGGCCGGATGGCGGTGAAACCCGCGCGGCCCGCGAACTGCCAAGCATACCGCAAGCGTACAACGCTGGTCGTCACGCACGGTCCCGGCTACAGTAGCCATTTGCCGACAAGAGCAGTGTGCATGAATTCATTGCGCCCCCTGGCGATCGCCCTGGCCTGCCTGCTGGCGGTCCCTGCCCACGCTGACGATCTGCCATCGCTGGGCGATGCCAGTTCAGCCATCGTCTCCCCGCAACAGGAACACGACCTGGGCCGTGCCTGGCTGAGCCTGCTGCGCAGCGAGGTCGGGCAATTGTCCGATCCGCAGCTCAAGGACTTCGTCGAAACCACCGTCTACCGCCTGGCCGAGACCAGCCAGCTGCAGGATCGCCGGCTCGAGTTCATCCTGATCAACAGCAAGGAGCTCAACGCCTTCGCCGCGCCTGGGGGCATTGTCGGGGTCAACGGCGGGCTGTTCCTCAACGCCGACACCGAGGGTGAGTTCGCCGGCGTGCTCGCCCACGAACTGGCGCACTTGTCGCAACGCCACTTCGCCCGTGGGGTGGAGAACTCGCAACGCATGCAGATCCCGGTCATGGCCGCGCTGCTGGCTGGTGTGGTGCTGGCTGCGGCCGGCGGCGGCGATGCCGGCATCGGCCTGATCGCCGGCAGTCAGGCGGCGGCAATCCAGGCCCAGCGCACCTTCTCGCGGCAGAACGAAGCGGAAGCGGACCGGATCGGCATCCTCAATCTGGAAAAGGCCGGGTACGATCCGCGCAACATGCCGGAAATGTTCGAGCGTCTGGCCCGCGTCTACAAGTTCGACGCCTCGCCGCCCGAGTTCCTCTCCACTCACCCGGTCACCGACGAGCGTATCGCCGATACCCGCAACCGCGCCGAGCAGATGCCCAAAGGCGGCAAAGAGGACAGCCAGTGGTTTCAGCTAATGAAAGCGCGCACCCAGCTGTTCTATGAAGAAACCCCAGGTATCGCCGCCAAGCGCTTTCGTGCGCAGCTGGACGAAACTCCCAACTCGATCCCGGCCCGCTACGGCCTGGCCATAGCGCAGATCAAGGCCGGTCAGCTCAACGAAGCCCGCGCGGGCCTCAAGGGCTTGCTCGACAAGTCTCCCGACGACGTGACTTTCAACCTTGCCGAGGTCGAGTTGGACGTCGCCAATAACCGTCTGCCCGACGCCCAGGCACGGGTCGACAAGATGCTGGTGCAATATCCCGGCAACTATCCCCTCAACCAGATGCGCATCACCGTGCTGCTCAAGCAGAACCGCAACGCCGAGGCCGAGAAAGGCCTGGATGCCCTGCTCAAGACCCGCCCCAACGATCCGGATGTCTGGAGCATGGTCGCTGATACCCGGGGCTTGAACGGCAATATCATCGGTTTGCATCAGGCCCGCGCCGAGTACTTCGCCCTGGTGGGGGATTTCGATCAGGCCATGCAGCAACTTGAGATTGCCAAGCGTCAAGCGCCGAACTTCCAGCTGGCCTCGCGCATCGATGCCCGCGAGAAGGACCTGCGCGAGTTGCAGCGCACGGTCAAGGACATGATGTAGATCGCGCTGTCCGCATTCGCCTATTGCGGGGCAAATGCACAGCCGAGCTGATGAAACCGCACGCTTGTGGGAGATTCCAGGGTTTTGGACAAGCTGTGCGGCCGCCTTCGCCAGCAAGCTGGGCTCCCACAGGTGTATGAACTGCACACATCCAACCCTGGCTCACGGCGTGAGAGTTTCAGGGTCTTGCGCAAGCTGTACCGCCGCCTTCGCCAGCAAAGATCCAACAGCCAATCCACATTTCCCGCCCCCTCCCCGCCCAGCGTCTAGACTGCAATCAGGTGCGATGATTTTCCGTAACCGGGTTGAACACTATGGGCGCTCTGTGGCAAACCGAACCGCCAAAGACCGCGGCACCCGCCGACGATCTGCAAACGCCCCGTCGCCCTGATCTACCCCCCAGGCCCAAACGCCAGCGCACCTGGCTGTGGATAACCAGCGCTGTAGTGCTGGTGCTCATGGTCATCCTTGCCTACCTCGCCCTTGTCGAAAGCCGCACCTCGCGCCTGCAAGCCCAGCAGTTCAGCCGGCTGGCCAGCACCTTGACCTGGCAGCTCGAAGACGGCCCCAGCGCTGCGGTCGTCTACCCCGGCGACGGCCCGTTCGACAAACGCTTGGGCTACAGCAGCCTGGGCACCTTCCTGCCGCGCCTGCTGGACCACGATTACCGCATTGCTCGGCAGGTGCGTTTCTCGCCCGCATTGATGCGCTACACCGACCACGGCCTGTTCGTGCCCTACGCCGAGAAGAGTCAGGCCGGCCTGCTGATTACCGATTGCAAGGCCGACACCCTGTATCGGTACCGCTACCCGCAGCAGCTTTATGAGCAGTTCAGCGATATTCCACCGGTGATCGTCGACAGCCTGCTGTTCATCGAAAACCGCGATCTGCTGTCTACCGACGCGCCGCAGCTCAACCCGGCCGTCGACTGGCCGCGCTTTTTCAAGGCGGCCTGGTCCCAGGTCGCCAAGCTCCTGGCCTTGCCGGGGCAATCGGCCGGCGGCAGCACCCTGGCCACGCAGTTGGAGAAGTACCGACATTCGCCGGACGGCCTGACGCTTTCCGGAGCCGAGAAGATCCGCCAGATGATTTCCGCCAGCGTGCGCGCCTATCAGGGTGGCCCGCAGACGCTTGCCGCACGCCAGGTGGTGGTCCGCGACTACCTCAACAGCGTGCCCCTGTCGGCGGTGCCGGGACATGGCGAAGTGCATGGCCTGGCCGAGGGCTTGCGGGTCTGGTACGGCGCCGACTTCCAGCAGATCAACCGCGTGCTCAACGACACCAGCGCGCCGATCGCCGAACGTGGCCAGGCCCTGCGCGAGGTGCTCTCGCTGATGATCGCCCAGCGTCGCCCTTCGCATTTTCTCGCCAAGGGCCACAAGGAGCTGGCGCGGTTGACCGACAGCCACATCCGTCTGCTCGCGCAGAACCACATCATCAACGCCGACCTGGCCCAGGCTGCCCTCGCCAGCCAGCTGAGCTTCCGCGACTGGGCGCAACAGCCGACGCTGCAAGCCAATGAAACCAACAAAGGCATCAGCGTGGCCCGCAGCCGTCTGGGGTTTCTGCTGGAGCGCCCGCTCTACGATCTCGACCGCCTCGACCTGGCTGCCACCAGCACCTTGCAGGGCGACCTGCAGCAGCAGTCCAGCGCCTACCTGAAAAAACTCGCAGACCCGGCCTTCGCCCAGCAGATCGGCCTGATCGGCGAGCACCTGCTCAGCCCGGCCAACACCGGCAAGATCAGCTACAGCTTCACCCTCTTTGAAACCACCGCTGACGGCTTTCGCGTGCGGGCCCAGACCGACAGCACCGATCAGCCGTTCGACATCAACGAAGGCAGCAAACTGGAGTTGGGCTCCACCGCCAAGGTGCGGGTACTGACCAGCTACCTGCAGATCATCGCCGAACTGCACGACCGCTTCGCCGGGCAGACGCCAACGCAATTGCGCAAGGTCCCCGTGGAAGACCCCGACCGCATCACTCGCTGGGCCGTCGACTACCTGATCCAGCACGAAGACCGCAATTTGCCGGCGATGCTCGACGCCGCGCTGGAGCGCCAGTACTCCGCCAACCCTGCCGAAAGCTTCTTTACCGGTGGCGGCGTGCACCGGTTCAAGAACTTCCGCCGCCAGGACGACAGCCAGAATCCAACCCTCAAGGTCGCCCTGCAGGAGTCCATCAACCTGTCGTTCATTCGTTTGATGCGCGATCTGGTGCGCTACAGCACCTATGAGGGCGACAACAACAGCGCGCAACTGCTCAAGGACGATGGCGATCCGCGCCGCCAGGAATACCTGGCGCGCTTCGCCGATCGCGAGGGCACGGAGTTCCTGCGGCGCTTCTGGCGCAAATATCAGGACAAGAGCTCACAGGATCGCCTCGACACCTTTATCGACGGCATGAACGTCACGCCGATTCGCCTGGCGGCGGTGCATCGTTATCTGTTCCCGACGGCCGACCAGGCGACCTTCAACGCCTTTGTGCGCGATCACCTGAAGAACACCACGGTCACCGACAAGCGCCTGGGCGAGATGTACCGCACCTACGGCCCGGGCGCCTACGACTTGCCGGATCAGGGCTATATCGCCCGCTCTCACCCGCTGGACCTGTGGCTGCTGGGCTATTTGCTGGAACATCCCGACGCCAGCCTCAACGACGCCATCAAGGCCAGCGAACAGCAGCGCCAGGAAGTCTACGGCTGGCTGTTCAAGAGCAAGCACAAGAGCGCCCGCGACAGCCGTATCCGCACCATGGTCGAGATCGAAGCCTTCCTCGATATCCATCAACGCTGGAAAAGCGTCGGCTACCCGTTCGACCATCTGGTGCCATCGCTGGCCACGGCCATTGGCAGCTCGGGGGATCGCCCGGCGGCGCTGGCCGAACTGCTTGGCATCATCCAGAACGATGGCGTGCGCTTGCCGACCTTGCGGGTCGACAGCCTGCACTTCGCCGCCGGCACGCCTTACGACACGCAACTGATCAGTGCGCCGGATCAGGCCGAGCGAGTGATGCCCAGTGCAGTCGCGGCGGCCTTGCGCGGGGCGTTGTCGAAGGTGGTCAGCGATGGTACCGCCAGGCGCGTCAATGGCAGCTTCCAACAGGCCGACGGTACGCCGCTGGCCATGGGCGGCAAGACCGGCACCGGCGACAACCGCCTGCAGAGTTTCGGTACCGGCGGGCGGATCATCGCGTCCAAGGCCATCAATCGCACGGCGACCTTCGTGTTCTTTATCGGTGCTCATCATTTCGGCACCTTGACCGCGTTCGTGCCCGGGCAAACGGCGCAGAATTTCAGCTTCACCTCGGCCTTGCCGGTGCAGGTGCTCAAGGGTATGGCGCCGATGTTGGCGCCGTATGTGCAACCGGGGGCCCGCAGCCTGTGTACTGCGGACAATGGGGTTATTCAATAGGATTTTCAGCGGCTTGAAGGGCCTCTTCGCGGGCAAGCCTTGCTTCCACTGGACAGGCTGATCCAGCGGCGTACACCTGTGGGAGCAGGGCTTGCCCGCGAAGAGGCCGCTACATTCACCCACCAACCATCACATTGATAACAATTCTCACTATCCTCTTGCCGAGCGCTAAGATATATCTTAAGGTATATCTTAACGACCCGAGAGAAGCGCACATGAGAGAACACAGACCCCAGGAATTCGGCGGTGGCCGCGACGGCTTCGACCGCCACAAAGGCGGTGGCCGCGGCCCCCGCGTCTTCGCTTCAGGCGATCTCAAGCTGCTGTTGCTGGCGCTGGTCGCCGAACAGCCCTGCCACGGTTACGACCTGATCCGCCGCATCGAAAGCCTGTTCGACGGCGCCTACAGCCCCAGCCCAGGGGTGATCTACCCGACCCTGACTTTCCTCGAAGAAAGCGAGTTGGTAACCGGCGACGCTCAGGGCGGCAAGAAGCTGTACACCGCCACCGACGCCGGACACCAGATGCTGATCGAGCAGGCCGTGGCCCTCGAAGGCGTGCGCACCCGCATCGATGTCAGCAAGCGCTCGCTGCGCGGCCATGATCGCCCAGCGGAAATTCACGAAGCGGTGCACAACCTGCGCCACGCCTTGCAGCTGCACCATGGTCGCTGGAGCGCGGAAGAAATCCTGCGCGTGCGCGATCTGCTCAACACCACCGCCAAGGCCATCGTCGACGGCCCCGACACGACCTCCCCCGCTCAGGACATTGCCCAATGAAAGCCGATCATCCCACTGAAAGCCCCTATGGCATCCATCGCGTCATGCACGAAATCAAACGTCGACGCCTCGACGTGCTGCGGGTCACCGACCTGACACCGCGGATGCGCCGCATCACCGTCGGCGGCGCGGAGCTGGCCGGCTTCCTCAGCCAGGGCGCCGACGATCACATCAAGCTGCTGTTCGCCACCACCCCCGAGGAGCAGGCCGCACTGGAGACCCTGGTGCTCGGCGCCAAGGGCGATGGCCCGAAACCGGCGATGCGCGACTACACCCCGCGACGCATCGACCTGCAAGCCGGCGAGCTGGATATCGATTTCGTCCTCCACGGCGACGGCCCGGCGTCAACCTGGGCGGCCCAGGCGGCGCCAGGTCAATCCTTGTATATCGGCGGCCCGCGCAGCTCGAACATCGTCCCGGACAGCTTCGACAGCTATCTGCTGATCGGCGACGAAACCGCCATTCCCGCCATCGCGCGGCGTCTTGAGGAACTGCCTGCCGGGCGTCGAGCGCTGGCGGTGGTGGAGATCGAGGATGCTGCCGAGCGCCAGCCGTTGCTCAGCGCGGCCGATGTCGAGGTGATCTGGGTGGAACGGCACAGCGCGCAGCTGACCGATGTGGTGAGCAAGCTGAGCTTGCCGGCGGGGACGCTGTATAGCTGGGTGGCGACCGAAGCGTCGTTATCTCGCAAGCTGCGGCGGATCTTGCTGGACGAGCACAAGGTCGATGATCAGGCGTTGAAGGTCGCCGGTTACTGGCGCGCAGAGGGGGATGACGAGGAGTAGGCCGAGGGATCCGGGCCAGCCCTTGCTGGCCCTTTCGCGGGCAAGCCTTGCTCCCACAGAAGCAAGGGCGCGGGAGTAGGGCGAGGGATCTGCGCCGGCCCTGCTGGCCCTTTCGCAGGCAAGCCTTGCTCCCACAGAAGCAAGGGTGCGGGAGTAGGACGAGGGATCTGCGCCAGCCCTTGCTGGCCCTTTCGCGGGCAAGCCTTGCTCCCACAAAGGGGCCAGACCTGCCTAACGACGCCGCTTGGCGATCAGGCGGTCAATCACCACGACCACTCCGCCGATCGCCAAGAACCCGCCCAACACACCGAAGGCGTTCATCCACGCCCGCCAGTAGCCCAGCTTCAGCACATCGATGAACGGGTACGGATACACCCCCAGCGAATCCCCGCGAATCAGGATGAAAACGAAGTACACCGTCGGGTACAGCGCCCAAAGCGGCAGATGCCAAAGGCGCAAATGCCCTTTGGGCACCCACCCCAGCCAATAGCCCAGGAACACCACGGGCATGACGTCGTGGAGAATCTCGTTGGCCAGCCACTGCCAGCCCCGTGGGTCCCACAGATCGCGCAGCAACAGGCTGTAGGCGATCCCCACCAGGACGATGCTGGTCGCCACCCCGGCGCTCACCCCAGGCCGGCGAAACCAACGGGCCAGGCCACCCTGATGACGACTGACGGCGGCGGTGAGCACTGCCGCCGCCAGGGTGTTGCTCAGCACGGTGAAGAAACTCAGGAAGGTCATCAAGCCGCCCAACAGACTGGCCTGTTCCTGCCAGCGTGCAAACAGCATCAGATACAGCTGCAACCCCAGCCCGAACCAGGCCACACAGGCAACCATAAGCACGGCGAGGCGCAAGCGCTCGCCCGATAAACAAGACATGCGGTCTCCGTTATTCACTCAGCGCTTGGTGCGCTGCAATTTGACGTAGAGGCGTTCGACCTTTTCCCGCGCCCAGGGTGTGCGCCGCAGGAAAGTCAGGCTCGACTTGATGCTGGGGTCGCTCTTGAAGCAGCGGATGTCGATGCGCTCGGCCAGGCCCGACCACTCGTAGTGCTCGACCAGCGTGGTGAGGATGTGCTCAAGGGTGACACCGTGCAGCGGATCGGAATCGGAGGCAGTCACAGCGCGGCGCTCGATTGAAAGACAGTCATCTTGGGGGTCCAGTGTCGGCAAAGCGGCAACCTTAGCCTAGAGCCACGATAGCGCAAAGCGCAGAACTGAACTGTCGCGAATAAATCTGCGCCAATCGCACAGGTTCACCTGAAACGCCGTCCGTTGCGGTGGCGAATTGGTGAAGGGATTTACACCTTGTGGCGACATATTCTGAAACTAATTAGCCCCCTAACGGCTCTACGCATGACTCGGGACATTCGCACCCGATACCAATAATTAACGCACGATGGAGTTTCCCCCACGATGAACAACGACGGGACAAACAGTCGCAAGCGGCTACTGCCTAGCCTGCTCGGGCTGGTGTTTCTACTCATGGGCCTGGCCCTGCTGGCCGGCGGCGTCAAGCTGGTCAGCAACGGCGGCTCGCTCTATTACCTGATCACCGGCATCGGCATCCTGCTGGTGGGCTTCCTGCTGCTGGCCGGGCGCGCCGCGGCATTGGGCCTGTATGCCATCGTGCTGTTCGCCAGCAATCTGTGGGCCTTGTGGGAAGTGGGCCTGGACTGGTGGCAATTGGTGCCGCGCCTGGCGCTGTGGTTCGCCTTCGGCATCGTCATGTTGCTGCCGTGGTTCCGTCGTCCGCTGCTGTGGGGGCAAACCTCGAGCCTGGGCAGCAAGGGCCTGACGGTCGCCGTGGTGCTGGCCGGCCTCACCGCCCTGGCCAGCCAATTCACCAACCCCGGTGAAATCAAGGGCCAGCTCGACCGCGACAGCGCCGGCACCACCAGTGGCGCCCCGGCCATGCCCGAGGGCGACTGGCAGTCGTACGGCCGCAGCGGTTTCGCCGACCGCTATTCGCCGCTGGCGCAGATCACCCCGGACAACGCCAGCCAGCTGGAACCGGCCTGGACCTTCCGCACTGGCGACATCCCCGGGCCCAACGACCCGATGGAAACCACCGCCGAGAACACGCCGCTCAAGGTCAACGGCATGCTCTACGTGTGTACGCCGCACAGCCAGGTGATTGCTCTGGACCCGGACACCGGCAAGGAAATCTGGCGCTTCGATCCGAAGATCAGCACCCAGAAGGCCGACAACTTCAAGGGCTGGGCCCACATGACCTGCCGCGGCGTCTCCTACCATGACGACGCAGCCAGCGCGCCGACCGCCACCGAGGCCAGTCCGGTGCCCGTGGTCGAAGCCAGCACAGCGGTCGCCAGCAGCTGTCCGAAACGCATCTTCGTGCCGACCGCCGACACCCGCCTGATCGCCCTCAACGCCGACACCGGCAAGATGTGCGAAGACTTCGGTGACAAAGGCCAGATCGACCTCAGCGCCAATATCGGCAGCTTCGCCGCAGGGGGTTACTACTCCACTTCGCCGCCGGCCGTGACCCGCAACCTGGTGATCATCGGCGGCCACGTCACCGACAACGTCTCCACCGACGAGCCTTCCGGTGTGGTCCGCGCCTTCGACGTGCACGACGGCCACCTGGTGTGGAACTGGGACAGCGGCAACCCCGACGTCACCACCCCCATCGCCGCGGGCGAGCACTACACCCGCAACTCGCCGAACATGTGGTCGCTGATGAGCGTCGACGAAAAACTCGGCATGCTCTACCTGCCCATGGGCAACCAGATGCCCGACCAGTGGGGCGGCAACCGCACCCCTGAATCGGAGAAGTACAGCGCCGGGGTCACTGCCCTGGACATCGACACCGGCCACGTGCGCTGGACCTTCCAGTTCACCCACCACGACCTGTGGGACATGGACGTCGGTGGCCAGCCGAGCCTGCTCGACATGAAGACCAGCGATGGCATCAAACCGGCGCTGCTGGCCTCGACCAAGCAGGGCAGCATCTACGTGCTCGACCGCAGCAACGGCAAGCCCCTCGTGCCGATCGACGAAGTGCCCGTGCCGCAAGGCGCGGTGGAAGGCGACCACACCTCGCCGACCCAGCCCAAGTCGGAGCTCAACTTCATGCCGCCGCCGCTCAAGGAGCGCGACATGTGGGGCGTGACGCCGTTCGACCAGATGCTCTGCCGTATCGACTTCAAGTCGCTGCGCTATGACGGCCCGTTCACCCCGCCATCGCTGCAGGGCTCGATCGTCTACCCGGGCAACTTCGGCGTGTTCGACTGGGGCGGCATCTCGGTCGATCCGGTGCGCCAGATCGCCTTCGTCAACCCGAGCTACATGGCTTTCCGCTCCAAGCTGGTTCCCGCGGCCGATGCCGCCAGCGGCCCAGGTCGCAAGAGTGAAACCGAGGGCGTGCAGCCCAACAAGGGCGCGCCCTACGGCGTGATTCTGGAGGCACTGCTGTCGCCCATGGGCCTGCCTTGCCAGGCGCCGGCCTGGGGTTACGTGGCCGCCGTGGACCTGACCACTCACCAGACGATCTGGAAACACAAGAACGGCACCGTGCGCGACAGTTCGCCGATTCCGATCCCGCTGACCATGGGCGTGCCGAGCCTGGGCGGGACCTTCGTCACCGCCAGTGGCGTGGGCTTCCTGAGCGGTACCCTCGACCAGTATCTGCGCGCCTATGACATGCGCAACGGCAAGCAGCTGTGGGAAGGTCGTCTGCCAGCAGGCGGCCAGACCACGCCGATGACCTACACCGGCAAGGACGGCCGCCAGTACGTACTGGTGATGGCGGGTGGTCACGGCTCGCTGGGCACCAAGCAGGGCGATTATGTGATGGCCTACGCGCTGCCGAAAAAATAAACAGCGTTGCAGTACGAGAGCGGCTCCTTCGGGAGCCGTTTTTCATGGACGCTCGGCAAAATGAAAATTATGTAATAACATAACATTTCACTTCCAACTCCATGCCAAGGAACCCGCATGTCTGCCCGCCCCTATTACTGGCACCTTTCGCCACTCGCCGCTGCCCTGTTAATCACCCCGCCCGCCCACGCCACCACCCCGGTCACCCTGCAAGAACAAGTCATCACCGCCAACCCCCTCGGCGGCGCCAGTGCGGCCCCCTCCACCGTGCTGCAGGGCGACGCGCTGACGCTGGAACAGAAAGGCAGCCTGGGCGAGACCCTGAAGAACCAGCCTGGGGTGTCGTCTTCGTGGTTCGGCCCGGGCGCCAGTCGGCCGATCATCCGCGGCCTGGACGGCGATCGCATCCGCCTGCTGCGCAATGGCGTCGGCGCCCTCGACGCCTCGTCGCTGTCCAACGACCACGCCGTGCCGCTGGACCCGGCCAACGTCGAGCGCATTGAAATCGTCCGTGGCCCGGCGGCCTTGCTGTACGGCGGCAGCGCCATCGGCGGCGTGGTCAACACCTTCGACAACCGCATCCCCACTGAAGCCATCGACGGCATTCAGGGCTCGGGCGAGCTGCGCTACGGCGGCGCCTCCACCACCCGCAGCAGCGCCGGCAAGCTGGAAGCCGGCAACGGTACCTTCGCCTTGCACCTGGACGCCAACGCCCGCGAATACAATGACCTGCGCATCCCCGGCTTCGCCTACAGCCCCCGCGAACGCGAGAGCAGCGGCGAGCAAGGGGGCAAACACCGGCTGGGCAACAGCGACGGGCGCCAGGACGGTGGCGCCATCGGCGGGTCCTACACCTGGGATCATGGCTACGCGGGGCTGTCCTACAGCCACTACGACGGCAACTATGGCTCCCCCGCCGAGCAAGATGTGCGCATCCGCATGCAGCAGGATCACTACGGCTTCGCCTCCGAGATTCGCGACCTCGACGGCCCCTTCAGCTCGGTGAAACTGGACGCTGGCTACACCGACTACGAACATCGCGAAATCGAGGGCGGTGAAGTCGGAACTACCTTCAAGAACAAGGGCTATGAGGCCCGCGTCGAGGCCCGTCACCAACCGCTAGGGCCGGTAGAAGGCGTGATCGGCGCCCAAGTCAGCCACAGTGAGTTCCAGGCGCTGGGCGAAGAAGCCTTCGTGCCGCAGACCGACACTGACGCCGCCGCGCTGTTCATCCTTGAAGAACTGCAAGCCACCGAGCGCCTGCGCCTGAGCCTCGGTGGACGGCTGGAACACACCAAGGTCGACCCGGACGCCCAAGGCAACGAGCGCTTCGCCGCGGCAGACAGTTCCAGCAGTTTTACCGCTGCCAGCCTGTCGTCCGGTGCGGTATATACCCTGACGCCGATCTGGTCGCTGGCCGCCACCCTGGGCTATACCGAACGCGCCCCGACCTTCTATGAGCTGTACGCCAACGGCGCACATGTGGCCACCGGTACCTACGAGCGCGGCGATGCCGGGCTGGCGAAGGAAAAGGCAGTGTCCAGCGACCTTGCCCTGCGCTTCGACAACGGCGTGCACAAGGGCAGTATCGGCGTGTTCTACAGCCACTTCTCCAACTACATCGGCCTGCTTTCGACCGGGCGCAACCTGGATGACGATGGCGCCGAAGCGGCCGACGGCATTCCTAAATATACCTACTCCGGGGTTCGCGCACGCTTTGCCGGGGTCGAAGCCAAGGATCACTGGACGCTGGGCGAAAACGCCTACGGCAAATGGGCCATGGAGCTGTCGGGGGACTACACCCGCGCCAAGAATCTCGACAGCGGTGAAGCGCTGCCGCGTATCGCACCACTGCGCGTGAACAGCGGCCTGCTGTGGGAGCGCGCGCGCTGGCAGGCCAGGGTGGATGTCGAGCACGCCAGCGCGCAGCGACGGGTGCCGGCCAACGAGCGGGGCACCGACGGCTACACCACCCTGGGCGCCAGCGTCGGCTACAAGTTCAACGTCGGTAAAAGCCAGTGGCTGGCGTTCGTCAATGGCGAAAATCTCACCAACCAGACGGTGCGCTACGCCAGTTCGATCCTTCGCGACATTGCGCCGGCACCGGGGCGCAGCGTCGAGGTAGGGCTACGAACGAGCTTCTGAGGCTCTGGCACAGGGGCTGTGGAATACGGCCCCGACTGTTACAGATTGAGCAAAGATGAATAGCGCCATGCGATCTTTTAATACTAAAAAAATATCTATAGTCTCCCCGCCCAAGAGTACTGAAACGTTTAACTTTTCGTAATATTCCATACTTTTTGTCCGGTTTGCGCTTCCAACCCGACAGCAATATGCACTGAACAGTTAACAATCCCGGTATTCCGTTCTTCATTCCCGGTGCACGGCCACCGTCGACTTGCAACTCCCCCATAACGTGGCACGACGCCCATATACCGAGCAAAGGCCGTTACCTGAACTATGCTCGAACGACTGTTACACAACGGAGAAAAGACCCTATGAGCACTGACGGTGCTTTGAGTAGACCACGCCTGTGGCCCAGCCTGTTGGGCCTGGTATTCGCAGTAATGGGCCTGATCCTGCTGGTGCTGGGCGTCAAGCTCGCCAGCCTGGGCGGCTCGCTGTATTACGTGATCGCCGGCCTCGGCATCCTCGTCACCGGCCTGCTGCTGCTGGCCGGACGTTCCGCAGCCATTGGCTTGTACGCCGTGGTGCTGTTCGCCAGCACTGTCTGGTCGCTGTACGAGATCGGCTTCGACTGGTGGCAGCTGGTGCCGCGCCTGTCGCTGTGGTTCGTGCTCGGCCTGCTGCTGTGGCTGCCGCTGTTCCGCAACCCATTGGTGCGTCGCCAGCCTGCGCCGTTCGCCACTCGGGCGCTGGGCGTGGCGGTGATTCTGGCCGGTGCCTGCGCGGTCATTTCGCAGTTCACCAACCCGGGTGAAATCAACGGCGACATCGGCCGCGACGGTGGCGATGTCGCCAGCGCCGCACCGGCTCAGCCTGAAGGTGACTGGCAGTCGTACGGGCGCACCGAATTCGGTGAGCGCTACTCGCCGCTCAAGCAGATCACCACGGCCAACGTGGGCAAGCTGCAGGAAGCCTGGCGCATCCGTACCGGTGACATGAAGACCGACAAGGACCCGGTGGAAATCACCGACCAGAACACCCCGCTCAAGGTCAACGGCATGCTCTATGCCTGCACACCGCACAGCAAGGTGCTGGCGCTGGACCCGGACACCGGCAAGGAAATCTGGCGTTACGACCCGCAGATCCAAGGGCCTAACAACAACGATTTCACCGGCTGGGCGCACATGACCTGCCGCGGCGTGTCGTACTACGACGAAGCCAATTTCAGCAAGTCCGAGGCCATCAGCACCCCGGCCACCCTGTCGGACCAAGGCAAGGCCATGGCTGCCGAGTGCCCTCGCCGCCTGTTCCTGCCGACCGCCGATGCGCGCCTGATCGCGCTCAACGCCGACACCGGTAAAGTCTGTGAATCCTTCGGTGACAAAGGCACTGTCAGCCTGCGCACCAGCGAAGGCCCGTTCACTCCGGGTGGCTACTACGCCACTTCGCCTGCCGCTATCACCCGCAACCTGGTGATCATCGGCGGTCACGTCACCGACAACGAATCCACCAGCGAACCCTCTGGCGTGATCCGCGCGTTCGACGTGCATGACGGCCACCTGGTCTGGAACTGGGACGCCGGCAATCCCGACGAAACCACGCCGCTGCCTGCTGGCCAGACCTACACCCGCAACTCGCCGAACATGTGGTCGCTGGCCAGCGTCGACGAGAAGCTGGGTCTGGTCTACCTGCCGCTGGGCAATCAGATGCCCGACCAGTGGGGCGCCGAGCGCAGTGCCGGCAGCGAAAAATTCAGCGCCGGCACCGTCGCGCTGGACATCGACACCGGCAAGGTGCGCTGGAACTATCAGTTCACGCACCACGACCTGTGGGACATGGACGTACCGTCTCAGCCAACGCTGATGGATATCAAGACCGCCGAAGGCGTGAAGCAGGCGCTGATCCAGCCGACCAAGCAAGGCAGCCTGTATGTGCTGGACCGCAAGACCGGCGTGCCGATCGTGCCGATCCAGGAAATCCCGGTACCCGGTGGTGCTGTAGAAGGCGACCACAGCTCGCCGACTCAAGCGCGCTCGGAGCTGAACCTGCTGCCGCCCAAGCTGGATGAAAAAGCCATGTGGGGGGTCACGCCGTTCGACCAACTGCTGTGCCGGATCCAGTTCAAGTCCCTGCGTTATGAAGGCCAGTACACCCCTCCGTCCACCCAGGGCAGCATCATCTACCCGGGTAACGTCGGTGTGTTCAACTGGGGCGCGGTGTCGATCGACCCGGTTCGTCAGCTGATGTTCACCAGCCCGAACTACATGGCGTTCGTTTCCAAGCTGGTGCCGCGCGCCGAAGTGGCCGCCGGCAGCAAGCGTGAAAGCGAAACCTCGGGTGTGCAACCGAACACTGGCGCGCCTTACGCGGTGATCATGCATCCGCTGATGTCGCCGTTTGGCGTGCCTTGCCAGGCGCCAGCCTGGGGCTACGTGGCCGGTATCGACATGACCACCGCCAAAGTGGTCTGGAAGCACAAGAACGGCACCAGCCGTGACAGCTCGCCAGTGCCGATCGGCGTCAACCTCGGCGTGCCGAGCATGGGCGGTTCGATGGTCACTGCCGGCGGCGTCGGCTTCCTGAGCGGAACCCTTGACCAGTACATCCGTGCCTATGACGTACGGACCGGCAAGAACCTGTGGTCCAGCCGCCTGCCTGCAGGTGGTCAAGCCACGCCAATGAGCTACACCGGCAAGGATGGTACTCAGTACATCCTCGCGACCGTAGGTGGCCATGGCTCGCTGGGCACCAAGATGGGCGATTACATCATTGCCTACAAGTTGGCCAAGTAAGGGTGTGATGCGGTACCAGACGGCTCCTTCGGGGGCCGTTTTTTTGGCGTTCATTCAGCTAAAACCGCCAGATTGCGCAGTTGAAGTCAACTAGTACTTTTGAGAGTGGCGGGTCGACTTTGATTCGGGTTTGATCAAAGGAGTTATTTTGATTTCCGAGTTCAACCGCCGTGATCCATTCCACTGCCGCCCCCTATTCTGCACTGCTGGCTTGCGAGCGCATGAACAGCGTCGCCCGGCGTCTGCACCCCGCCTGTACAGCAGCGTTTAGCTATAGCGTATTCGGGCATAGCCCAGCGATGTCGGGCAGAGGCATGCAGATCGGCTTCGCCGGCCAACCGTTGGAACGAGATGGTCGGTATTTACTGGGGAACGGATATCGCGCCTACAACGCGGGTTTGTGCAGGTTTCATAGCCCGGACAGTTTGAGCCCATTTGGCGAAGGTGATTTGAATGCTTATGTGTATTGCGGCGGCGATCCGGTCAATAGGCATGATCCGTCGGGGCATATCTACTTATCGAAGGGGTATATACCGTTTCGGTTCGCACGCCGCGCGAGTGACGGGGTTCCTGAGCTAGGAGCGGCACATTTTTTCCACCCTTCGCGTCAACGGCTCAACATATACCCCTCTGCTGAAGAAATCATTGCTGCTCCGGCAAAAGGGCAAGCGCCCGTAGTTGCATCAAATGGTTTGATAATGGGTAGGTTCGGGCGGCCGCACAGCAATCCGGGCCCGATATCTGGACAAAATCCTCTCCGACAAAAGCCCGCCCTCGATTCGGTAAAGTCACCTATATCAGCCCAGAAAAAGACCCTGCGTTTCGAAAATCCCACCGAGGTGCTTCGCTATGGCGAAGGATATGAAGATTCCTACAGTCAGACGATTGTGAAGTTCGTCTCCGCACGCAAAATATGGCGCGAGGAAAATCGTCATGTGACTACCCACGCTGTTGGCCCGCTTATCAAGCTAGCGCACACAGTACGCTTGGGATAGCTCGTAGAGCCTGGCCGGATATTCCATCGGGCGTGCAGGCCGGATCGCCCATCAAGCAAACCCAGGAGGCTGGAAGATTCTACTAACCCGGCCAGATCAAGTAAGAGCATAGCCCCCTACTTCCCCATCACCTCGCCCCGCTGGGCCGCCAACCGCGCCAACAGCCGGTTCTGCACCGGCACCGGCACCTGTTGCGCGTCCATGGACTTGATCAGGTCCTCCACCAGCGCATTGAACTCGCTGGGGTCGATGTGCTGGCCTTTATGCGCCTCAGCCATGTCCACGCCCGTGTACTTGCAGGGCCCGCCCGCCTCGACGCAGAACTTCTCCACCAGCTTGT
Source organism: Pseudomonas sp. GW821-FHT01A09 (assembly GCF_058986725.1). Lineage (NCBI taxonomy): Bacteria > Pseudomonadati > Pseudomonadota > Gammaproteobacteria > Pseudomonadales > Pseudomonadaceae > Pseudomonas > Pseudomonas sp. GW821-FHT01A09. Next base: position 18,122 of record NZ_JBYSWB010000022.1, read on the forward strand.
CCCGCAGCAGCACCGGATCGACATTATGGAAATGCTTGCCGATGCGCGGATCCTTGACCACGATCAGCAACATGCCTTCGACAATTCGATTGATTCCGGGCTTGCGCCCCAGCGCCTGATACAGGCTGTCATCGGTAGCAGGAGCCAGCGTCTTGCTGGCACAGGCGCCCAGCAGCAAAAAAGCGACAAGAGCAACGAACAGGCGCTTCATCAGAAAGTCCCCTGCACGGACAGATACGTGCCGTTCTGATTATCCAGCGTGGCTATCTCGCCCAACCGCGCATAGGCCAGCACAAAGGCCACATGCTTGTTGGGGAAGTAGCCCAGAAACATATCCGCCCAGTCACTCTCACCGGCAAACGACAGGTTGTCCGGTTTCTCCCGGTACTCCACGCCCAACGCCCAGCGCGGATTGAACAGCACCGCCACCGAGCCTTCCTTCAGCACGCTGCGGGTATCGCGGCGGTCGCCACCAAAGCCGAGCACGCCCATCTCGTTGGCGCGGCTGTAGCGCACCCCGCCGTTGATCACCAGGTTGTAGCCGAACGCCGCGCCCATGAACAAGCGGCTGGCGGTGAGGTAGCCCTCCACATCGTGGTCACGCTTGGCGCCCACCAGGCTGGGGATCAAGAAGTCGCGCTGGTGCTTGTATTCCAGGCCGGCCGACACCTGCGGCAGCTGGTCATAGATCAGATCGCCGAACAGCCGCACCTTCACGCCGAAGATGTCCTGGCTCAGGCTGTTCTCCGGCAGGTTCAGCTTTTTCGCCAATGTGCCCAGGTCGAAGCGCTGCCGGGCGTAGGAAAGCTCTACGCGGTTGCCATAGGACGCCGACAGACCCGTCACATCAAGGTTGTAATCCGGCAGGTCGACATGGGTGCCGAACACCGTGCTGCTCCACTGCCCCTGCTCGCTGTAGCCGGAGATCACCGCCCAGGGGATCAAGCCGCCGCCCGCGGCACCTTCGACGCTGGTCGCGCCACCGGTGGCGATCAAGCGACCGTCGCCGGCCAGCACCGGGTCGGCACACAACAGCGCCAACGAACTCAACAGCAAGGGAATTCGACGTTTCATATCAGTGGACCATGATCGACGGCGTTGGCAGAGGTTGCTTGACCCAGACTTCAAACGCCGCTGCCGTGAGCGGTCGGCTGATCAGATAGCCCTGGGCCGTGTCGCAGTGCCAGCGCTCCAGCAAGCGCAGGCTGTGTTCGTATTCGACGCCTTCGGCGACCACCTTGAGCCCCAGGTTGTGGCTCATCTCGATGGTCGAGCGGACGATCACCGCGTCTTCGCTGGTTTCGTCCAGATTGCGCACGAAGGACTGATCGATCTTGAGCTCCTGCACCGGCATGCGCTTGAGGTGCGCCAGCGATGAATAACCGGTGCCGAAATCGTCCACCGAGAGGCTGATGCCGCATTCGCGCAGGCGGTGCAGCACCTTGAGCGCCGCCTCCGGCTCACGCATCACCGCGCTCTCGGTGATTTCGAAGATGATCTGCTCGGGCGGCACGCGGTATTGCTGCAGCAGGCGCGAAGCCCGCTCGGGCAAGTCCTGGCCATGCAGGTCGTCGGCGGAAATATTCAGCGACAGCTGCACCCGCAAGCCACGCTGATTCCACTCGCTGAGCTGGCGAATGCCCTCTTCGATCACCCAGCGGGTCAGGGTCTGAATGCTGCCAGTGCGCTCGGCGAGGACGATGAACTCCGCCGGCGAGACCATGCCGAACTGCGGATGATGCCAGCGCAGCAACGCCTCGGCCTGGCGCACCTGACGGTCGCGGATGTCGAGCTTGGGCTGGTAGTTGAGGATCAACTCGTTGTTGGCCGCCGCGTGGCGCAAGTCGCGGATCAGGCTGATCTGGCGCTGGTGAGCGAGGTCGCGCCCCTGCTGATAGACCTGCAAGCGACCGGGCAGCGTCTTGGCATCGCTCATGGCAATGGATGCCCGGGACAGCAGCTCTTCGGGGTTCTGGCCGTCCATCGGGTAGGCGGCGATGCCGATCAGGCATTCCATGACCACATCGTGGTTGCCCACATGCTGCTGCACGGTCACTAACTGCTGGATGCGGTCGGCGGCGGCCACGGCGCTGTCGCTGTCGATGTTCTCCAGCAGCAGGAGGAATTCGCCGGCGATCAGATGGGCCAGGGTATCGCCGGGGCGCAACACGTCCTGGAGCATCTCGGCGGCGCGCTGAAGAATACCGTCGACCAGCACTGGCCCGCCGTTTTCGCCCAGCTCGCGCAGGTTCTCGATGTTCAGATACAGCACCGCCACCGGCCGTTCGGCGGCGATCGCGCTGCCCAGGCGCTCGGTCGCCAGGGCGCGGTTGGGCAACCCGGTAAGGCTGTCGTGCAGCGCATTGTGGGCCAGTTGCAGCTCGCGCTCGGCAATGCCCGACTGCATCAGGTTGATCGCCCCGGCCAGCGCGCCGAGTTCATCGCTGCGCCTGAGCAGTACCGGCGTCTGATAGTCACCCTGGCCGATACGATCCGCCGCTTCGGCGAGGGTCTGCACCGGCTGGGAAACGCTGCGCGCCAGCAGCAGCGCGCCTACCAGGGACGCCAGCAACGACGCCAGGGCGATATAGATGATGTTGTGGTCCAGCGGCGCAAACGCCTTCATCGCGTCATCGAGGGGGCTTTGCAGCAGGGCGATGACCTTGCCGCCACTGGCGCTGTCGCTGGCCAGCAGCAGCGGTTCGTTGAGAAAGCTTTGCTGCTCGTGGACGGTCAGGGTCACCCGCCGGCCGTCCTTGTTGTGCTGCATCCACTCGCTGATGCTGGCATGCAGGTCCGGGGCCTGGGTGCTGACCAGCTGGCCGACGCCGTCGCGGGTCTGGGTCAGGAAGGACACTTGCAGGTTGCTCAGCGAGTGCAGCTCCTGGGCGAAGGCGGCATCCATGGTGAAGCCCATCACCACCCGTGCGATGGGCAGCGGCGCCAGCACCTGGGCCTCCACCAGCAGGTGCGGCTGGCCGTTGAGGGGCACGATGAGCATGCTCTGTTTGCTGCGCCGGGCGTCACGCAGCGCCTGATCGTAGGCGAAAGGCGAGCCGTCGGCGACATCGTCGGCGGTGCTGGAGATGACATTGCCATCCATGCCAAGCACGAACATGTCGCTGGCGCCGATCCGCGCGCCATGGTTGAGCAGCGCCGAACGAATGGTCGCCGAATCGCCACTGGCGATGGCATCGCGAAAACCGAAATCCGACGACAGGATCTGCAAGCCGTCGCGCAAACGCCGACCGCGCACGTCCAGCAGGCGCTCGAACACCCGCGTGCCGACCTCCAGCTGCTCCGCCGCCTGGCTGCGCACGGCCTCGTTGGTCGCCACTTTGACGGCGAGCGTCAGCGCTGCGACCACGACCAGCAGCAGGAGGATAAGGACGCAGGCGATACGCGCCTGAAAGCTACTTCTCAGTTTCACGCACAGCCTTGCCGAAGGCATCCCCGAAGGCACTCGGCGCAGGGGCGCTCGGGGCATCGGCGGACAGTGGCTCCAGGGTCATGCTGTAGCTCTTTTGTACGGCCTTGTCGGCCACCACCAGCTCGCCGCCGCTTTGCGTGGCCATGTCGGCGTTCTGCGGGTGCCAGAGGGTGACGGCGTAGTGGCCAGCAGGCAGGTCGAAGGCGATCTGGCCCTTGGCATCGCTGACGGCGAACCACGGGTCATCGGTAACATAGATATAGCCAAGCATCCAGTCATGGATATTGCAGCCCAGCACCACCACGCCCGCCTTGTCGAAAACCTGCGCGGCCGGGATGCCTTCATACAGCTTCAACTCGAAGCGCTTGGTGGGCGAAAACGAATAGACCTGATGGCGAATGTTGTCGCTGTTGGGGAAGGTCACGTTGGTGTTGGTGTGCACGGCCAGCACATGGGGCACGAACTCTTTGTTGCGCTGGTCCATGTCCGCCTTGGTGCTGATCGGGCTGCTGCGTGTCGGGCCTTTGAGGGTCAGCACCGCATCGGCCACCGGTTGGCCGCGCTGGTCGACGACCTGGGCCTGGAACGGCGCGGCGACAGCGAGCGAGCTAAACACCAGGGCGCCGGCGACAACGGCCACGCCGGAGAAAAAGTTAGGCATTGCTAAGTACCTGGCAACTCGTGAAATACGGCCTGCCCGGCCTCTGAGAAGCTGAGGGGCAGAGTAACGGGCGGTAACAAATCATTCACGCCAGCAATTAGGCGATATGCCAGCACCTGGCTGTCCCGACGAATGGCCGGCACAAGCCACGCGCGCAAAGGCTCGGTGCCTGTGCATCGCGCGACTCGCAAGATGACAGCGTAGTGGCTTCTGCTCAGGTTATCGTCAACTTCGGGTAAAGCTGGAGGGTCGGGATTGAAACGAGTGGCCGGGTGCCCCATCTAAGCTGCATAGACCATTGCGCAGGTGCCCCATGAGCGACCAGCAGGATTACGCGGAATCTCCAGCCGACCATCTGGAATCGGAACACATCGAACACTCCACCACGTCCAGCACCGAATTGACCCTGCCCGGCCAGAACCTGCCGGACAAGGTGTACGTCATCCCGATCCACAATCGCCCGTTCTTCCCGGCCCAGGTATTGCCGGTCATCGTCAATGAAGAGCCTTGGGCCGAAACCCTCGATCTGGTCGCCAAGACCCCGCACCACTCGCTGGCGCTGTTCTTCATGGAAACGCCGCCCGACGATCCGCGGCATTTCGATACCTCAGCGCTGCCGCTGTACGGCACCTTGGTGAAAATCCACCACGCCAGCCGCGAAGACGGCAAATTGCAGTTCGTCGCGCAGGGCCTGTCGCGGGTGCGTATCCGCACCTGGCTCAAGCATCACCGCCCGCCGTACCTGGTGGAAGTCGAATACCCGCAGCAGCCCATCGAGCCTACCGACGAGGTCAAGGCCTACGGCATGGCGCTGATCAACGCGATCAAGGAGCTGCTGCCGCTCAACCCGCTGTACAGCGAAGAGTTGAAGAACTACCTCAACCGCTTCAGCCCCAACGATCCGTCGCCACTGACCGACTTCGCCGCCGCCCTCACCTCTGCCACCGGCGCCGAGCTGCAGCAGGTGCTCGACTGCGTGCCGATGCTCAAGCGCATGGAGAAGGTCCTGCCGATGCTGCGCAAGGAGGTCGAGGTTGCGCGCCTGCAGAAGGAAATTTCCGCAGAGGTCAATCGCCAGATCGGCGAACATCAGCGCGAATTCTTCCTCAAGGAGCAACTCAAGGTCATCCAGCAGGAGCTGGGGCTGACCAAGGACGACCGCAGCGCCGACGTCGAGCAGTTCCAGGCGCGGCTGGAAGCCAAGACGCTGCCCGCCCAGGCGCAAAAGCGTATCGATGAAGAGCTCGGCAAGCTGGCGATCCTCGAGACCGGCTCACCCGAGTACGCCGTCACCCGCAACTATCTCGACTGGGCCACCGCCCTGCCCTGGGGCGTATACGGCAAGGACAAGCTCGACCTCAAGCACGCGCGCAAGGTGCTCGACCAGCACCACGCCGGGCTGGACGACATCAAGTCACGGATTCTCGAATTCCTCGCCGTGGGCGCCTACAAAGGCGAGATCAGCGGCTCCATCGTGCTGCTGGTGGGCCCGCCCGGAGTAGGCAAGACCAGCGTCGGCAAATCCATCGCCGAGTCGCTGGGGCGGCCGTTCTACCGTTTCAGTGTCGGCGGCATGCGTGACGAGGCCGAGATCAAGGGCCATCGCCGTACCTACATCGGCGCCCAGCCGGGCAAGCTTGTGCAGGCGCTCAAGGATGTCGAGGTGATGAACCCGGTGATCATGCTCGACGAGATCGACAAGATGGGCCAGAGCTACCAAGGCGACCCGGCCTCGGCACTGCTCGAAACCCTCGATCCGGAACAGAACGTCGACTTCCTCGATCATTACCTCGATCTGCGCCTGGACCTGTCCAAGGTGCTGTTCGTGTGCACTGCCAACACCCTGGATTCGATCCCCGGCCCGCTGCTGGACCGCATGGAAGTGATCCGCCTGTCGGGCTATATCACTGAAGAAAAACTCGCCATCGCCAAGCGCCATCTGTGGCCCAAGCAGCTGGAAAAGGCCGGTGTCGACAAGGCCAAGCTGAGCATCAGCGACACCGCCCTGCGCGCGGTCATCGAGGGCTATGCCCGGGAAGCCGGCGTGCGGCAGCTGGAGAAGCAACTCGGCAAACTGGTGCGCAAGGCGGTGGTCAAGCTGCTGGACGCCCCGGACTCAACCATCAAGATCGGCCCCAAGGACCTCGAAGCCTCGCTCGGCACGCCGGTGTTCCGCAGCGAGCAGGTGCTCTCCGGCAAGGGCGTGATCACCGGCCTGGCCTGGACCAGCATGGGCGGCGCTACTCTGCCGATCGAAGCGACCCGCATCCACACCCTCAACCGCGGCTTCAAGCTGACCGGGCAGCTGGGCGACGTGATGAAGGAATCCGCAGAAATCGCCTACAGCTACGTGAGCTCCAATCTCAAGCAGTTTGGCGGCGAAGCGAAGTTCTTCGATGAGGCATTCGTGCACTTGCACGTGCCCGAAGGCGCTACGCCCAAGGACGGCCCGAGTGCGGGTGTGACCATGGCCAGTGCGCTGTTGTCGCTGGCACGCAATCAGGCGCCGAAGAAAGGTGTGGCGATGACCGGCGAGCTGACGCTGACCGGGCACGTGCTGCCGATCGGCGGCGTGCGCGAGAAAGTGATTGCGGCGCGGCGCCAGAAGATCAACGAGTTGATCCTGCCGGAGGCGAACCGGGGCAATTTCGATGAGTTGCCGGATTATCTGAAAGCGGGGATGACGGTGCACTTTGCCAAGCGCTTTGCCGATGTGGCGAAGGTGTTGTTCTGATAACGCTTCACTAGTGAAAGAGAAGGAGCCTGCTCCAAGGCTCCTCACCTGAAAAATGTCAACCTGTCAGTTCTGCTAGGAGAAGATATCCGTCTCCAGATTTAGACTCTCGTTCTCAAGTCTAGACGCTGGGGCACATGGATACTGACCTAGCAGTATTGAGAGGTTCCGACTCTGTTATCTCGACCAGCTTGGAACTGTTCTTCAACATTGGAGATAAAATCCCGTGAACAGATCGCGCATGCTAATTGCTACCGACAACTCTCGATCATTGCTGGGCACTGCACTGGCGATATTGAACATCTCATATACCCCCTCTGGATACTCTCATCGAGCGGATACCAATGGCACCCGCTCTGGCTTCACTGGGGAAATAGCTGAGTTATCGAGCAATCACTACGCTCTGGGACAAGGTTATCGCCTTTATAACCCGGTGTTGGCAAGATTTCACAGCCCTGACAGCTTTAGTCCATTTGGCGAGGGTGGTCTTAATACCTATGGATATTGTGACGGCGATCCTGTCAATTATTCGGACCCTACCGGGCACATGCCACGCGCATCAGCAGGAGCTGCCCTGCAAAGGATCCAAAAAAGTTTTGCCAGCCGTCAAGCCAAGGCACGTTGGAAAACGGCTCGCTGGGAGCGGGAAACGCGGCTAGACGCGCGAGCAGACCGGTATGACAAAGCAGTGGCTGAAGGTGCGGACTTCGAATCCAAGATAGTAGCAAAAAAATTTAAGAGAGCAGAGAGACATTCGCTTGAAGCAATGAAATCCTATCAAGTTAAAGTAAGAAATACTTTTTCATTTAGAGGGGCCCACCCAAGCGCCAATGAGGCTTTCGCCGCGGTGAGACCTGATGGAACAGGCATTGGCTTATACGTGGAACACCTCCAGATCATTCAGCAATTTTACAAGACGAAAGCGATGTATGGGCGCACGCCCAGAATACGGGAAAGTGCGCATACCGAATTCAGCTTTGCGCATAACAATTTAAAAGCCTATATGCATAAGCACCGGAATAGGAACCCAAATAAGTTATTGCGGGTGGGCAGCTACGACGAAGTCTTGAAAAAATATAAAATACGAGACGCTTCAAGGACGCCACTCCCTTATGATGACACGTATATCGAGTAGCGCATGCACCCCATATCCGCTTCAGTTATGCTGACGGCTTGCCTCTCGCAAAGGAGCCGTCATGTCCGCCGCCCGCCTGCTTGTCCCTGCCAGCCTTGCCCTGCTCGCCGCCTGCGCCCAGAAGCCGCCGCAAAATGTCGCCCTTGACCAGCAAAGCCAGTGCCCGCTCAAGCTCAGTACCGGCCAGCACCTGACCCTCACCTTGCCCAGCAACCCCACCACCGGCTATCGCTGGCTGGTGCAGAACCCCGCGCCCGGCGTGCTGAAAAGCCTCGGGCCGGAGGTGTACAGCAATCCGGAGGACGCCGGGCTGGTGGGCGGTGCCGGGCAGTCGGTGTGGCGCTTCCTGGCGCAGGCACCGGGGGATGGGCATCTGTTGCTGGTGTATCAGCAGCCGTGGTCGCCCGAGGTGAAACCGGTGCAGACGTTCGATTGTGCGTTGACGGTGAAGTAACGCCCCAGACCGGTGCCTGTCCGTAAACCATGCAGCCAGCCCGCGCTTGCGCTAAAATCCGCGACCGTTTTCCGTGACCGTCTGGAACCGCCGTGAGCCAACACCCTGACCGCCTCTTCGCCCAGCCCCTGCCCCAGGTGCCCGATTTCGCCTTCAACGAAGACGTGGTGCGGGTGTTTCCGGACATGATCAAGCGCTCGGTGCCGGGCTACCCGACCATCGTCGAAAACCTCGGCGTACTCGCGGCGCAGTTCGCCCAGCCACACACCACGCTGTACGACCTCGGCGCTTCGCTGGGGGCGGTCACCCAGTCGCTGCGTCGCCACGTGCGCCAGGACGACTGCCGCGTGGTGGCAGTGGACAATTCCGCGGCCATGGTCGAGCGCTGCCGCGAGTACCTCAATGCCCAGGACTCGATGTTCCAGGAGCTGTTGCCCGTGGAGGTCATCGATGGCGACATCCTCGCGCTGGACTTCCAACCAGCCAGCGTGGTGGCGCTCAACTTCACCCTGCAGTTCATCGCCCCCGAGCAGCGCCTGGGCTTGCTCGGCCGCATCCGCCGCGCCCTGGTGCCCGGCGGCGCCTTGATCCTCTCGGAGAAACTGCGCTTCGAAGATGCCGAACAGCACGGCCTGCTCACCGACCTGCACATCGCCTTCAAACGTGCCAACGGCTACAGCGAACTGGAAATCGCCCAGAAGCGCAGCGCCATTGAAAACGTCATGAAGCCCGCCAGCCTCGAAGAGAACCGCGACCTGCTGCTGGCCGCCGGTTTCTCCAAGGTGGTGCCCTGGTTCCAATGCCTCAACTTTGCCTCGATGATTGCCCTGCCATGATCGATCTCGCGCCCCTGGTTCGCCGTTTGGCCGGCACGCCCCTGCAAGACTGGGCCAACACCCTGCAAACACAGCTCGACGCGAAGATGGACAAGGGCCACGGCGATCTGGAGCGCTGGCAAGGCGCCCTCGATGCGCTGCCCCGGGTCAGAACCAGCGAGATCGACCTGGTCGATGGCCTGCGTCTGGATTGCGACTGCGACGACGCCACCCGCGCGCAGATGCGTGAGGCGCTGATGGGCCTGTCGCCGTGGCGCAAAGGTCCCTTCGACCTGTTCGGCGTGCACGTCGACACCGAGTGGCGCTCGGACTGGAAGTGGTCCCGCGTCGCCCCCCACCTGGATCTGCGCGGCAAGCGCGTGCTCGACGTCGGCTGCGGCAACGGCTACTACCAGTGGCGCATGCTCGGCGCCGGCGCCGACAGCGTGATCGGCATCGACCCCAACTGGCTGTTCTTCTGCCAGTTCCAGGCGGTGCAACGTTATCTGCCCGAGCTCAATGCCTGGCACCTGCCGTTCGCCCTGGAGGACCTGCCGGCCGGACTGGAAGGCTTCGACACGGTGTTCTCCATGGGCGTGTTCTACCATCGGCGCTCGCCCATCGAGCACCTGCTGGCGCTCAAGGACTGCCTGGTGAAGGGTGGCGAACTGGTGTTGGAGACCCTGGTGGTCGAGGGCGATGTACAGCAGGTGCTGGTGCCCGAAGACCGTTATGCGCAGATGCGCAACGTGTGGTTCCTGCCCTCGGTGCCAGCGCTGGAACTGTGGTTGCGCCGGGCCGGCTTCAGCGACGTGCAGTGTGTGGATGTCAGCGTAACCACGGTGCAGGAACAGCGCAGCACCGAGTGGATGAAGTATCAGTCGCTGAGCGACTTCCTCGACCCCGCCGACCACAGCCGCACCATCGAAGGCTTGCCTGCGCCGATGCGGGCGGTGATCAAGGCGCGCAAGTAGGGCCGTCGGTTTGCGCTGATCTGGCTGGCCTCTTCGCGGGCAAGCCTTACTCCCACGGGGTTGGCCGATCGTGAGCCGTAGACCTGTGGCCGTCGGTTTGCGCTGATCTGGCCGGCCTCTTCGCGGGCAAGCCTTGCTCCCACGGGGTTGGCCGATCGTGAGCCGTAGACCTGTGGGAGCAAGGCTTGCCCGCGAACAGGCCGGTACAAGCAACCGACCTCCCCATCAGGACACCGCCACCACCAGCCCATCGATCAACACCTGCGCATAGCCCTGCGAACAGCGCTCCACCCTCCCACGCACCCCATACACCTGGGCCAGCGACTCGGCGGTGATGACGTCGGCCGGCGCACCGTCGGCCAGCAAGCGCCCGGCCTTGAGCATCAGCACATGGTCGGTATGGCGCAGGCTGATGTTGATATCGTGCAGCACGATCAGGGTCACCATGTTGCGTTGCACCGTCTCCTGGCGGATCACTTCCATCACATGGAATTGAAAGTTCAGGTCCAGCGCGCTCAGGGGCTCATCGAGCAACAGCAGGCGCGGTTTGCGAATCAACGCCTGGGCCAGGCCCACCAGTTGCTTCTGCCCGCCGGACAACTCATCGAGAAAGCGCATGGCCAGGCTGTCGATGCCAAGGCGTGCCAGCAGGCTCTGGGCCTCGACGACGTCGTCAGCTTGAGAGGTACTGCCACTGGCACGGCGCGCCACCAATAACGACTCGAACACGCGCAGATGCACACTGGCCGGCAAGCTCTGAGGCAGATACACCACGCGCTCGGCACGGCTGGCGAAGCTGGCGCGCAGCAGATCGCTGCCATCGAGATCGACCGTGCCGCGCGCCGCCACCAGCCCGGCCACCGCCTTGAGCAAGGTCGACTTGCCGCTGCCGTTGGGGCCAAGCAATGCTGTCACTCGCCCAGGCAACAAGGCCGCCACCGACAACTGCTCGATGATCGGCCGCTTGCCATAGCTGACGTTCAGGCCATCTATCTGCAACCCCTGCATCAGCGCACCCCCTTGCCGCGCAACACGATGGTGAGGAAAAACGGGATGCCCACCAGCGCCGTGACGATACCCACGGGGATCAACACCCCCGGCACGATGTTCTTCGATGCCACCGACGCCAGCGACAGAATCAGCGCCCCCGCCAACGCACTGCCCGGTAGATAGAAACGGTGATCCTCACCGAACAGCAGGCGCGAGATATGCGGCCCCACCAATCCGATGAAACCTATGGTGCCGACGAACGCCACGGCCAGCGCCGACAGTACGCTGACGCGCAACAAGGTCCCTAACCTGAGCCGTTTGACGTCGATGCCGAAGCTTGCCGCGCGGTCTTCACCCAAGCGCAGGGCGGTCAGTTGCCAGGAGCGGCGCATTGCGCAGGGCAAGGCGATCAGCAGGGCCAACGTCAACAATCCGAGCTTGAACCAGGTGGCCCGAGCCAGACTGCCGAGTGTCCAGAACACCAGCGCCTGCAGAGCGTCTTCACTGGCGACGAACTGGATCAACGACACCAGCGCACCAAAGGTGAAGCCCAGGGCGATCCCGAACAGCACCACCACTCCGGTATCGGCCTTGCGCCAGCGCGCCATCAGGTCCAGCAGCAAGGTGGCGATGACCGCGAACACGAAGGCGTTCACCGCCACTATCCACTCGTCGGGAACCCCGGGGATTCCCAGATTGAGGATGATCGCCAGCGCCGCGCCGAACGCCGCCGCGTGGGAAACCCCCAAGGTGAAGGGACTGGCCAGGGGATTGTTGAGGATGGTCTGCATCTCGGCGCCCGCCAGGCCCAGCGCGGCGCCGACCAGCACCGCCATCAACGCCTGCGGCAAGCGAATGCTCCAGACGATGACCTGCTGGCCCGGGCTGACCGAGGCCTTGTCCACCAGCGTCTGCCAGAGGTCATGCAGGGTCAGCCCGGAGGGACCAAGGGTGAAGTCGAGCAGCACCGAAGCGGCGATCGCCAGCACGAACAGGCCGAGCAACAGCAAGCGCCGGCGCAGCACGCGTCGGTAGTCCGCCAGTGCCGGCGCGGCACTGGCGGTTGTCGAGGGCAGGTCTGCCTTGGCGTTCACGGTGCAGTCTTCAGGTCGACCCAGTAGGCGCCGCTGATGTCCACCGGCAGGAAGCGCTGCTGCAGTTCAGCCAGGGTCTTGTTCGGGTCCAGGTCCTTGAACTGCTCCGGGTAGAACCACTTGGCCATGGCTTCGATCGCGAGGATGTTGTACGGCGAATCATAGAAGTTGTGCCAGACACCGTGCACCCGGCCCTCGCGCACCGCGGTCAGGCTGCTGATGCCATCGCGGGCGATCAACGGCTGCAAGCTGGCCCGCGCGGTGGCGTCGCTGACCCCGGCGCCAGCCTTCAGGCCCGGCTGGGTGGAAGCGCTGTCACGGGTACCGCTGAGCAGATAAAAGCGCGGATCGGCACTGATGAGCTTCTCCAGATTGATATCGCCGATCGGCCCCGGCAGCAGCTTGGCGGCGATGTTGTTGCCGCCGGCGGCCTTGATGAAGTCGCCCATGTTGCCGTCGCCGGCGGTGTGGCAGCAGGGGACGCCGCCTTTGCCATAGCCGGCGAGCATCTCGATGAATACGCTGGGGCGCTGGCTCTCGGGGATCTTGGCGACCACGTCCTGCACGCGCTTGAGGTGCTGTTGATAGAAGTCGATGTAGTCCTGGGCCTGCTGCTCGCGATGCAGCGCCTGACCCAGCAGACGCAGGCTGGGCAGGGTGTTCTGCAAGGGATGCTGGCGGAAGTCGATAAACACCACCGGCACGCCGGCCTGCTGCAATTGCTCGACGATTTCGTTCTTGACGCCGGGGCCATGGCCGGCGATGCCGAAGATGGCGATGTCCGGATGCAGGGCCAGGACCTTCTCCGCGCTGACGCTCGCTTCGGAGGTGGTACCGATGCGCGGCAACTGGTCGATCTGCGGGAATTTGGCCTGATAGGCGGCGTAGCCCTGGGCGTCGACCGTCTTCAGCTCGCCCTGCCAACCGACGATGCGCTTGAACGGATCCTTGCCGTCGAGCATGGCCACCGAATACAGCATGCGCCCTTCCCCTAGCAGCACGTGGTCGACCTTGTCCGGGATATCGACCTTGCGCCCGGCGATGTCGGTGACCGTGAGTGCCAGCGCCGCGTGACTGCAAAGGGTGAGCAACAAGGCACCGACGACGGTGGCAGAGCCTTTGAGGGAGGGAAAGCTGAGACGCATGGGGACCTCTTTCAGGGCATGGATGGGCGGTAGGCCCGACATGTTAGCTGATAACACTTCCTATTCGCGATGAAGAAAGGTACATGAACTTGCCATCGCCGGCGCTCTACAGCAGGGCTATCGCTGGTAAAGTAGGTGCGTTTAACGCACCCGCCAGCTTGCCTGGAGACCCTCAAGGAGACCGACATGAGCAATCGTCAAAGCGAAATTGCCCAAGCCCTGGACGTAGTGCCGCCGTTCGCCGACGACGCCGCTATCGAGGCACAGATCGAACGCCGCAAGCGCTTCATCAAGCAAACACTGCAAAACGCCAGGCTCAAAGTGCTAGTACTGGGCATCAGCGGTGGCGTCGATTCGCTCACCGCCGGACGTCTGGCGCAGCTGTCGGTCGAGGAACTGCGCGCTGAAACCGGCGACGACGGCTACAAGTTCATCGCCGTGCGCCTGCCCTACAACGTGCAACATGACGAAGAAGACGCCAGCGCCTCGATGAAATTCATCCGCGCCGATATCGAGGACACGGTCAATATCGCCGGCGCCGTGCGCGGTCTGTCGGAGCAGGTCGCCCACCTGCATGGCCTGACCGATGCTCGTCGCGATTTCGTGGTCGGCAACGCCAAGGCGCGAATCCGCATGGTGGCGCAGTACACCATCGCCAACGCCAACAATGGTCTGGTGATCGGTACCGACCACGCTGCTGAAGCGGTGATGGGTTTCTTCACCAAGTTCGGTGACGGTGCCTGCGACCTGGCGCCCTTGAGCGGGCTGGTGAAGAATCAGGTGCGCAGCATCGCGCGCTACCTGGGTGCACCGGACAACCTGGTGCAGAAGGTGCCGACCGCGGACCTCGAAGAATTGCGCCCCGGCAAGCCGGATGAAGAATCACACGGCGTGACCTATGCGCAGATCGATGCGTTCTTGCATGGCGAGGCGGTCAGCGAAGAGGCTTACGACATCATCGTGCGCACCTATGACCAGACTCAGCACAAGCGTGACCTGCCGTTCGTGCCATGAATGCCGGTGACTTCGTCTAGTCAATGCCGGCGCCTTCGCAAGCAAGCTTTGCTTCCACAGTGTTAACCATTACCTGGAGCAGGCTTGCTCGCGAAATAGGCACCGCGATATTCCCTTCCCTTAGCGCGCTGCCGCGACGATCAGCGCCTTCATCTCGGCCACTGCGGCCTTGAAGCCCACGAACAATGCATGTGCCACCAGCGCATGGCCGATGTTCAGCTCGTTGACGCCCTTGATCGCCGCAATCGCCTCAGCGTTGTGGTAATGCAGGCCGTGGCCGGCGTTGACGATCAGGCCCTGAGCCAAGCCGAAGGCCACGCCATCAGCTACGCGCTTGAGTTCGAGGGCCACCTCGGTCGGCGTGGTCGCATCGGCATAATGGCCGGTGTGCAATTCGATGGCCGGAGCCCCGACCCGTTGCGATGCGGCAATCTGCTGCTCGTCGGCATCGATGAACAGCGACACCTCGCACCCCACCGCGCTCAAGCGCTCGACCGCCGCCTTGATCCGCGCTTCCTGACCGGCGACGTCCAGGCCGCCCTCGGTGGTCAGCTCCTGACGGGTTTCCGGAACCAGGCACACGTGGGCCGGACGCAGGCGCTCGGCGAAGGCCAGCATCTCTTCGGTCACGCCCATCTCGAAGTTCATGCGCGTCTGCAGCACGTCCTTGAGCAACAGCACGTCGCGGTCCTGAATGTGCCGACGGTCTTCGCGCAGATGCACGGTAATGCCGTCGGCACCCGCCTCTTCAGCGTCCAGCGCGGCTTTGACCGGGTCCGGATAACGGGTACCGCGAGCCTGACGCAGGGTGGCCACGTGATCGATGTTCACGCCAAGAAGAATTCGGTTGCTGGTGGTCACGGGCTGGCTCCTGAAAAGTGAGGGGTACAAGGATACGTGCTGACGCGCAATAAATGTAGCGAGGGGGCTTGCCCCCGATGAGCGCGCACGCCACGCAAAGGTAACGAGCGGGCGTGGCCGTCGGGGGCAAGCCCCCTCGCTACAGGGCTAGGATTTGCGGAAGAGCTCGCGGCTGATTAGCGGGCGACCGCCCAGGTGCACGGCCAGGGCCTGGCGCATCAAGCGCTTGGCGGCCAGCAGTGCCGCCGGGGACGACCAATCGGCTTCGGCCATGGCCAGCAGGTCGGTACCGTTGAACAGCCCAGGTTGCACCAGCCAGACCCGTTCCAGGCCCGCATCGGTCAGCAGCCGATACAAGCCATCGGCCGCCACGGCGTCGCCATTGACGTCCGTGTCCAGGGCGAAGCCATAGCCCAGATCATCCAACAGCCGCCATTCGAACGAACGCAACAAGGGCTCCAGCGGCCGACCGGCGGCCAGCGCCTGCAACGTCGCGGCGTAGTGATCGAAAACGCCGGGGTGCGGATCCTCGGCGGGCAACAGGCGGATCAGCAGTTCGTTGAGGTACAGGCCGCTGAACAGCGCATCCCCCACCAGCCAGCTGGCCACCCCGGAGGCTTCCATCCGGCCGACGTTCTTCAACTCGCCGCGGCCGCGAAACTCCGCTTCCAGCGGCACGAAGGGACGCGCCAGGGTGCCGGCCTTGCCGCGAGCGCTGCGCAAGACCGCGCGCAGCCGCCCTTGGGGGGTCAGGAAGTCGACCAGTGCGCTGTTTTCGCGGTAGGCCCGGCTATGCAGGACGTAAGCCGGTAGCGCCTCGGGAGGGTTGGACATGGTGGGCTCGACACGATCACTGTAGCGAGGGGGCTTGCCCCCGATAGTAGCCGTTACATTGATACAGCTGATACAACACAATCGGGGGCAAGCCCCCTCGCTACAGTGCTACTGGTCGTTATAACCCAGCGAGCGCAAGGCACGCTCGTCGTCGGACCAGCCGCCCTTGACCTTCACCCACAGGTTGAGCATGACCTTGGAGTCGAACAGCAGCTCCATGTCACGGCGCGCTTCGGTGCCGATGCGTTTGATACGCTCGCCCTTGTCGCCGATGATGATCTTCTTCTGGCCATCACGCTCAACCAGAATCAGGGCATGGATATGCAGAGTCTTGCCTTGCTGCTTGAACTCTTCGATCTCGACCGTGATCTGGTACGGCAACTCGGCACCGAGCTGGCGCATGATCTTCTCGCGCACCAGTTCAGCGGCCAGGAAGCGGCTGCTGCGGTCAGTGATCTGGTCTTCCGGGAAGAAGTGCTCGTTCTCCGGCAGATATTGCGCGATCAGCCCTTCGAGCGCTTCGAGGTTGTGACCCTGCTGCGCGGAAATCGGCACGATCTGCGCGTTCGGCAGCTGTTCCTGCAGCCAGGTCAGGTGCGGCATCAGCTCGGCCTTGTCCTCGATACGGTCAGTCTTGTTCAGCGCCACGATGACCGGGCCCTGCACGTACTGCACGCGCTCGAGCACCATCTGGTCCTCTTCGGTCCAGCGGGTGCGATCGACCACGAAGATCACCACGTCGACGTCCTTGAGGGCGGCCGAGGCGGTCTTGTTCATGTAGCGATTGAGGGCTTTCTCGTTGGCCTTGTGCATGCCGGGGGTATCGACGTAGATCGCCTGGATGGCGCCCTCGGTCTTGATGCCCAGCATGTTGTGGCGAGTGGTCTGCGGCTTGCGCGAGGTGATCGCCAGCTTCTGACCGAGAATATGGTTGAGCAACGTGGATTTGCCCACGTTGGGGCGGCCGACGATGGCCACATAGCCACAGCGGCTGGAAGTTGTATCAGTCATTGCCATTCTCCACGCCCAGGGCGATCAATGCGGCGGCGGCTGCCACCTGCTCGGCGATGCGCCGGCTGACGCCCTGCCCACGACTCTTTTCATTCAACAACAGCACTTCGCATTCGACGAAGAACACGCGGCAGTGGGGGTCGCCCTGAATGTCCACCACCTCGTAGCGCGGCAATTCGCAACCACGGGACTGCAGGAATTCCTGCAGGCGGGTTTTCGGGTCCTTGTTGGTGTCGACCAACGTCAGGCCTTCGAACTCGCCGGTCAGCCAGGCCAGCACGCGTTCGCGCGCCGCATCCATGCCGGCATCCAGATAGATGGCACCGATCAACGCCTCGAGGGCATCGGCCAGGATCGACTCGCGGCGAAAGCCACCGCTCTTGAGCTCACCCGAGCCCAGGCGCAGGTATTCGCCCAGGCCAAAGCCACGGGCCAGCAAAGCCAGAGTCTCGCCCTTGACCAGGCGCGCGCGCAGGCGCGACAACTGGCCTTCACGGGCCTGCGGGAAACGTTCGAAGAGGGCTTCGCCGGCGACGAAGTTGAGAATGGCATCGCCCAGGAACTCCAGGCGTTCGTTGTTGCGCCCCGCAAAGCTGCGGTGCGTCAGGGCCAGAACCATCAAGTCCTGGTCTTTGAAGGTGTAGCCGAGCTGACGCTCGAGACGACTCAATGAAACGCTCACGGTTTACCCACGTTGAATTCGTGGTTGAACTTCACCACGATATCGAGATTACCGATCAGTGGATCACGCTGTTCATACTGCAGGTGGCCCTTGAAGCCCTCTGCCGACTCACGCACGGTTAATGCCTTGTCCAAATCCACATCCCGGATGCTGTTGATGCTCATGTCCTTGCGGACACGGGCAAATAATTCTTCACTGTCGAGTATCGATTTGTCGGCCATGGCCGTCTCGATACTCTTTTTCACCGACCAGTAATCGGTGTAGTGCGGCACGACCTTGAGCGCGACGCTGACCACAAACGCGACAATCGCCAGGGTCAACAACCAACCGGCGAACGATAGACCTTGCTGCGAACGAACGGCTGTCATGGCAAAAACTCGTCAAGGGTCATCCCGTAAAAAGCATTCGGCGCTGTCCAGGACAGCGCCGCGCTCGGTCACTTGATCAGGCCGACTCGAGAGAGGCTCGGCCAATGGCCAAGTTTAGGCTCTGGCCAGCTCATCCACACGGCAAATGCCTTGCCGACGATATTCTTGTCGGGGACCATGCCCAGTTCGTCCTTGGGAATGTTGGGGTCATCCCAGTAACGGCTATCGTTGGAGTTGTCGCGGTTGTCGCCCATCATGAAGTAGTGCCCTTGCGGGACTGTCCACTGGCTTTCCGGCGGCATGTTGTAGCGGGTCATTTGTTGACGGATCAAATGTTCCGCCTCGCCCAACTGCTCGCGGTACAACTGCGCAGTTCCCATCGAACCTGGCTCGTCGCCGACCAACTGCTCGGACACCAACTGATCGTTGATGTACAGCTGCTTCTCTTTGGTATAGCGGATCTTGTCGCCCGGCACACCTACGACGCGTTTGATGTAGTTGACATCAGGGTCGCTGGGGTAGCGGAAGACCATCACGTCACCACGCTGCGGATCGCCGATCGGGATGACCTTCTCGTCGATCACCGGCAGGCGAATGCCGTAGGAGAACTTGTTGACGAGAATGAAATCGCCTACCTGCAGGGTCGGGATCATCGAGCCCGACGGGATCTGGAAGGGCTCGACCAGAAACGAACGCAGCACCAGGACGATGAACAACACCGGAAAGAACGACTTGCCGTATTCGATCAGCATCGGTTCTTTGTCGAGTTGCTCGACCACCGCGATATCAGGCTCGGTGACACTGGCCTGATAATTGGCAATCGCCGAACGCCGACGCGGCGCCAGGAAGATCAGATCGAGCAACCCCAGCACACCGCAAACTGCTACAGCAATGACCAACAACAGCGGGAAATTTAGAGACATAGGACCTGACTATTCCAACCTGAGCACGGCGAGGAAGGCTTCTTGTGGAATTTCCACGTTGCCCACCTGTTTCATGCGTTTCTTACCGGCCTTCTGCTTCTCGAGCAGTTTGCGCTTACGGCTGACGTCGCCGCCGTAACATTTGGCCAGTACGTTCTTTCTGAGTGCCTTGACGGTTGTCCGCGCCACGATCTGGCCGCCAATCGCGGCCTGAATTGCAACGTCGAACATCTGCCGCGGAATCAGCTCTTTCATCTTCTCCGTCAACGCGCGACCTTTGTAGTGCGCGTTATCCCTGTGCACGATCAACGCCAACGCATCGACCTTGTCACCGTTGATCAATACGTCCAGCTTGACCAGATTGGCCGACTGGTAGCGATCGAAGTGATAGTCGAGCGAAGCATAACCACGACTGGTGGATTTCAACCGATCGAAGAAGTCCAGCACCACTTCGTTCATCGGCAGGTCATAACGCACTTGCACCTGGCTGCCGAGGAATTGCATGTCACGCTGAACGCCGCGCTTTTCAATGCACAGGGTAATGACGTTGCCCAGGTGTTCCTGAGGCACAAGAATAGTCGCAGAGACGATAGGCTCGCGGAAGTCTTCGACAGATGAAATATCCGGCAGCTTCGACGGGTTATCCACGTAAATGGTTTCACCGGTCTTGAGCACGACTTCGAAAATAACGCTCGGCGCGGTGGTGATCAGGTCCAGGTCGTACTCGCGCTCCAGGCGCTCCTGGATGATTTCCATGTGCAGCATGCCGAGGAAACCGCAGCGGAAGCCGAAGCCCAGAGCGTCGGAGCTTTCAGGCGAGTACTGCAGCGACGAGTCGTTGAGCGTGAGCTTTTGCAGGGCATCGCGGAAGTCTTCGAAGTCATCCGAGCTGACCGGGAACAGGCCGGCGTAGACCTGCGGCTGAATGCGCTTGAAGCCCGGCAGCACGGCGACATCCGGGGTGCTGCTCAGGGTCAGGGTATCGCCGACCGGGGCACCGTGGATGTCCTTGATGCTGCCGATGATGAAGCCCACTTCGCCCGCCTTGAGGTCGGCGGTGGCGGTGTGCTTGGGCGTGAATACTCCGACGCTATCGACCAGATGCACCTTGCCGGTGGACTTGACCAGAATCTTGTCGCCCTTCTTGACCCGGCCCTGGCGCACGCGCACCAGCGACACCACGCCCAGATAGTTGTCGAACCAGGAGTCGATGATCAGCGCCTGTAATGGCGCTTCAATATCGCCGGTCGGCGCAGGAATGGTGTGTACCAGGCGTTCGAGCACTTCGAGCACGCCCATGCCGCTCTTGGCGCTGCAGGCCACGGCGTCGGTGGCGTCGATGCCGATGATCTTTTCGATCTCATCCTTGACGCGATCCGGATCGGCCTGGGGCAGGTCCATCTTGTTGAGGACCGGCATGACTTCCAGACCCTGCTCGATGGCGGTGTAGCAGTTGGCTACCGACTGCGCCTCGACACCCTGGCCGGCATCGACCACCAGCAGCGCGCCTTCGCACGCAGCCAGCGAGCGACTGACCTCGTAGGTGAAGTCGACGTGGCCGGGGGTATCGATGAAGTTCAGCTGGTAGGTCTTGCCATCCTGGGCCTTGTAATACAGCGTGACACTGTGGGCCTTGATGGTGATACCGCGCTCACGCTCCAGGTCCATGGAGTCCAGTACCTGGGCTTCCATTTCACGGTCGGCAAGACCACCGCACATCTGAATGAACCGATCGGCGAGTGTCGACTTGCCATGGTCAATGTGGGCGATGATGGAGAAATTGCGGATATGACTCAAATCACTCACGGGTCAACACTCGAATAAGGCTGCGGGCCGGACGCCCAACGAAAAATAGCCGGGAATTGTACCTGATTTACACGAGCGTGTGCGCAGCGATCTGCGAGGCCTCTGTAGCGAGGGGGCTTGCCCCCGATCCGAACGGGAACCCGCGTTGGCAGCAGGTTTGGCGCTTTTCGGGGGCAAGCCCCCTCGCTACAGGGTTAGCGGGAATAAAAAAGGGCGACCCGCGGGCCGCCCTTTTTTGTGTTGCCAGCTATTAGCCGATCATTCGGCCAGCTTGAAGGTGATGAAGCTCGCTCGGCCGTCACGCAATACGCGCATCGACACCGAACGATTCTTCGGCAGCGCCTTGGCGATCTCGCTGAACTGCTTGGCCGAGGTCAACGGCTGGTTGTTCAGGTGAGTAATGACATCACCTGGCTGCAGGCCGATCATCGCGCCGGGACCGTCCTGCACGTCCTTGACCAGCACGCCGTTCTGCAGTTCGAGCTGTTTTTTCTGATCGGCGGTGAGGTCGCCGACCGTCAGACCCAGACGATTGCTGTCGGTATCCGCAGAGCCCTGAGCGCCGCCGTTCATGTCCGGATCGTCAGTCGGCATCGCGCCCACGGTCACATCCACGGTGCGGTGCTTGCCCTCGCGAACCACATCGAGGCTCGCCTTGGCGCCGGCCTTGAGGCCACCGACCAGGTGCGGCAAGTCAGCCGACATGTCGATCGGCTGGCCATTCATGCTCAGGATCACGTCGCCGACTTGCAGACCGGCCTTGGCCGCTGGGCCGTCGGGCATGATCTGCGCGACCAGCGCACCGGCAGGCTTGTCCAGACCGAAGGATTCAGCGAGGTCCTTGTTGACCTCTTGAATGACCACGCCGAGCCAGCCGCGGTTGACCTTGCCGTCTTTTTTCAGCTGGTTGGACACATCCAGAGCTACATCGATTGGGATCGCGAACGACAGGCCCATGAAGCCACCGGAGCGGGTGAAGATCTGCGAGTTGATGCCGACCACTTCACCGGCCATGTTGAACAGCGGGCCGCCGGAGTTACCGGGGTTGATCGCCACGTCGGTCTGGATGAACGGCACATAGGCATCGTTAGGCAGCGTCCGGCCCTTGGCGCTGACGATACCCTTGGTAACCGAATGATCGAAGCCGAACGGCGAGCCGATCGCCAGCACCCACTCGCCTACCTTGAGCTTGTCGGAATCACCGAGCTTGACCGTGGGCAGATTCTTGCCGTCGATCTTCAACAGTGCCACGTCGCTGCGCGGGTCGGTACCCACCAGCTTGGCCTTGAGCTCGCTGCGATCTGACAGGCGCACGATGATCGAATCCGCATCGGCGATCACGTGGTTGTTGGTCAATACATAGCCATCGGGGGAAATGATGAAGCCCGAACCCAGAGACTGCGCTTCGCGCTGACGATCGCCGCGCGGCGACTTCTGCCCCTTGGGCATGTTGCGCTCGAAGAAGTCACGGAACATCGGCGGCAGACTGTCGAGATCCGGCATGTCGGCGCTGGCGGTCTTGCTGTCGAGTTTTTGCGTGGTACTGATGTTCACCACCGCCGGCGAGGCCTGCTCGACCAAGGTGGTGAAATCCGGCAACGCCTCAGCCTGCACGGCTGCAATCTGGCCAAGCATCAACACCGCGGCGCAGATGGAAAGGTAGGATTTGAAACGTGGTATCGACATACGGCTCCCGTTTACAACGAGCGAGATTAAGCAACGTTGTTTAGCAACATGTTCAGCACTGGCCGCTTGTGGAAAGCGGCCGCCACGGACAGCCTTCAAGGCCGCTCGCAAGCGCTGGACGAGGATCGCGCTACCGATACGGCGGCCGCGCCATCGACGTCCTGCAGGGCTGAGCTATAAGAAAATTCAG
The DNA here is from genome assembly GCF_058986725.1 of Pseudomonas sp. GW821-FHT01A09. Taxonomy (NCBI): domain Bacteria; kingdom Pseudomonadati; phylum Pseudomonadota; class Gammaproteobacteria; order Pseudomonadales; family Pseudomonadaceae; genus Pseudomonas; species Pseudomonas sp. GW821-FHT01A09. The sequence continues at coordinate 40,929 of NZ_JBYSWB010000022.1, forward strand.
ATGCTTTTGCAACCGAAGACATTGAACTTTCATCTTGCCAGCGCAAGCATGAAAACTCTGTCAAAGCCTGCGCGAGAGCCTCGCCGAGCGCTGAGACACCGCGCCGGCAAGGGTCGATCACTGTTTGGCCTGTGCATCCAGAGGGCGCATCGACAGGGCGATACGCTCGGCGGTACCGATCGGGATTTCACCCACTACCGTGACCATGACATCGCCCTTGGGCGTGCTCAAACGCCGCGAGACGGCAGCGGTCGGGCCCAACTGAGTACGCGCATCCTGGGCCTTGGCGCCATTGAGCGGCTCGAGGAACACCGAGAAACGCGCCAGGCCATCGTCGTACATCAAGCTACTGACGGTGGACTTGCTGTCCGCGTCCTTGCGCACCGCGCTACTGGCCAGCTCGAAACCGGGCGGCAACCAATCGGAATGCCAATTGATCGGGCCGGTCGGATCTTTGACCGCAGCGACCTGGGCTACCGGGTTACAGTTCTTGCTGGCGCTCAGATCGGCATCTTCGGGCGTGGCCGGGTCGAAACGAGTGAACTGGAAGCGCTCGAGCAATTGGCCCTTGTCATTGAGCAATAACGACTTGAGCAGCAACCCGGTTTCGCTGTCCAGGTGCAGTTCGAAACCATATCGGTATTGATCCTTGGGCGTCATCGTCACGATGATGGCCTTGCGACCAGCCACGCGCGACTCCCCGGCGACCGCAAGGTCATACCAGGACATGAGTTTCAAGGGATCGAGGGGTCTGGGGGACGTGGCCGGGGCAACGCTCACACCCGGCACCAGGGCACCGCTGACGCACTGCGTCTGGCCGTTCACACGCACGACTTCCTGGGCAGAGCCATCGAGCTGCAACAAACGCTCGCTGACTTTGCCGCTCTGGGCGCGATGCCAGATGTCGTGGGTGGAGAAACTGCCGCTGCGTTCGTAAACGAAGGTACCCTGAAAACTCTGCTGCTGCTCGGCTTGTGCCAGGCGATTAAGCCATTGTGAAGCGTCGTTGGCCGCGAAGGCCGGGACGCTCAGACACCCACCGAGCATTAACGTCACTAGGGTTGAGCCGCGCATGAAGCTCCTTAACGGTTTTCCAGGCTCGCAGCGCGAGCGTACGGCAGCGCGGTATCAGTACCTTTGACGGCAGCTTCCTGAGCATGCTGACGCAGGTAACCTGGCAGCTTCTGATCTTGCCAGCCAGCCTGGTTCTGCAGAACGCCGTTGGCCATCGGCCCGGTGCTCGGTTGCTCAGCACTTTCAGTGTAGCCAGCCAGCACGGCCGGGCCCTGCACTTGAGGTACCGAAGGACCGGACTGAACAGGCTGCTGTTGAGCAAGCTGTGCGCCAGTGACTTCGTCGTGGTTGTACAGGCGTACACCTGCCAGCACGGCGACGGTAACGGAAGCGGCGACCGCCAGGCGACCCAGGCTACGCCAGGCGCGCGGCTTGGACTTGGCCGGTACGACCTCGTCAGCCAAGGCAGCGGACACGGCGGCGGCCAGATCCAGTTTCGGATCGAGCAAATCCTTGTGCATCACTGCACGTGCGACTTGGTAACGAGACCAGGTAGCACGGGTTTCGGCATCGTCAATGGCACTCAGTACCCGACGTAATTCCAGTTCGTCCGCTTCGTTATCCATCACTGCGGACAGCGATTCCTGCAGGGCTTCACGACTCATGGCGTTCCTCTCTTGGCTATCGCCGCTGTCTCAGGATTCCTGCAACAACGGCTGCAGGGCTTTATCGATGGCTTCCCGAGCTCGGAATATCCGAGAGCGAACGGTACCCACCGGACACTGCATGACGCTCGCAATGTCTTCATAACTCAGACCGTCGAATTCACGTAAAGTTAGTGCCGTACGCAAATCTTCTGGCAGTTGCTGGATGGTCCGATGGACAGTGCCCTCGATTTCATCCCGCAGCAAAGCGCGCTCCGGGGACTCGAGGTCCTTGAGACCATGATCACCGTCGTAGAACTCTGCGTCTTCTGAACTCACATCGCTATCTGGCGGCCGGCGTCCGCGGGACACCAGATAGTTTTTCGCCGTGTTGATGGCGATACGGTACAGCCACGTATAAAACGCACTGTCACCGCGAAAGTTTCCAAGAGCCCGGTACGCCTTGATGAACGCTTCCTGCGCGACGTCCTGAGCCTCATGAGTGTCGTGCACGAAGCGCACGATCAAACCGAGAATCTTGTGCTGGTACTTGAGTACTAACAGATCGAAAGCTCGCCGGTCCCCGCGCTGTACGCGTTCGACCAGTTGCTGATCCTCTTCCTGGGTTAGCATGCACACTCCTCAGTGAACGTTAAGGAGCATCGCAAAAGGCATCGTTCAGGCTTGCAAACATAGACTCGGGCTTTTCGCAAAAGTTCTCCCCTCCAAGCAAGTTTTCCTGCAGTCGCTGTGGGCGCTGCACGAAAAACGCAGCACGGACCGGCCGGCTGCGCCAATAATCTTGTCGTAGAAACCCGAAGTGCTTCGCAAGCGCAAGTGCACAGCCGATTCGACGCTGTACCTTTTATAGGTAACCCCTTATGGATTCAACGTCCATACAGAAAGTTCCCCCTGAATTCTCAAGCTTTCGTGCGATGCAGCTGGCTATTGTGCCGCTACGCCTGCCTATATACTAGGGAACGTTTGCCCGGGCAGCACCGCAGTCGCCCCGGAACCGGCCGTGGCAGCCCCGCGACCGGGCCAGCGCTTGATCCTTGGCGGCCTGTCCCGCCTTCGTCAGTCGTCTCGGAATCATAATAATGACTCAGCAGTTCCAACATGATGTTCTGGTAATCGGCAGCGGCGCCGCGGGCTTGAGCCTAGCGCTGAACCTGCCGGGCGATTTGCGCGTGGCGGTCCTGAGCAAGGGTGACCTGCACAACGGCTCGACGTTCTGGGCCCAGGGCGGCGTCGCCGCGGTGCTGGACGACACCGACACCGTGCAGTCCCACGTCGAGGACACCCTCAATGCCGGCGGCGGCCTGTGCCACGAAGACGCGGTGCGCTTCACCGTCGAGCACAGCCGCGAAGCCATCGAGTGGCTGATCGCCCAAGGCGTACCCTTTACCCGCGACGACAGCGGCGAGCCGGACGACGGTCATTTCGAGTACCACCTGACCCGCGAAGGCGGCCATAGCCATCGGCGTATCATTCATGCCGCCGATGCCACGGGCGCGGCGATCTTTACCGCGCTGCTCGAACAGGCCCGGCAACGGCCGAACATCGAATTGCTGGAGCAGCGGGTTGCGGTCGACCTAATTACCGAACGCCGTCTTGGGCTCGACGGTGATCGCTGCCTGGGCGCCTACGTGCTCGATCGCCGCAGCGGCGAGGTCGACACCTTCGGGGCCCGCTTCACCGTCGTCGCCACAGGCGGCGCGGCCAAGGTCTACCTCTATACCAGCAACCCGGATGGTGCCTGCGGCGATGGTATCGCCATGGCCTGGCGCGCCGGATGTCGGGTGGCCAATCTGGAGTTCAACCAGTTTCATCCGACCTGCCTTTATCACCCGCAGGCCAAAAGCTTCCTGGTGACCGAGGCGCTGCGCGGCGAAGGCGCGATCCTCACGCTACCCAACGGCGAGCGCTTCATGCCGCGCTTCGACCCGCGTGGCGAACTGGCCCCGCGCGACATCGTCGCCCGCGCCATCGACCACGAGATGAAGCGCCTGGGTATCGATTGCGTGTATCTGGACATCAGCCACAAGCCTGCCGCCTTCATCAAGGCGCACTTTCCTACGGTGTACGAACGCTGCCTGACCTTCGGCATCGATATCACTCGCCAGCCCATCCCGGTGGTGCCGGCGGCGCACTACACCTGCGGCGGCGTGGTGGTCGACCAACAGGGCCGCACCGATGTGCCGGGCCTGTATGCCATTGGCGAAACCAGCTTCACCGGCCTGCACGGCGCCAACCGCATGGCCAGCAACTCGCTGCTGGAATGCTTCGTGTACGGCCGCTCCGCCGCGGCCGACATCATCGAGCGGCTGCCCAGCACGCCGATGCCCGAGCAACTGCCGGGCTGGGACGCCAGCCAGGTCACCGACTCGGATGAAGACGTGATCATCGCTCACAACTGGGACGAGTTGCGGCGCTTCATGTGGGACTACGTCGGGATCGTGCGCACCACCAAGCGACTGCAGCGTGCCCAGCACCGAGTGCGCCTGCTGCTGGACGAGATCGACGAGTTCTACAGTAACTACAAGGTCAGCCGCGACCTTATCGAGCTGCGCAATCTGGCGCAGGTGGCTGAGTTGATGATTCGTTCGGCCATGGAACGCAAGGAATCCCGCGGGCTGCACTACACGCTGGATTACCCGCTGATGCTCGATGTGGCAGTGGATACGGTGCTGGATCCCAATACCGCAGCGTAACCCCGTAGCGGGGGGGCTTGCCCCCGACAAGATCCGCCTGCAACCGATAGGGCGCTGGCACCATTTTTCGGAGGCAAGCCCCCTCGCTACAGGGAAACCGGCGCCCAGCGTCGGCGGCTGAATTTGAGGCGCACCCGCAAGCGACGGTGCTGGTCGGCGGGCATGGCGTCGGACAACACGCAGACGCTGCGGCTGAACCACTGCCCCGGCCGGCGATAGCGCAGGATTACCAGCCCCGGCAACGCCACGCTATCGTGGCGCAACTGCACCGGTTGCCAGCCACGACCGGCCGTCCACAGCCGCCAGCCGTTGCGGTCCCGACTCAGGCCTTGCACCGCCAAGGGATGACTGAGCAGCACCTGGCGCGGCATGACCCAGGCCCCATGGGCGAGGCACAGCAGCAACAGCGCCAGCTTGATCGCGCCCGGCACCGCCAGCAGCAGACAGGCCATCAGCGCCAGCAGATGCCCACTTGCACACACCACCAGCAAACGCCTCGACGCCCGCCAGCGGCACTCGAACCTATCACTTGGGCTGGACACGGTCCAGAATCATGCGAACCATGCGCTGCAACTCGGGATCTTCGGACTCGCTGCGCTCCATGAACCAGCCGAACATGTCCTGATCCTCGCACTCCAGCAGCTTGCGGTAGCACTCGCGGTCGACATCGCCCAGGTGTGGGTAGACCTCTTTGACAAACGGTACCAGCAGCACATCCAGCTCGAGCATGCCGCGGCGGCTATGCCAGTAGAGCCGGTTGAGTTCAATATCTTCGACCATGGAGCTCTCCTCAAATAGGCGGGCAGTATACAGAGGGGAAGATGCCGGGGCACCCGCGACCATCGGCGAAAGTGTTTGCAGGGGTATATGACCCTGTGTTCCGTACGGCTACCAAGGTCCAAGGTCGCTGCTACCAAGGTCCCTACCCATTTGCCCGGTGGCGCACTATGATGGGCACCAGTCTCTTTCCACTGCGAAGACCCATGGCCGATTCCGCTTTTTTCTGCGCGCTGTCCCACGAGGGCGTTGTTGCCGTGCGTGGCTCAGATGCCAGCAAGTTCCTGCAGGGTCAACTGACCTGCAACCTCAACTACCTTGACCAGGACCACGCCAGCCTGGGCGCACGCTGCACGCAAAAAGGCCGCATGCAATCCAGCTTCCGCATCCTGCTGCAAGGCGATGGCTGCCTGTTGGCGATGATCAGCGAGCTCATCGAGCCGCAACTGGCGGACCTGAAGAAATACGCGGTGTTCTCCAAGTCCAAGCTCACCGACGAAAGCGCCAGCTGGGTACGTTTCGGCCTGCAGCAATTACCGCTGGGCGACGCCGACAGTCGCGATGCGGCCCGCGATCCGAGCCAGGCCGTGCTCGATGAGCTGGGCCTGCAACTGGCCGAGGACACCCACAGCGTCGCCCGCGCCGGCGAGCTGATCGCGGTGCGCGTGTCTGCCGACCGTGCCGAGCTCTGGGCCCCGACCGAGCAAGCCCCTGCCCTGCTGGCGAAACTTGCCGACCATCTGCCGCAAGCCCCGCTCAACGACTGGCTGCTGGGTCAGGTCCGCGCCGGCGTCGGCCAGGTGATGGCCCAGACCCGCGAGCTGTTCATCCCGCAAATGCTCAACCTGCAGGCCGTGGGCGGTGTGAGCTTCAAGAAAGGCTGCTATACCGGGCAGGAAATCGTCGCGCGCATGCAGTACCTGGGCAAGCTCAAGCGTCGCCTGTACCGGGTTGCCCTGACCGCGGACACCCTGCCGGAGCCAGGCACGCCGTTGTTCGCGCCCAGCCACAACAGCGCCGTAGGGGAAGTGGTCATGGCGGCCCAGGCTTGCAGCGGTATCGAACTGCTGGCCGTGCTGCAGGCCGACGCCGTCGAAGGCGGCGAGATTCACCTCGGTGACGCCAGCGGCCCTGTGCTGAGCGTATTGACCCTGCCCTACGAGCTGGACCGCGACCGCGAAATCCAGCGCTGAACCCACTGTTCAGGCACCGCCCCGGTGCCTGTGAGGGCAGCGGTTCAGCACCGCAACCACTTTAGAGTACCGAGATGAGCAACCTGGCGCAAACCGTTCAAAAGGACTTGCTGGCAGCGATCGACAGGGACGATCTGATGCTGCCCACGCTGCCTGAAGTGGCCTTGCAGATCCGCGAAGCCGCCGAAGACCGCGACATCAATGTCAGCGAACTGAGCAAGGTCATCGGCCGCGATATCGCCCTGTCCGCGCGCTTGATCAAGGTGGTCAACAGCCCCCTGTTGCGCGGCAGCAGCGAAGTCACTGCGCTGCACACGGCAATCACCCGGCTGGGCGTCAACTACAGCTGCAACCTGGCCATCGGCCTGGTGATGGAACAGATCTTCAACGCCCGCTCCGCCGTGGTCGAGCAAAAGATGCGTGACATCTGGATCAGCAGCGTGCAGATCGCCGGCATCGCCTACGAGCTCTGCCGCCACAGTGACAGCGGCCTGAAGCCCGATCAGGCAGCGCTGGCGGGGATGATTCACCAGATCGGCGCGCTGCCGATCCTGATCTATGCCGAAGAGCACAACGAGCTGCTGTCCGACCCGATCTGCCTGAACCACGTGATCGACCGCATCCACCCGCTGATCGGCGAACACATCCTCAAGAAGTGGGATTTCCCCGCGCCGCTGGCCAACGTTCCCGAGTGCTATCTGCGCCTGCACCGCGAGCCCGGTCCGGCGGATTACGCCGACGTCATCCAGATCGCCAGCCTGCTCAACCAACCGGCCCGCGAGGGTGCTTCGATCAGCAGCCTGGACAGCTGGCATCGGCTCAAACTCGGTGATCGCCCACCGCTCGGCCATGACGAGCTGGTCAGCGCGAGGCAACTGCTGGCCTGAAGCGGCGCCTCAGCGCACGGGGAAACTGACCCGCACCTTGAGCCCGCCCGCCTCGCCGTCATGCAGGCTGATACGGGCCAGATGCGCCGTGCAGATTTCGCCGACGATCGCCAGGCCCAGGCCAGTGCCGGCACTGTATTGATTGCGCCGATAGAAGCGCTCGAATACCCGCTCACGCTCTTCGACGGGAATCCCTGGCCCGTCGTCTTCCACCTCCAGCACTCCCGGGGCACTGACCCGCAGAATGACGTTGGCGCGGGTGTGCGCCAAGGCGTTGTCCACCAGATTGCTGAGCAGCTCGTTGAGCAGCGTCGGCTCGCCCGACAGCCACACCGGTTCATCCGCCTCCAGCGCCAGCGACACGCCGCGAGCGTGGGCCAGCGGCGCCATGGCCATGCCCAGCTCCCGTGCCAGCGCGGTCAGGTCCAGACGCTGGGCGCCGCCTTCGGCGATCGCCCGCGCGCCATTTTCGACCCGCGCCAGCGACAGCAGCTGGTTGGCCAGGTGGGTGAGGCGATCGGTGCTCTGCCCCGCCGCGCTTAAAGTCTCGCGCCACACGGGCGGTTCAGGCGCACGCAAACCCAGCTCCAGCCGTGCCTTGAGCGCCGCCAGCGGGGTACGCAACTCATGGGCGGCATCGGCGATGAACTGCGCCTGACGCTCGAACTGCCCGCGCAGGCGCTCGGTAAAGTGATTGAGGGCCTGCACCAACGGCAGCAGTTCGCGCTGCACCTCGACCTCCGGCAATGGCCGCAAGTCATCGGGCGCGCGGTCCTCGACGGCGCCTCGCAAGCGCTCCAGCGGCCGCAACGCCGCACTCACGGTGAACCACACCAGCACCAGTGCGCCCAAGCCCAGCATGCCCAGGCGCAGCAGGGTATCGGCCATCAGGCTGCGGGCCATGGCCTCGCGGGCCTCGTCGGTTTCGGCGACACGCACTTCGGCCATGCCGTTCATGCCCGGCTCGACCACCGCCTTGAGCAGGCTCACTACCCGCACGTTCTGGCCTTGATAGCGCGCGTTGTAAAAGCTCGCCAAGGCCGGATAGTCATCGGTGCGCAAGGTACCCGGCGGCGGTCCGGGCAGGTTTTCGTACCCGGAGATGAGCTTTTTGTCGATATCGATGACCTGGTAATAGATATGCCCGGCGCTGTCGTAGGCGAAGGGATCGAGGGCCAGATACGGCACCTCGGCACTGAGCATGCCATCGCGCTCGGACAGCCCGGCGGCGATGGTCCGCGCCGACGCCAGCAGGGTGCGATCGTAGGCCGTGTCGGCTGCCTCCCGGCCGTTCCAGTAGGCGCTCAGACCGCTGGCCAGCATCAGCACCGTCAGCAGAGTGCCAAGGTTCCACAGCAGCCGGCCACGCAGGCTGCCCGGTTCACGCATCGCGCTGTTCCAGCAGATAGCCGAGGCCGCGGAAGGTGACGATGGCCACCGGATGGCCGTCGAGCTTCTTGCGCAGGCGGTGGATGTAGATCTCGATGGCGTCGCTGCTGGCGTCTTCGTCCAGGCCGAACACCTGAGCGGCCAGTTGCTCCTTGCTCATGACCCGCCCGGGGCGTGCGATCAGCGCCTCCAGCACCGCCTGCTCGCGGGAGGTCAACGTCAGCACCTCGTCGCCCAGGGTAAAGCGCCGGGTGTCGAGGTCGTAGACCAGAGCGCCGCAGCGTTGCTGACGCTCACCACCGAGTACGCTACGACGCAGCAGGGCCTTGACCCGGGCTTCCAGCTCGGTGAGTTCGAAGGGTTTGGCCAGGTAGTCATCGGCGCCCAGGTTGAGGCCATGGACGCGATCCTTGACGTCACTGCGCGCCGTGAGCATGAGCACCGGGGTGTTACGCCCGCGGCCGCGCAGGCGAGCCAGCACCTCGAAACCATCCAGGCGCGGCAGGCCGACGTCCAGCACCACCGCGGCATATTCTTCGCTGGCCAAAGCCAGGTCGGCCGCCACGCCATCGTGCAGCACATCGACGGTCAGCCCGGTGCTTTTCAGCGCCTGGGCGACGCTGTCGGCGAGTTGCGGATGGTCTTCTACAAGCAGGACGCGCATGGGCGGGCTCCGGAAATTCGGTAGTGTAACCCTATCCCTGTAGCGAGGGGACTTGCCCCCGAAAGGCGCAAACACCACGAGCGGCAGGCCGGGCCTATCGGCGGCAAGCCCCCTCGCTACGGGTTGTCGGCAGTGTCGTGCCGGGCCCAGTAGCGAAACAACGGCTCAGCCAGAAACAACACGAACAGCAGCCGCATCACCTGCATCGCCGTCACCAGGGGCACCGACAGTTGCAGGGTCTCCGCTGTCAGGCTCATCTCGGCAATTCCGCCCGGCATCATCCCCAGGGTCAAGGAACGCAGATCCAGATGGGTGAACACGCTCAAGCACCAGGCACAGGCCGCCGCGATCAGCATGGTCAGGGCCGTGCCCAGCAAGGTACGCCCGAGAAACGACGGCGCGCGGCGGAAGAACGAACGGTTGAAATGACAGCCCAGGCCACTGCCGATCAACCACTGGCCCATCTGGCTGGCGCCATTGGGCAGGCTGATGTGCAGATCGAAGCTGACACTCACCACCGCGCTGAGCAGCAACGGCCCGAACAACCACGGATTGGGCTGTTTGAGCCGTTGCCAGCCCCAGCCCAGCAACGCCCCCAGCGGGAAGATCACCGCCAGCCAGCGCCAATCCACCACCGTGGCGTGGCCAAGCGGTGCGCCTTCGCCCAGCAGGTACTTGAACAGCGCCGGCACGCACAGCACCACCACCAGCACCCGCAGGCTCTGCCCCGCCGCCACTTGGCTGAGGTCGGCACCGTTGCGCGCACCGAGGTTGACCATCTCTCCCGAACCACCCGGCATGCTGGAGAAAAACGCCGTCGCGCGCTGCTCACCGGTGCGGCGCAACAACCACACGCCCACCACCGAAGACACACTGGTGAGCAAGGCACCGAAAAAGATCAGACCGAAATGGCTGGCCACCTGCTCCAGCACATGCGGGGTGAAATGCAGACCGATGCCCACGCCTATCACCCATTGGCCGAACTTGCGGCCGCCGGGGATCTCGCGCAACTGCCAGGGCGTCGCGCAGCGCACCAGGATGATCGCCAGCAACGAGCCGATCATCCAGGGCAGCGGCCAGCCGATCAGGCTGGCCACGAAACCGCCGGCCAGGCCGGCCAGCGGCGTACTCCACCATGGCAAACGAGGGACTTCAGACATCCGCCACCGCACGGCGCGCCACGCTGCGTTTACGCCAGATGCGCAACAGCGGCATCAGCAGCATGAAGGCGGTCAGCACCCAGACCCCGAACGTGATCGGACTCGACCACAGAATCTGCAGCTCGCCATTGGAAATCGACAGCGCCCGGCGCAGGTTCTGCTCCATCAGTCCGCCGAGGATGAACCCCAACAGCAACGGCGACAGCGGGAAATCCAGCTTGCGCAGCAGGTAACCGAAGATGCCGATGCCCACCATCAGGAACAGATCGAAGGTGGTGGCATGCACCGCGTACACACCGATACCGGTGATGATGGCGATCACCGGAACCAGTGCCCAGTTCGGCACGGCGAGGATGCGGGTAAAGATACGAATCATCGGGATATTGAGGATGACCAGCATGATATTGGCGATGAACAACGAGGCGATCAGGCCCCAGACGATATCCGGCTGCTGCTGGAACAACAATGGCCCCGGCGTGATGTTATAGAGCGACAGCGCGCCGATCATCACCGCCGTAGTCCCCGAACCCGGCACCCCGAGGGTCAGCATCGGCACCAGCGCACCACAGGCCGACGCGCCGATGGCGGTTTCCGGCGCCGCCAGGCCACGTTTGTCGCCCTGGCCGAAGTGGCCGCCAGCACCGGCGATGCGTTTCTCGGTCATGTAGGCCACGGCGCTGGCCAGGGTCGCGCCGGCACCCGGCAGCACGCCCATGATGAAGCCCAGCAGACCGCAACGGAGGTTGACGGTGAACACCGAAGCGGCTTCCTTGAAGTTGAACATCATGCGCCCGGTGGCCTTGATCGCTTCCTGGCCGCGGTGGGTCTTTTCCAGCAGCAGGAAAATCTCGCTGACCGAGAACAGCCCCAGCACCAGCACCACGAACTGGATGCCATCGGCCAGGTGCACGTTGTCGCCGGTGAAGCGGTACACGCCGCTGTTGGCATCGATGCCGACGCTGGACAGAAACAGCCCGATCAGCGCGGCGATAAAGGTCTTCAGCGGCCGGTTGCCGGCCATGCCGCCCAGGCAGACGATGGCGAACACCATCAGCACGAAGTACTCGGCCGGGCCGAAGGCGATCGCCCACTTGGCCAGCAACGGCGCAAACAGCACCATGCCGCAGGTGGCGATGAAGGCACCGATGAACGAACTCCAGGCCGACAACGACAACGCCACTCCGGCCAGGCCCTGACGGGCCATGGGGTAGCCATCGAGGGTGGTCATGACGGTCGAGGCTTCACCGGGGATGTTGAGCAGGATCGAACTGATCCGCCCGCCATATTCACAGCCCAGGTACACCGCAGCCAGCAGGATCAGCGCCGACTCCGGCGGCAGGCCGAGAGCGAAGGCGATCGGAATCAGCAGCGCCACGCCATTGATCGGGCCCAGCCCCGGCAGCAGACCGACCACGGTACCGATCAAGGTGCCGGACAGCGCCGTGACCAGGTTGTAAGGACTCAAAGCAACGCCGAAGCCTTGCCCCAGATAACCCAGCGTATCCATGGTCAGATCTCCAGAAAATCAAGCAAGCCCAGGGGCAGCGGTACATCCATTACCCGATCGAACAGCCAGTACAGGCCGATGCTCATCAGCGTGATGATCACCACGCTGGGCAGCCAGCGGCCGCCATACAGACGGGCCATGGGAATGCCTATGAGAATGGCGCTGAGGACGAACCCCAGCGGTTCGAACAGGCCGGCAAAGACCAACAGCAACAGTGTGCAGATGACGATCTTGTTCAGCGTCGGACGATCCAGTTGTGGTTCGTCCTCGCTGTGGACGATGGCCGTGGGCCGGATGAGCATGTACAGGAACGACACCCCGAGCAGCGCCAGCATCAGCAGCGGGTAGGCGCGAGGGCCGACCGGTTCGTAGGAAAAGGCGGCCTGGTAGGGCCAGGCCATGATGGCCAGAACCAGGCACACCAGCAGCATCGCCAAGGCGAACAGGCGTTGAAAGACGAGCATGGGCAATCCTCCGCAGCGCCGACCGACGGCGCAAGGAAAGGCTCCGAGCGCCGAGGCGCTCAGCGTCGGGTCATTGAATCAGGCCGAATTCCTTGGCCAGCACCTTGTAGTCGGCCACCTGTTTCTTCACGTAGGTGTCCAGCTCGGCGCCGGTCATGGCGAAGGGGAAGAGTTCGCGCTGGTCGCGCAGTTTGGCGAAGTCTTCGGACACCAGCAGCTTGTCGAAGGCCTCTTTCCACCAGGCGTACTGCTCGTCGGTGACCTTGGGGCCGACGTAGAAGCCGCGCACCACCGGCCAGACGATGTCGTAGCCCTGCTCGCGGGCGGTGGGGATGTCTTTCATTTCCGGCTCGTCCAGGCGCTTGTCGGAGAACACCGCCAGCAGGCGCATGTCGCCGCTCTGGATATGCGGCATCGAGTCGGAGATATCGGTGCTGCCGACCTGGATGTGGCCGCCGAGCAAGGCCGTGGCGATTTCGCCGCCGCCCTCGAGCGCCACATAGCGCAGGTCGCGCGGGTTGATGCCCGCCGCCTTGGCGATCAGCGCGGTCTGCATCCAGTCCTGACTGCCAACGGTACCACCGGAGCCGATCACCACTTTGCTGGGATCGGCCTTAAGGGCTTTGACCAGGTCATCGAGGGTCTTGTAGGGCGAGTCGCTCTTGACTGCGATGGCGCCGTAGCTGGTACCCACCGCTGCCAGCCAGCGTACGGCGTTTTCATCGAAACGACCGAACTTGCCCTGCGCCAGGTTGAGCAGCGAACCGCTGGACCAGGCGATCAGCGTGCCGGCATCGGCTGGCCGCTGGGCGACCACCGCGTTGTAGGCCACCGCGCCGACACCGCCCGGCATGTAGGTGACGCGCATCGGGCTGGTGAGGATCTTTTCGTTGACCATGGCGCTCTGGACCAGCTTGCAGGTCAGGTCGAAACCGCCACCCGGGGAAGCCGGGGCGATGCATTCGGGGCGTTTGGGTTCGGCGGCGAACAGCGAGCCGGACAACATCAGACAACCGGCAGCCAGGGCGAGCGGGCGCAGGGACAGGTTCATGGGGAGTCTCCTTATTGTTCTTGTTATCGAGTCGCATCATGGCGAATCGTATTCGGGCGGGTCGGTACCCGCCGTGAAGGGATGCTAATTCGCCAACCTTTCAGCAACCTTTCAGCCTGTACGGCGCATTGACCTGTAGCGAGGGGGCTTGCCCCCGAAAGATTTTCCAGCCACATCGTTGTGCCTGTGCAATCGCCATCGGGGGCAAGCCCCCTCGCTACAGGCCGAGGTGCGCCAGGTCGATCAAACCGCCGCCAGCCGCCAGTCGATCGGCGCCAGCCCATGCTGCTCGAGAAACTTGTTGGTCCGGCTGAAATGGCCATTGCCGATAAACCCGCGATAGGCGGACAGTGGCGACGGATGCACGGATTTGAGCACCAGATGCTTGGTGCCATCGATCAACTTGGCCTTGCTCTGGGCGTGAGCGCCCCACAGCAGAAATACCGAGTTGGGCTGCTGCTCGCTGACCACCTGAATGATCCGATCGGTAAAGTGCTGCCAGCCACGATTGGCATGGGACGCGGCATTGGCGCGCTCCACCGTCAGCGTCGTGTTGAGCAGCAGCACGCCCTGCTCGGCCCAGTGCTGCAGGCAGCCGTGGCTGGGAATATCGATGTTGAGGTCGCGCTTGAGCTCTTTATAGATATTGAGCAGCGACGGCGGCGCGGGAATGCCCGGCTGCACCGAAAAACACAAGCCATGGGCCTGGCCCGGGCCGTGATACGGGTCCTGGCCGAGAATCACTACCTTGACCTGATCCAGCGGGGTCAGGTTCAGCGCATTGAAGATCAAAGGCCCCGGCGGATAGATCTCCTTGCCCGCAGCATGCTCTGCACGCAAAAACTCACGCAGTTGGGCCATGTAGGGCTGATCGAACTCTGCACGCAGCGCGTGCTTCCAACTGGGCTCGAGTTTGATGCGGTCATCGTTGGTCGTCATGGGCTCACCCGAAAAAACTGTGGGCGGACACTAGGAAAGACCATCACCATTGTCAATCGATCTGAGCGATAGTCGGCAGGTCGCACCACAAGAGCCATAATCAGGTGCTGCCCCACAAGAGAGGTCACGATGAACTTGCACTTCGAAGAATTGACGGGCGTCGACGGCACCCGCATCGGCGTCGCTACCCTGGATGCGGAAAAGTCCCTCAACGCCCTGTCGCTGCCGATGATCCAGGCCTTGGCTGCCCGCCTCAAGGACTGGGCCGATGACACCAATATCGACTGCGTGCTGCTGCGCGGCAACGGCGCCAAGGCCTTCTGCGCCGGCGGCGAAGTGCGCAGCCTGGTCGAGGCCTGCCGCTCCCATCCCGGGGAAGTGCCAACGCTGGCGGCGCAGTTCTTTAGCGCCGAATACGCACTGAATTACCAACTGCACACCTATCCCAAGCCGTTGCTGTGCTGGGGCCATGGCTATGTGCTAGGCGGCGGCATGGGGTTACTGCAAGGCAGCAACATACGCATCGTCACCCCCAGCAGCCGCCTGGCGATGCCGGAAGTGACCATCGGCTTGTACCCGGATGTCGGCGCCACCTGGTTCCTGTCGCGGTTGCCGGGCAAGCTCGGCTTGTTCCTGGCCATGACCGGCGCCCAGATCAATGCCCGTGACGCCCTTGATCTGGGTCTGGCCGATCGGTTTTTCGGTGAAGATCAGATCGACGCGCTGATCGATGGTCTGTTGCAGCTCAACTGGCAGGAACAATCCGGCATCCAACTCAACAGCCTGCTCAAGGCATTGCAGACCGAAGCCGCCGCGACTCTCCCTGCCGGGCAGTGGCTGGCTCGGCGCGAGCGTATCGATCAGGCGCTGGATGTGGTCGACCCGGTGGGCGCGTGGCGCGCCGTTTGCCAATTGCGCGATGACAGCGACCCGCTGATCGCCCGTGCGGCGAAGACCATGGCTGAAGGGTGCCCGCTTACCGTGCACCTGATCTGGCAACAATTCCAGCGTGGGCGCTTCATGTCATTGGCGCAGGTATTGCGCATGGAATACACCCTGAGCCTGAACTGCTGCCGTCATCCGGAGTTCAGCGAGGGCGTGCGCGCGCAGCTGATCGACAAGGATAAAGCTCCGCGCTGGCATTGGCCGGACGCAGCCGCAATCCCCCAGGCGGTGGTGGATGCGCACTTCAGCAAGGTCTGGGAAGGCCGCCATCCGCTGGCGGACCTGGCCGAGATAAGTGGCTGAACCCGTAGCGAGGGGGCTTGCCCCCGAAAAATGCAGCCCCCTGACATTTGTGCCAGCCCAGCTTGTCGGGGGCAAGCCCCCTCGCTACATGAAGCAGCGTGCGGCTTATCGGCGGCCAGGCCCGTTACCGCCGCGGTCATGCCCGCCGCCCCCGCGATGGTCGTTGCCGTGACCGCCACCATTGCCGGGAGGCGGGCGATGATCGCCGCCGCCCGGGCGTGGCCCACCGCCCCAACCGGGACCAGGGCCGGGACCGTGACCACCGCCCCAACCCGCACCGGGGCCAGGACCGTGACCGCCACCCCATCCCGGGCCGGGTCCCGGCCTGCCGCCCCAACCTGGGGGCGGGGGACGGTAGTGGGGAGGGGGTACGTAGTAGCGCGGCTGGGGCACCACGTAATAACGCGGCGCAGGGCGGCTGTAGTAATACCCGGTGGAATATTCCGGGCCGTAATAAGCGCGGTTGGAGCTGTATACGTCGGTCTGGTAGTAGCTGCCTCCTTCATAGGGTACGCATGCACTGGTCAACACACTCAGCACTACAAGCAAAAGCATTCGTCGATACATGGGCGGCCTCCTGGACCGCTGAATAGCACGGACCAGCGACGCTGGTCGGCAACCATCACCTGGCGGTGATCGTCACACCATCTGACACAAAAAAGGGTGTCGAGTGCGGTTCAGGCAACGGCTTGATACAAACATTACACAATCCTGACACTTCCTCGCGACGAGCACAAACGCTTGAAAATCAGCGACAAACGGACCAGCGTCCCATGTCGAGATGCAAGTGATTGCGATGCGCGGCGTTGTATTCCGGCCCCAGCACCGTATTGAAGCTGCGACAGGCGCCGCTGCTCACTCGACGCAAAAACAAGGCCTTGTCCCCTCCCCCATTCCAATCGGCCAGCACCGTTATCCGGCGACCGTCCGCCAGGCGAAAACCCGCGACATCCAAGGCATTGGCGCTGGCATGCTGGCTCAAGCGGCCGCTGCTGCGGCTGTAGACGTTACGGCAGGCATAGCTGCCCAAGTGGTCGATCTGGGTGACGGGCTGCGCGAAAATCCGCTGCGCTGCGGGCTGCAACTGATGGCGCTCGAACAGCGCTAGTGCCACCGCCAGCGGGCAAGTGGCGACGAAACTGCTGCTCAGCGCCACGTCCCCTCCCCGCACGCGGATCACGTTCTGCAAGGGGCACTTGGCGGTGGTCGGGGAATCGGCCTGGCGGACGTAACGCAAGCCCGAAGTGGCCAGCGCCTGATCGCACAGCGCCGGATCACCCTGCAGCCTCGAGAGTTTGTAGCCGGTGAGCCAGTTCGGAGCTTCGCGGACATCCAACGGCGCCCAAGGGTCCCAGGCCGGCGGCAGCTGGACCCAACCGCGCCAATACGTTAGCACCGCGCCTGCGGCCAGCAGCAGCACCACCAGCAGCGCCTTCACGATGCGTCAGCGATTGAACAGCCCGTTGAGCTGATCGAAGGGCATCGCTTGCTCGGCATAGCTGAAAGTCCCTTCGCGAATTTCCAGCGCGGCATTGTACAAAGCGCCGTAAGCGCAGCGCGCCAGCGAGGAGCCGACGCTGATACGCTTGACGCCCATGTCCGCCAGCTGCGCCACGCTGAAATCGACACCGCCCAGCCCCATCAGCACGTTGACCGGCTTGGGCGCCAGCGCCTGGACCACCGCGACGATCTGCTCGCGAGTGCGCAGGCCCGGCGCATACAGCACATCAGCACCCGCCTCGGCATACGCCTGCAAGCGGCGGATGGTGTCGTCCAGTTGCTGACGGCCGTGCAGAAAGTTCTCCGCCCGAGCGGTCAGGGTGAAGGCGTAGGGCAACGCGCGCGCCGCCGCTGCGGCCGCCGAGATGCGCTCGACGGCCAACCCCATGGAGTAGATCGGCTCCTGGGCGCGCCCAGTGGCATCCTCGATGGAGCCGCCAACCAGTCCGACGTCGGCCGCATCGGTGATGATCCGGGCGCAGCCCTCGGGGTCGTCGCTGAAGCCGTTCTCAAGGTCGGCAGCCACCGGCAAGGCGGTGGCATCGACGATCGACAGGGCGTTGAGCAAGGTATCTTCCCGGGACAAACGCCCCTCGCCATCCGGACGGCCCTTGGAGTACGCCAGACCGGCGCTGGTGGTGGCCAGCGCTTCGAAGCCGAGACTGGCCAGCAGCTTGGCTGAACCGGCGTCCCAGGGATTGGGAATCACAAAGGCGCCCTCGCGCGCATGCAGCGCTTTGAAAGCTTCTGCCCTCAATGTTCGAACGTCCATGATGGTGACTCCAGCGGCGGGAAACAACGAAATCAGAGTAGCCCCAGCTGCTCGACCGGCGGCGCTCTGTCTATAACAGATAAGGCCGGCAAGCCCGGCAAACGTTCCATCAGGCGTGAGTGAAAACGCTGGGCCAATGCCGGTGCCAGCAGATTGTCCGAGGTGTGCAGAAAGATATAGGGCGCGCGCCCTTCTTCGATCCACGCGGCGATCTTCTCTACCCAAGGCGTAAGGAAGCGTTCGTTGGCTTCAAGTTGCGGGTGACCGATGAAGCGCACCTGCGGGTGCTGGCTGAAGGCCGCAGGGCGCGGCGGCACGCGGGGCTTTTTCGATTGCGCATCGAGCACCGCAGGGTCGCGGGATTCACAGCTGAACAAGGCTCGCGGATCCAGGCAGATACGCTCCACGCCACGGTCGGCCAGCAGATGGTTGAGCAAGCGCTCTTCATCACCTTTGGCGAAGAACGCCGGGTGGCGCACCTCGACGGCCACAGGCCGTTGCAGTTCATCGAGGAACATCGCCAGGGCGCCGAGCTGATCAGGGCCAAAGGTCGCCGGCAACTGCAACCACAGGGGCGCTACCCGCTCGCCCAGTGGCCGGAGCAATTGCACAAAGGTCTCGGCAGCAACCACCTGCTCACGCAAGTCGCCGCCGTGGCTGATATCCCGGGGAAACTTGGCGGTAAAGCGAAAATGCCTGGGCATGCACTGCGCCCATCGGGCCACGGTGGATTCAGCGGGGCGGGCATAAAAGGTGGTGTTGCCTTCGACCGCGTTGAACACCTGGGCATACAGCCCCAGGTAGTCGCTGGCCTTGGCATCCGGCGGGTACAGGTAGTCGCGCCAGGCGTTTTCACTCCAGGAGGGGCAACCGATAAAGTAGGGAAGCGGCGGCAGGCTCAAATGTGAACGTCGAGCCCCAGAACTTCCATGTCCCACTCGACGAAGCTCGAGGTGGTCAGGTAGCTGGTCAAGGCGTGTGCCACGCGGGTACTCATGGAACGCGGGAAGATCATGTCTTGCTGGCGTGCCGGCAGCGTACTGCTGGCGCTGCGGCTGCGAGGCGCTTCCTGAGCGATGAACTCTGCTTCGCCTTCGATCCCTTCGTCGTTATCGTCGACGCGCGCGATCGCCTTGCGAGGCTTGCGCTTCACAGGGTACGAACGAGAGGAAAGGCCATCTACGCGCATAGGTCGGACTCAGTGCAGATACTTGACTACAATGCTGGCAATTTAACGGCACCCCAACAGCGGTGCAATCGTCCAGGTGATAACTAGACCACAGTTATCGCAAATGGTTTGCCAGAAGTCACATCGAGCCGATGAAATACCTGAATCAGCCAAGGATTGCGCTTTTTGCGATATAGAAACTGCGTCCTTCGCGAACATACCTGGCTTCCACAGGCGCACACCTGTGGGAGCAAGGCTTGCCCGCGAAGGGGTCGCCCAAATCCCAACAGATTCAGCGCGCTTTAGGGGTCGCCACCTTGTCACGCAGATATACAGGCTGAGCGAGATCCGCCGGCACCGCCTCACCGCGTGCCCAGGCGAAGCGCGCCAGCGTCAGCAAATCCTGCGCATGGGGCAAGGCACTGGCATCGAACGCGTCCGGCTTGACCGCCAGGCGCTCGGCATAGCCCCAGCCAGTCCCCGCGCCGAACCACTGGCCGCCAGCCGCATCAGGCAATGCCACCCGCTCGGGCGCCAGCACCGCTTCGTCGCCGCGCAAACGCATCTCGCCCTCGACTGCCGCGTAGCACCCCCAATACACCTCATCCATGCGCGCATCGATAGCGGCGGCAACCTGGGCAGCGCCTTGCTGCCGATAGGCGCCCTGGGCCAGCACGGCCAGGTTGGACACCGGCAGCACCGGACGATCAAGCCCGAACGCCAGGCCCTGAACCACGCCGATAGCGATGCGCACCCCGGTAAAGGCCCCGGGCCCGCGACCGAAGGCGATGGCGTCGATGGCCGACAGCGGCGCGCCGACATCGGCCATGATCTGTTTGATCATCGGCAGCAGCTTCTGGGCATGCAGGCGCGGGATCACTTCGTAGTGGCTCAGCACCTTGCCGTCATGCAACACGGCGACGGAACAGGCTTCGGTGGCGGTATCCAGGGCCAACAAGGTGGTCATCGGCAATCTCTATACAGGGCGAGAAAAAAGGAGCGGCATTATAAACGCGAAACGGCCCGCAAGCGGGCCGTTGTCGATACAACCGTGCAATCAGCTCAGCGCGGCCAGCACCTTGGCGGTGATGTCGTCGACCGAGCCCACACCTTCGATGTGGGTGAACTTGGGCTTGCCCTTCTCGGCGGACAGGTCCTGGTAGAACTTGATCAACGGCTCGGTCTGCGAATGGTAGACCGACAGCCGGTGACGCACGGTCTCTTCGGTATCGTCCTTGCGCTGGACCAGTTCGTCGCCAGTGGCGTCGTCCTTGCCGTCGACCTTCGGCGGGTTGTAGACCACGTGATAGACACGGCCCGACGCCTCGTGCACTCGACGACCGGCGATACGCTGAACGATCGCCTCGTCGTCGACGGCGATCTCGACCACGTAATCCAGGGTCACGCCCGCATTGACCAAGGCATCGGCCTGAGGAATGGTGCGCGGAAAACCGTCGAACAGGAAGCCCTTGGCGCAGTCAGCCTGAGCGATACGCTCCTGGACCAGTGCGATGATCAGGTCGTCGGAGACCAGGCCACCGCTGTCCATCACGCTCTTGGCCTTGATGCCCAACTCGGTGCCGGCCTTGACGGCTGCGCGCAGCATGTCGCCGGTGGAGATCTGGGGAATACCGAATTTCTCGGTGATGAACTTTGCCTGAGTACCTTTGCCGGCCCCGGGAGCTCCCAGCAGAATCACGCGCATTGATATGCTCCTCAAAATTTTTATATGAAAACCGTCAAACTTGCCCCCAACAACGCTAACTGCCTGAGGGTTATCCAAAAATCGGTCATGGCCACAAAAAGGGCCAAAAGGCTGATCAAGATACACAGCGTGCAGAGCCCACACAAGCCACCGAAAGTCGCAGGCACCCGCCCCCGGCAAAAGGTGCAACCCGTGGGTGCACCGCCCGCCGAATCAGTGGCCGCAGCGTCGATCCTCGACGCTGACGCTCCCCTTTCCCACCGACCCCAGCGCCGCGGTCCTCAACCGGTGTTGCGCAAGCCTGCGGCGATGCCCGCCACGGTGACCAGCAGCGCCTGTTCCAGAGGGCTGTCGAGGGCCGCCTCGCGCTCGCGGGAGCGGGCCAGGAGCTCGGCCTGCAACTGGTGCAGCGGGTCCAGGTAGGTGTTGCGCAGGCTGATGAATTCAAGGGTTTCAGGGCTGTGGGCGAGCAGCTCGGACTGCCCGGTCAGGCCCAGCACCACGGCGCAGCACTGCGACAATAGGTCGCGCAACTGCGCACCCAGCGGTTGCAGCTCGGCACTCACCAGTCGCTCGTCGTAGAGCCGGGCAATGTCCATGTCGGCCTTGGCCAGGACCATTTCGAGCATGTCGATGCGGGTGCGGAAGAACGGCCACTGCTCGCGCATCTGCGCCAGGCGTTCGCCCTCGCCCCGGGCCAACGCGTTCTCCAGCGCGGCCTCCCAGCCCAGCCAGGCGGGCAGCATCAGGCGCGTCTGGGTCCAGCCGAAAATCCACGGGATGGCCCGCAGGCTTTCGATACCGCCCTGGCGCCGCTTGGCCGGACGGCTGCCCAGCGGCAGGCGCCCGAGTTCCTGCTCCGGGGTCGACTGGCGGAAGTACTCGACGAATTGCGGGTTCTCGCGCACCACAGCGCGGTAAGCCTTGACCCCGTCGGCCGCCATCTGGTCCATCACCGTGCGCCAGGCCGGCTCCGGCATCGGCGGCGGCAACAGGGTCGCCTCCAGCACCGCTGCCAGGTAGAGATTGAGGTTTTGCTCGGCGATGGCCGGCAGACCAAATTTGAAACGAATCATTTCCCCCTGCTCGGTGGTGCGGAAACGCCCGGACACCGACCCCGGTGGTTGCGAGAGGATGGCAGCGTGCGCCGGCCCTCCACCGCGCCCCACCGTGCCACCGCGTCCGTGAAACAACAGCAGCTCGACCTGTTGCTCCTGACAGATCTGCACGAGTTTTTCCTGCGCCCGGTACTGAGCCCAGGCCGCCGCCGTGGTGCCGGCATCCTTGGCCGAATCGGAATAGCCGATCATCACTTCCTGCGGGCCATGCAGGCGGCTGCGGTAGCCGGGCAAGAGCAGCAGTCGCTCGATCACCGGGCCGGCGTTATCCAGATCAGCGAGGGTTTCGAACAACGGCACCACGCGCATGGGCCGCAATATCCCGGCTTCCTTGAGCAACAGTTGCACGGCCAGCACGTCGGAGGCCGCGCCGGCCATGGAGATCACATAGGAGCCCAGCGAAGCCGCAGGCGCCGCCGCCACTTCACGACAGGTGGCAAGAACTTCGGCGGTTTCCGCGCTGGGCTTGAAGTGCCCCGGCAACAACGGTCGCCGACTGGCCAGCTCACGCAGCAAAAACGCGACACGGGCCGCTTCGTCCCATTCGGCATAGCGACCGAGCCCCAGGTAATCGGTGATTTCGCTCATGGCGGCGGTATGCCGAGAGGAGTCCTGACGCACATCCAGACGCACCAGGAACAGCCCGAAGGTCACCGCCCGGCGCAGACAGTCGAGCAGCGGGCCATCGGCGATCACGCCCATGCCGCAGTCATGCAACGACTGGAAACATAATTGCAGCGGTTCGAGCAGTTGGCGATTGTTGTCCAGCACCTCATCACTCGCCGGCTGGGTCTGCACCAGCGAAGCGTGGGCCCAGTTGCGCGTAGCCCGCAGGCGCTCACGCAGCTGCTTGAGCACGGCCCGGTAGGGCTCGGCGGTTTCGCCGACCGCCGCGCGCAACGCCGGGCTGGCCTGCTGCATTGACAGCTCGGCGGCCAGTTGGTCGACGTCGCGCAAAAACAGATCGGCAGCCATCCAGCGCGCCAGCAGCAAGACTTCGCGGGTCACCGCCGCCGTAACGTTGGGGTTGCCATCGCGGTCGCCGCCCATCCACGAAGCAAAGCGCACCGGCGCCGCCTCCAGCGGCAAGCGCAGGCCCGTGGCGGCATGCAGATCGTGGTCGGCTTTGCGCAAGTAGCTGGGAATGGCGTGCCAGAGCGAATGTTCGATCACCGCAAAGCCCCATTTGGCCTCATCCACGGGGGTGGGCCGGGTGCGGCGGATTTCTTCGGTGTGCCAGGCCTCGGCGATCAGGCGTTGCAGGCGCTGCTTGATCAGCTCGCGCTCGGCCGGAATCAGGTCACGGTGATCCTGGGCCGCCAGTTGCGCGGCGATGGCGTCGTACTTCTGGATCAGCGTGCGGCGTGCCACTTCGGTGGGATGGGCGGTAAGTACCAGCTCGATTTCCAGCTTGCCCAGCTGTCGGGCGAGAGAATCGGCGCTATGGCCACTGGCCTTGAGGCGTTCGAGCAATTCCGGCAGTACCCGCGATTCGAAGGGCGCCGGCTGATCGGCGTCCCGGCGATGGATAAGCTGATACTGCTCGGCAATGTTTGCCAGGTTAAGGAACTGGTTGAACGCGCGCGCCACGGGCAGCAGTTCCTCCTCGCCGAGGTCCTTGAGGCTGGAGCTCAACTGCTCGGCGCCATCGTCACCGGTCGCCCGGCGATCGGCCTTGGCGCCGTGGCGTATGCGCTCGATCTTCTGCAGAAACTCGTCGCCATATTGCTCGCGTACGGTATTGCCCAGCAGTTCGCCGAGCAGGTGCACGTCCTCGCGCAAGCGCGCATCGATATCGGTCATCCGTACTCTCCGTGTCTTGGCATTGTTGTCGGGGCTACAGGAACTGATTCACGGCTAAAGAGCAGGCCGCGCGCTGGCGGACGGTGAACAATCAGGCCGCGCGCCGCTCTAAACCCTAGAGTGCCCATCGTCATGCATTCTTACAATAGTGCATCGAACCGGATGGGGAACCCGCCGCCTGATGAGGTCCATATGAAGATTCGCGAGCTCGCGCAACACTGGGAAGCAAGTGCCAAAGGCCGCCTGACCGACACCGGCTACAACATTCATCTGGACGTCGAGTCGGCCGCCCGCCTGGCCGCGCTGACCGAGATGTACCCCAAGCACCATCCGGAAGAGCTGCTCGGCGAGTTGATCGGTGCAGCCTTGGAGGAGCTGGAAGCCAGCTTCCCGTACGTCAAGGGCACCAAGGTGATCGCCACCGACGAGGAAGGCGATCCGATGTACGAAGATGTGGGCGCCACGCCGCGATTTCTCGCGCTGTCACGTCAGCGCCTGCAGGATCTCACTTCCCCGGACTGACCCGTCTGGACTGCATCTGAGGCGAGCAGCCAAGCCTGCTCGCCGCTGTCGATTTGCGTCAGCCAATCAGCGCCAGAAAAACTTCCGATCGGGAATTTTTCTGAACTATTCAAAAATCCCTTGAGTCCCAAAGTTTAGCCATTACAGAAAAAGGCATCTTGGCATGACGCCCACAACAGGCGCAGCAAGCCCGCCGCTGTCATGGATATTCGTTGTTTTGGGAGTTTTCCAATGGAGTTGAAAATTATGAAGACCCGTCCTGCCCTCACTGCTTTTCCTCAACTGCGCGGGCTCAAGCTGGCTGCCCTGGCGCTGGGTTCGAGCCTCATCCTGGCCGGTTGCGCCGGCAACCCGCCGACCGAGCAATACGCCCTGGCACAATCGGCGGTCAATAGCGCGGTCAGCGCTGGCGGCACCGAATACGCCGCCGTGGAAACCAAGTCCGCTCAGGACAAGTTCAAGCAGGCCGAGCTGGCCATGCACGATGAAAACTACGAACAGGCCAAGGTTTACGCCGAACAGGCCGAGTGGGATGCCCGCGTCGCCGAGCGCAAGGCCCAGGCCGTGAAAGCCCAGAAAGCCGTTCAGGATGCCAATCAGGGCGTGCAGGACATCCGCAAGGAAGGTCAGTACAACCTCCAGCAGCCCGCTCAGTAAGCGCTGCACTGATTCGACATCGCATCGAGAATTGATAAAAGGACTACCGCTATGCGCAAGCAATTGATGATCCCTGCCCTGCTGGCCCTGAGCGTCGGCCTGGCCGCCTGCTCCACGCAACCCAACGCCCAACTCGAACAAGCCCGCACCAACTTCTCCGGACTGCAAAGCAATCCGAAATCCACCACCCTCGCCGCCCTGGAAACCAAGGACGCCTCGGAATGGCTGGACAAGGCCGACCAGGCCTATCGCAACAAGGATGACGAGAAGAAAGTCACCCAGATCTCCTACCTCGCCAACCAGCGCGTAGAAGTGGCGAAAGAAACCATCGCCCTGCGCTCGGCTGAAGAGGAGCTGAAAAACTCCGCCGCCAAGCGTGCCCAGGCGCAACTGGACAACCGCGATGCGCAGATCAAGAAGCTGCAGCAAAGCCTGAACGCCAAGCAGACCGACCGCGGCACCCTGGTGACCTTCGGCGACGTGCTGTTCGACGTCAACAAGGCTGACCTGAAGTCGACGGGCCTGGTCAACGTCAACAAGCTTGCTCAGTTCCTGCAGGAAAACCCGGATCGCAAAGTGATAGTCGAGGGTTACACCGACAGCACCGGTGCCGCCTCCTACAACCAGAGCCTGTCCGAGCGTCGCGCCGGTTCCGTACGCCTGGCGCTGGTGAAGATGGGCGTTGATCCATCCCGCGTGGTCTCCCAGGGCTATGGCAAGGAATACCCGGTCGCTGACAACAACAGCGCCTCGGGCCGCGCCATGAACCGTCGGGTGGAAGTGACCATTTCCAACGACAACCAGCCGGTTGCCCCACGCTCTTCGGTGCAGTGACAGCGCGCCGCTGAACGTTGAAAGAATCCCGCCGCCCTGGCGGGATTTTTATGCCTGCTCACTAGCACCACCACTGCTCGACCCGGTAGCAGGCATGTACCGCCCGGCCCTGCTCGGTCGGTGGATCAATAGCGCCTTCGATCCCAGTGGAAGAGAGCGCCATGACCGACAGCAAAAGCACATCGCCGACCCGCCAATACGACACCCTCGTGTCCCCCCTCGAATCCTCCGACGAGCCGACCTGGCTGCGCAACGCGGCACCTCAGGAACGTCGCCGCCTGTTGGACCACCAGCGCAGTGGCCGCGAGGCCCGGCGCGAAGCCACCCAGGCGTTCGCCGCCCTGCCCAGCCTTTATCATCACCACCGCGCCGACCTTACCCAGAACGATGCGGCGACCATCACGCCGCAGGCGCTCCTCGCTCTGCAACCAGCGGCAGACGCCGGCTACATCGACGAACTGACCCAAGCGCTGGCCAGCTCGGCCCTGCGCACCACCCAGCAAGAGGCCTATCTGGCCACCTTGCGCGAGGAGTTCAGCCGGGCGACGCTCAAAGGCACCCTGGGCAAGGAAGGCAAGGTCCTGATGGAATGGATCATCGGTGCCTTCCACAGCGGCTCGCCGGAATTCAAGGACCAAGGCCCGTACATCAACGCCGGGGTCGCGGTCTGTTCGGCACTGCAACTGCACGGCGACATCGTGCTGAGCGACATCATCCTGTTCGGCCCGGATGACGACGACACCCCCTGCGTGGCCTTCGTCCCGGGCCATCCCCGGCATCCATTGAAACAGTATCCGACCCGCAAGCACTGCTTCACCGGCCTGCGCCGCGACCTGCTGGAGGCCGAGTTCCAACAGTACTTCAGCCGCTTCATGCCATTGGCACACCGGCAACGACTGCAGGCCAGCTGCTCGGGGCGGCAGGCGGTGCTCGATCTGCCCATGGCCACTGTGCCACTGGAGCAGGGCCTGCGTACTTACGCCCACGCCCGGATGGTCGCCCGGCTGCTCGCCGATGCGCGCTATCTGATTGCGCTCGATACCTCCTCCGCCAAGGCGCTGGAGGATGCAAATCCCCAGTATGGCGACCTGCTGCAGGAGCACTTGCTGCTGGGCGCTGGGGCCGCTATCAGCCCCGGCGAAGAGCATGAAGGACGTGCTCCTTCAGATTGGCTCGCGCCCTTCAGAGCGGTAAAGCTGCAAGACGCGGGCAGCTACCGGCGCTGGTTGCCGGACCTCAGCGAATACCGTCTCGATAGCGCCAACAGCCCGACCGGCCAGCCGGACGAGCAAGGGGTCTATACCGTGGGCGAGCATCAGGCCATCGCCATCAATCAAGCGTTCTACCGGGTCGAAAAGACCAGCAAGGGCGATTGGCGCCTGCTTCATCCCGGCGCCTCGAATGTCTACCTGCCGGAATTGCGCCATAACGCCGCCGGCGCGTGGCACCACAGTCTGGAGCAACCGCAGCACTGGGACCGCGTGGCCCTGCTGCGTCGCCTCGGGCCGCTGAGCGCGAACTTCAGCGACGAACGCCTGCTGGAGCTGGGTCGCGTGAGTGGCGTCAGCAATGCCGAGCTGCGCCTTGTCTATCAGCTGGACCAACCGGTGCCGAACCTGCTGCTTTATGTGCTGCAGCGTGCCCGCCTGCAGGATGACGTCAGCGCAATCATGGCGCTGATCGCCAAGGGCATGCCGGTGCCCGAGGACTACCAGGTCCCGCAGCTGCAGGCCTTCTATGCCGCTGTGGCCCTGCGCAACGGCCAGCAACCCCGGCCGCGGCGCGTGACCCGCAGCGGCGAGACCACCCCGCCGCCGTGCGACGACACCTGTAGCCCGCCGCCCCTGGACCTCTATCTGCAGTGGTTCCCGCGGCTTAGCCGGGCCATTGTCACCCACCGCTTCGAACTCTCGCAGCTGAACACCGATCATGCCGTTCTGGAACTGCATCGGCGCTACCCGCATATGCCTGTCAGCGTTGCCCAGCGCATGCTGGACTTCAGCCGCGATGGGGTGCGCGCCGCGCTGGAGAGTCAAGGCATGGCCTTGCCACTGGACGCCGCCCAGCAAGCTCAGATGCTGGAACACGACGCCCGACTGACTCGCGCACTGGAAGGCTTCACCGCGCCCGCCTCGATCAATGAAGACACCCTGATCCTGGCCGTGCGCCTGCTCGAATACTGCGACGGCTGGCAGAGCGGTACCGCCCTGCTGCTGCGCCGTGGCGATCGCTTCGGCACGCCATTGGCGGAACTGGGCGAGACCGACGTCGAGACCACCTCGGTGTATCTGGACGACGAAGAGGGCTGGAGCACCCACACCTCGACCCAAGTGGTACTGGCCCAGGACATGACCGAATACGGTTTCTATCGTGCGCTGCTCTATGCGTTCACCCCGCGCCAGCGCGCCTTGCTGGGCGTGGGCCTCAGTGAACCCGAGCGCCTCTACCAGCTCCTGCGCGAAATGGCGCTGGCAAGGCCGATCCGAGCTCGCTTGCTGCTCGGCCTGCCGGTGCAACGCAGCTGGTTGACACCCCCGGCGGCAGAAGCGCTACGCCGTACCCCGGCGGAGGGCGAAGATGACCTGTTTCTGCGCGAACCGGCCCCAAGACGTCTGGAACGCTTGATTACCCAGACCCGCATGGTCGTACCCTTCATGACTACCGAGCGTTACCTCAACCACCTGCTGGACCGCAACGAGCCGATCACCGCGCATATCAGCGAACTGGAACAGCAGCGCCATCAGCTCGACATTGCGCTGGGCGCCTGGGTCGCCAGCACCACCGACGCTACCGTGCAAGCGCTCCGCACTCACGCGGCCCACCAGTTGATTCGCGGCTGGGAAGGCCAGCTCGTGCAACAGGAACAAAGCCTGCAACTGGACAACCACTTGATTGGCGAGGTCCCGCCCCTGCCCGTGATGCTGCCAGCGGTCCAGTCGTTGCGCATCATGGATATCCGGCAGCTTCAAGGCCT
This sequence comes from Pseudomonas sp. GW821-FHT01A09, assembly GCF_058986725.1. Taxonomy (NCBI): domain Bacteria; kingdom Pseudomonadati; phylum Pseudomonadota; class Gammaproteobacteria; order Pseudomonadales; family Pseudomonadaceae; genus Pseudomonas; species Pseudomonas sp. GW821-FHT01A09. Next base: position 69,633 of record NZ_JBYSWB010000022.1, read on the forward strand.
GCCGACGCTGCTGGAGCATTTGCCTAATCTGCAGCGCCTGGAGCTGATCAATATGCCCCTGACCGAGCTGCCCGACGCGCTGTCGAGTTTACGCCAGCTACGCTTGCTCAATCTGTCTCGCACCGAGCTGACACCGTCCGCGCTGTCAGGGGTAGGCTCGCTGGCAAACCTGCAGACGCTGATCCTCAACGACATGGACAGCGCGCAGATGGAGTGGACGGCTCATGACATGACCCGTCTGACCGCCAGCGGCTCGCTGCAGACCCTCACCCTGCAGAATTCGAACGCGACCTTCGGCACCGGCGTGTTTGCGGCATTGGGCAGGTTGACGGACTTGATGACGCTCAACCTGAGCGACAATGCCATCACGCTCAGCGATGCCGACGTCATCGACCTCGGCACCCTGCAGCAACTGCGCAGCCTCGATCTGTCCCGCAACCCCCTGGGGCAAATGCCGAATCTGTCGAGCCTGCGGTCTCTCGAGGAGGTCGACCTGTCATATCTGCAAGGGGCGATCGATACATGGCCGCAAGGGCTCGAACAGTTGCCGCTGATCCGCGACGCCGACCTGCGCCATCTCGCTATCGCCAGCGTGCCTGAGGGCGCTGGGCGGACCCGCGGGCTGCGCATGTCGAGTGCGGCCCTGGAGGAAACGCAACGCGTACGCTTCGAGGCGGAAATGATCGCCGCAGGCAACGACGATTCCGATAGGTCCACCGACTACGATTCCGATTCCCAAGGCTCCTCGGGCGAAGACGGTCCGCAGGTACGCGACCAGCGCGCCCTGCGCGACGCGCCAGGGCTGTTCGAGGGCATGTCCAGCGGCGACCGTTCCCAGGCCACCCTGCTGCTGAACCCAGGCGAGTCGTCGATCGCCGAGTTCTTCGCCCTGCTGCTGCGCATCGATGTCTCGCAACCCGCGCAACAGCCCGGGGCGAACATGCGCGCGCGGATTCAGGCGCTGATTCGTGGAGCCTTCAATCCCGAGTTGCGCCAGGCACTGCAGGAGCAGGCTCGACAGGCGGTCAGTTGCGTGGACCGCGATGCCGTGGTGTTCTCGCAAATGGAAAACCTGCTGCACGCCGATCTGGCGCTGGCCAAGGCCGATGATGCGAACGCAGCCGGCGAGCTCATCGCCATGGCCACCAGTCACTGGCGGGTGCACCGTCTCAAGGAACATGTCACCGCCAACATCGACGGCTGGCGCCGGGCGGGGCATCAGATCGACTACAGCGAGATCGAACTGTATTTCCGCATCGCCCTGGCCACGCGCCTGGGGCTTCGGGATCAGCCTGCCAGCCAGATGTTTACCAGCTACACCCGCTGGGTAACCCCGGAAATGCTCGACGCCGCCTACTCGGCGGTGCTGGCGCCACAGGCCGAGCTGCTGCCCCACTACCTGTTCGAACAACCTTACTGGCAGCGCTTCCTCGACTCGGCCCATGCCACACAGATCGAGGCCATTAACCAGTGGCGCGACCGCATCGGTGAGTATCTGGATGCAGCGAGCGGCGATGACGAGCTACCGCCGCAGTTGAGCGAGGTGGAGCGCGAGCACTTGCGTCAGGTGCTGATCGGCAGCGGGCAACTGAGCCGGCTCGATCCGTTGCCGCCGGTAGTCAGCCTTAACAGCAACCAGTACCGGGCGGCCTATGAGGCGCTGGCCAGACGCGTGGCCCAGGCGCGCCTGGACCTGACTCACGCGCTGCTGGAACCGCAACCCGGGCCTTCCTCGCGCCCTTGATTGGGCGTGTAACCCGGCCGCACATCGTTGATGTGCGGCCTTTCTTCGCTTGTGCAGCCGCCGCGCTCAGTGGCCGCTGCTCCCGCCATCGTCAGGAATTTGCGCCAGGCGGCGCAGGCCGCTGAAACGGTGCGGATCGTCCAGAAAACTCAACATCACCGTGCGCCAGGTCGGATCGGCGAAAGTCTGCACGTGGGGCCCGCGGGTCAATTGCAGCACCCGCGGCGGCGGTGCAATGCGGTACAGGGCGATAGCGTTGCGCACCGGCACCACCGTGTCGTCGACGCTGTGAAAGTACAGCTGCGGCACGCCCTTGAGACGCATCACCGAGCGTATCGCGCTGTCGCCGTCGGGCACCAACCAGGACAACGGCACCTGCAATGGCCAGGTCAGCCACGACTCACTCAACGCGTATTGGCCGATGTCCCGGTAACTGGCCGGTACCCCGTCGAACACCAGCGCCTTGAAGGTGCGCAAACGCTCGGGATGCTCGCCCAGATAGTGAATGGCCATGGCACCACCGAGGCTCTGGGCCAGCAACACGCGTGGCACGCTCTGCGCCTCGGGCGCCTGATCGAGCCAGCCCAGCGCCGCGTCGATATCCTCGTACACCGCTGGCAACCTGGGCTTGCCGGTCGAGAGGCCATAGCCGCGGTAGTCGATCATCAACACCTGATAGCCCTGCTCCGGTAGCCACCAACTGCCACCGAGCTGCGTGGCCATATTGCCGCCGTTGCCGTGCAGGAACAGCACCGTGCCCTTGACCGCCACCCCGGCCTTGGCCGGCAACCACCAGGCGTTGAGGCGCGTGCCGTCCTTGGCTTGCAGCGTCAGATCCCGGTATTGCAGGTGAGCGACGGCAGGCGTGAACGGCTGGCCCCGCTCGGGATAGAACAGCAGTTGACTGCAACCCGCGAGGCCGAGCAGCACGATCAGCAGGCCGAGGCGCGCAACATCAGAGAATGTTCGAGTAATCCGCTTCAATACGATCCAGGCTCAAGTGATTGAGGAAGTTGGAAAAGCACATCCAGGCCGACAGCGCGTTCATGTCGCGAAACTGATCGGGCAGGTACTTGGGCGGCACCACCAGGCCTTCGTCCACCAACTGGCGCAGGGTGCGCATGTCCTCGAGGGTGGTCTTGCCGCAGAACAGCAGCGGCACCTGCTCCAGCTTGCCTTTGCGCACGGCCAGCTGGATGTAGTTGTAGACCATGATGAAGCCCTTGAGATACGACAGGTCCTTGGTGAACGGCAGGCCGGTCGGCGTCGAACCGCGGAACACCCGGCTGGCGTTGCCGTAGCTCTCAGCCATCTCGAAACCCTGCTCGCGGAAGAACTCGAACACCTGGAGAAAATCCGCCCCCTCCTCGACCATGTGGATCGCCCGCGTACGGTTGGTCAGCTTGCGCAGCCGCGACGGATAGGAGGCGAAGGTGATGATTTCCATAAGGATGGCCAGGCCTTCCTGGGTCACCGTCGACGAGGGCGGGCCCTTGGACAGGAAGGTGCAGATGGGCTGATTCTGCCCGTTGAGGGTGGTGCCGACATGCACCAGGCCCTCGTGCACTTCCAGGGCGCGCACGTCACGTTCGTTGAACAGGGCGTCGCTGCGCACCTTGATGTAATCGGCGCCGGCAGCGGCGTCGGCGACGATACCGTCGGACTCGAACACGCGGATGGTGCTTTCGGCCTCGCCGAACACGCGGTTGAGGCGGGTTTGCAGCAGCGCCACGGCGTCCTTGGCGGTCAAGGTCTTGGCTTCATCCTTGAGGTCGCCACGCCCGGCGATGTTGTTGAGGTAGTCTGAGAGCATCAGGCCAAGGTCGGCCAGGGTCGGATCGCCAGCGTGGAAGGCATCCGATGCCGCGCCGTAGAGCTCCTGAGAGATCAGACCGAAGTCTTCGGTACCGCGTGCTTCGAGCATGCGCACCACCATGCGGTATTCCTTGCACATGCGCCGCATGATCTGCCCGACCGGGCTGAACTGGCCCAGGCGCCGAGTGATGTCTCGCTCGATGTTCTGGAATTCCAGCTTCACCGCGCTGGAGTCGAACGCCAGCGGACGATTCTGATACCAGGCACGGTCAACCTCTGGCAGGGCTTTGCCTTTGGCCTTGAGGAATGCCTGCTTGATGCTGTCGTCCCACTTGACGGCGTCGAGTACCCGAATGGGTGTCTGCGCGGCGACGATGCGGTCGGACAGCGTGCGTATGGTCTGCTGGTACTCGTCCAAAACCCCTTCCCTCGCTGGTGAAGCCGTCCGCTGCTCGGGCGGCGGTGTTGCTGTGGGTGCCGGCCGGATCAGGCGGCGGCCAGGACCCGATGCATATAGCGCGTCAGGATACCGAGCATCTCGGCGTCCGTGGCGCTGTTACCTGGGTTCAGCAGGCCTTGATACTCCATCCGACCGATGAGCGCCGTCAACACCTTGGCGTCTTCTTGCGGCTCGCGGGCGCCCAGCACTTGCAGCAACTGGCAGGCGCCCTGCAGCAGGATTCCCTGATGCGCACGCACCAGCTCGGCCAGCCGCGCCGACAGCAAGGCTTCCTGACGAAACGCCTGTTCGGCCATCAGGTAGTCGCGGCGGGTGCGCAACTGGTGCTGGACATAGTCGGCAGTGGTCCGGGCAATGTCGTCGGCCAGGCGCGAACGAGCCTCGGCGCTGCGCTCGCCACGGGCCGCCATCTGCCGCAACAGCTCTTCGTTGTCGGTCCACAAGCGGGCCAGATAGGCGGCGCTGCGCTCTACGTACTGGGCGAAGGTGTCGGTGAGCAGGTCTTCGATGTCGTTGAAGTAATAGGTGGTCGCCGACAGCGGCACGTTGGCCTCAGCGGCCACGGCGCGGTGGCGCACGCCGCGAACGCCATCGCGCACAACGATGCGCATGGCGGCATCGAGAATGTCCTGGCGGCGCTGTTCACTGCCTTGGCGGCTGGCCTTGCGGCCCTGATAACGAACGCTGTTTGCCACGTCGGTGGCCAGGCCGGCTGCGCCCTGTGGTGTCGTTGCGGGGATCACTTACAGACTTTCCTTGTGTGTAATGGATTTCTACGGTGTCAGTACCGGCCCCTTCGCAGGCAAGCCTTGCTCCCACAACTGCAGCGTCGTCCGCCGGTGAGAGCAAGGGCCCTTTCTAGGGCAAGACTTGCTCCCACAATGCAAGCCGATGCAGCGTCGTACCCCCGTAGGAGCCGGGCTTGCCCGCGAAGAGGCCGGTGTGTGTTGCACAAAAAAGCCGCCCTTGCGAGGCGGCGTTTTCATTCACGGCATCAGGCTTGCGGGCGCATGTGCGGGAACAGGATCACATCGCGGATCGACGGCGAGTTGGTCAGCAACATCACCAGGCGATCGATACCGATGCCTTCACCCGCCGTTGGCGGCATGCCGTACTCCAGGGCGCGGACGAAGTCGGCGTCGTAGTGCATGGCTTCGTCGTCGCCTGCGTCCTTGTCCGCCACCTGGGCCATGAAGCGCTCGGCCTGGTCCTCGGCATCGTTCAACTCGGAGTAGGCGTTGGCGATCTCGCGGCCACCGATGAACAGCTCGAAGCGATCGGTGACATTGGGGTTGTCATCGTTGCGACGGGCCAGCGGCGACACTTCGAACGGGTACTGAGTGATGAAGTGCGGCTGCTCCAGCTTGTGCTCGACCAGCTCTTCGAAAATCATCACCTGCAGCTTGCCCAGGCCTTCGAAGCCGAGCACCTTGGCGCCGGCCTTCTTGGCGATGGCACGGGCCTTGTCGATGTCGGTGAGATCATCGGCGCTCAGCTCGGGGTTGTACTTGAGGATCGAGTCGAACACCGACAGACGCACGAACGGCTCGCCGAAGTGGAACACCTTGTCGCCGTACGGCACGTCGGTGCTGCCCAGCACCAGCTGCGCCAGTTCCCGGAACAGCTCTTCGGTGAGGTCCATGTTGTCTTCGTAGTCGGCGTGAGCCTGGTAGAACTCGAGCATGGTGAACTCGGGGTTGTGCCGGGTCGAAACACCTTCGTTACGGAAGTTGCGGTTGATCTCGAAGACCTTCTCGAAACCACCGACCACCAGCCGCTTGAGGTACAGCTCGGGGGCGATGCGCAGGAACATCGGCATGTCCAGCGCGTTGTGGTGGGTTTCGAACGGCTTGGCGGCGGCGCCGCCAGGGATGGTCTGCAGCATCGGCGTCTCGACTTCGAGGAAGTCGCGCTGGCTCAGGAAGCTGCGGATGTGGGCGATGACCTGCGAACGCACGCGGAAGGTCTGGCGCACGTCTTCGTTGACGATCAGGTCGACGTAGCGCTGGCGATAGCGTTGCTCGGTATCGGACAGCCCGTGGTGCTTGTCGGGCAGCGGCCGCAACGACTTGGTCAGCAGGCGCACGGTGGTCATTTCGACGTACAGGTCGCCCTTGCCAGAACGCGCCAGGGTGCCTTCGGCGGCGATGATGTCGCCCATGTCCCAGGTCTTGACCGACGCCAGGGTCTCTTCGGGCAGGGTCTTGCGATTGACGTAGACCTGGATGCGACCGGTCATGTCCTGGATCACCATGAACGAGCCACGGTTGAGCATGATACGACCCGCCACCTTGACCGGGATGGCCGCTGCTTCCAGTTCTTCCTTGGTCTTGTCGACGTACTGCTTCTGCAGGTCGGCTGCATAGCTGTCACGGCGGAAGTCGTTGGGGAAGGCCTGGCCCTTGGCGCGCTCGGCAGCAAGCTTTTCCTTGCGCAGGGCGATCAGGGAGTTTTCTTCCTGTTGCAGGGCTTGCGGGTCGAGTTGTTGGTCGCTCATGTCTTTAGATTTTCCATCACGGGGTTGTTGCCCCTGCCTTGCGGCAGGGATCGCGGGCCAGCCATGCCCCCGCTCGCGCGGGAGCCGGTGTTACAGCCCTTGCTTGAGGCTGGCGATGAGGTACTCGTCGATGTCGCCATCGAGCACCTTGTCGCAGTCACTGCGCTCGATACTGGTACGCAGATCCTTGATGCGCGACGCGTCCAGCACGTACGAACGAATCTGATGCCCCCAGCCGATGTCCGACTTGCTGTCTTCCATGGCCTGGGAAGCGGCATTGCGTTTTTGCACTTCCTGCTCGTAAAGGCGCGCCCGCAGCATTTTCATGGCGGTGTCCTTGTTGGCATGCTGGGAGCGTTCGTTCTGGCAACTGACCACGGTATTGGTCGGCACGTGAGTGATACGTACCGCCGAGTCGGTGGTGTTGACGTGCTGACCACCGGCGCCCGAGGAGCGGTAGGTGTCGATGCGCAGGTCCGAGGGGTTGATGTCGATTTCGATGTTGTCATCGATTTCTGGCGACACGAACACGGCCGAGAACGAGGTATGGCGACGGTTGCCGGAGTCGAACGGACTCTTGCGTACCAGGCGGTGCACGCCGATCTCGGTGCGCAGCCAGCCAAAGGCGTATTCGCCCTTGATATGCAGGGTGGCGCCCTTGATACCGGCGACCTCACCGGCCGATAGCTCCATGATGGTGGTGTCGAAGCCGCGTTTGTCGGCCCAGCGCAGGTACATGCGCAACAGGATGTTGGCCCAGTCTTGCGCCTCGGTACCGCCGGAGCCGGCCTGGATGTCCAGGTAGGCGTTGTTGGCGTCCATTTCGCCGCTGAACATGCGACGGAATTCGAGTTTTTCCAGGGACTCGCGCAGGCGCTCGACTTCTTCACTGACGTCGGCGACGGCGCTTTCGTCTTCTTCCTCGGCAGCCATCTGCAGCAGGTCCTTGGCGTCGGCCAGGCCTGAGTGCATCTCATCGAGGGTTTCTACGATCTGCGCCAGCAAGGAGCGTTCGCGCCCCAGTTCCTGGGCATAGGCAGGGTTGTTCCAGACACTCGGATCTTCAAGCTCGCGATTGACTTCGGTCAGACGCTCATGCTTTTGATCGTAGTCAAAGATACCCCCGAATGGTTTCGGAGCGCTCGGACAGGTCCTTGATGCTGTTAAGGATCGGGTTGATTTCCATGGCGGGCAGCACTCGTGCGTAGCGTTTCAAAAGCCGGAGAGTATAACGCACTCCGGGCTTTAGGGCAGCCCGCCGGGCAGTATTAGCTGTTTGAACAACCCCGTAGCGAGGGGGCTTGCCGCCGAAAAACAGTATCAGCGCCGTTGGGGCGTCTGACAGGCCAGATCGGGGGCAAGCCCCCTCGCTACCGCGGCCGTCAGCGCCAAGGGCTATTCGATCCCGACCTGATTGCGCCCGTTGTGCTTGGCCAGGTACAGGCCCTTGTCCGCTGCCGAGATCAACAACCGGCAACTGCTGCTCTGCGCCGGGGTCATGGTCGACAGGCCGATGCTGACCGTGAGGAACGAATCCTCGACCGGCGCATTGTGCGCGATCTTCAGCCCGGCGATGGTCTGGCGCAGTTTTTCCGCCACCAGCCGTGCGCCACCTGGGGATGTGTTGGGCAATACCAGGGCGAACTCTTCGCCACCGTAACGAGCCGGCAGATCGCTGGAGCGGCTGGACGCCTCGCGGATGGCATCGGCGACCTTGCGCAGGGCCTCATCGCCCTCGAGGTGACCGAAATTGTCGTTATATGACTTGAAGAAGTCGACATCGATCATCAACAACGAGAGCTGCGTCTGATCGCGCATCGCGCGGCGCCATTCCAGCTCCAGGTATTCATCGAAATGCCGGCGGTTGGACAGCCCGGTCAGGCCGTCCGAGTTCATCAGCCGCTGCAGCACCAGATTGGTATCGAGCAACTGCTGCTGGCTGACGCGCAACGCACGGTAGGCTTCATCACGTTGCAGCAAGGTCAGATAGGAACGCGAGTGATAGCGGATACGCGCCACCAACTCGATGGTGTCCGGCAGCTTGACCAGATAATCGTTGGCGCCTGCCGCGAAGGCCGCACTTTTGATCAGCGCGTCCTCCTTGGTCGACAGCACGATGATCGGGATGTCCTGGGTCGAGGGGTGATTGCGGTAGTCGCGCACCAGTGTCAGGCCGTCGAGGCCCGGCATGATCAGGTCCTGAAGAATCACCGTCGGCTTGATGCGCACTGCCTGGGCAATGGCTTCACGCGGGTCGGCGCAAAAATGGAAGTCGATGTTGGCTTCATTGGCCAGGCTGCGGCGGATGGCCTCGCCGATCATGGCCTGATCGTCGACCAGCAGCACCATGGCTTTGTTTTCGTCGGCCGATTTGAAATCTTCGATCTGCAGATCAATCATGCGCTTTCACCTGGTAACTGCCTTCATGCCGGCGAGGCGGGAGACGTTTAATCATCGAAAAAAAATATCCGTAAGTCGTGGCGCGATCCGCTCCAGGGAAAGAATCTCGACAGCCGCATCAATCGCCGCCGCCGCCTTGGGCATGCCGTAAACGGCACTGCTTTGCTGATCCTGCGCGATGGTCAGCCAGCCCTGCTGACGCATCATTTTCAGACCTTGAGCGCCGTCGCGCCCCATACCCGTCAACAGTACCCCCACCGTATCGCCATTCCAGAAGCGTGCCACACTTTCAAAGAAAACATCGATAGAAGGACGATAAATTTCGTTCACCGGCTCGGCAGTGTAGGCCAAAGTTCCGTTTTTCTGTAAGCGAATATGGTGATTGGTGCCGGCCAGCAGGACCGTGCCCGGTTGCGGTGGCTCGCCCTCGCGCGCCAGGCGCACCGGCAGGCGCGACTCGCTGCCCAGCCAGTCGGCCATGCCGGCCGCGAACACTTGATCGACGTGCTGGACCAGGACGATGGCCGCCGGAAAATTTTCCGGCAGTGCCCTCAGGAGGATTTCCAGCGCCGCCGGGCCGCCCGCCGACGAGCCGATCGCCACCAGGCCCTGGCGTTGCGACGCTTGGCGCAAAGGCGCTTCGATGGTCTTCTCGACGCGCCCGCGCTGGCCGATCAGCCAGCCGATATTGAGGATCTTGCGCAACAGCGGCGCCGCTGCCGCTTGCGGATCGGCACCGCCGATGGCAGGGGTATCGACCACATCCAAAGCGCCATGGCCCATGGCCTCGAACACGCGGTGAACGTTCTGCTGGCGATCGACCGTGACGATGACGATGGCGCAGGGGGTCTTGGCCATGATCTGACGAGTGGCTTCGACGCCATCCATCACCGGCATGATCAAGTCCATGAGAATCAGGTCGGGGGTCAGCTCGGCGCATTGCTGCACCGCTTCCTGGCCATTGGTCGCCACCCAGACCACCTGATGCGCAGGCTCGAACGCGAGCGCTCTGCGCAGCGCCTCGACGGCCATGGGCATATCGTTGACGATAGCGATCTTCATCCCTGTGCTCCCCCAATCAGCTCCACCACCGCGTCGAGCAACGCGTCATCATGGAAGCTGGCCTTGGCCAGATAATAGTCGGCCCCGGCGTCCAGTCCACGGCGCCGATCTTCCTCGCGGTCCTTGTAGGACACCACCATGACCGGCAGCGACTGCAATCGGCTGTCGCGACGCAGCAGGGTCACCAGCTCGATGCCGTCCATGCGCGGCATGTCGATGTCGGTGATGAGCAAATCGAAATCCTCGCTGCGCAGCGCGTTCCAGCCGTCCATGCCGTCCACCGCGACTGCCACTTCGTAGCCGCGGTGGGTCAACAGCTTGCGTTGCAGCTCGCGCACGGTGAGCGAATCGTCGACCACCAGCACCCGTTTGCGGACCTGCTCGAGCGCAGGATTCTGACGCCGGTCGATGCGTTCGAGGCGACCGGTGGTCAGCAGTTTTTCCACCGAGCGCACCATGTCCTCGACATCGACGATCAGCACCACTGAACCGTCATCGAGCAAGGCACCCGCGGAAATATCCTGGATCTTGCCCAGGCGCACATCCAGCGGCATCACCACCAGCGTGCGCTCGCCAATGAAGCGCTCCACCGCCACACCGTAGATGGCATCGCGCTCGCGGATGACCACGACCTTGAGGTTGTCCTGAGTGATCTGCGCGGCGGGGCGTTGCAACAATTGGGTCGCCGCTACCAGGCCGATATGGCGGCCTTCGTACCAGAAGTGCTGACGCCCTTCGAGCTGGACGATCTGCTCGGTGGGCAGGTCGAGGGTGTGTTCGATGTGGGCCAGAGGAAAGGCATAGGCCTCGGCCCCGACTTCGACTACCAGGCTGCGCACTACCGACAGCGTGAGCGGTACTTCGAGCTGAAAGCGGCTGCCGGCGCCGACGCTCTGATGCAATTCGATAGCGCCGCGCAGTTGGCGAATACCGTGCTGCACCGCATCCAGGCCGACACCGCGCCCGGAGACTTCGGTGACCTTGTCGCGCATGCTGAAACCGGGCAGGAACAGAAACGACAGCAGCTCCTCCTCGCTCATCTGCTCGGCGGTATGCGCGGGCGACAGCTGGCGGGCGACGATGCTGGTACGCAGGCGATCGAGATCGACGCCGGCGCCGTCGTCACTGAGCTCGAGCACCAGCAGCCCGGCCTGATGGGAAGCGCGCAGGCGTACCACTCCTTCGGCGGGCTTGCCGGCGAGCAAACGCTGCTCGGGGCTTTCGATACCGTGGTCGACCGCGTTGCGCAGCAGGTGGGTCAAGGGCGCTTCGAGTTTTTCCAGCACATCGCGATCGACTTGAGTCTTCTCGCCCTCGATCTCCAGGCGTACCTGCTTGCCTAGCGAGCGGCCAAGGTCGCGGACCATGCGCGCCTGGCCGGTGAGCACGTCGGCGAAAGGCCGCATGCGACACGCCAGGGCGGTGTCATACAGCAACTGCGCGCGCTGCCCCGCATGCCAGCCGAACTCGTCGAGCTCGGCGGTCTGCTGCAACAGCATCTGCTGGGTTTCGCCCAGCAAGCCTTGCACCTGCGCCAGCGCCTCGCGGATCTCCGGGCTCGGCGAAGTGCCGTCGATTTGTTCCATGAGGCTGTCCAGCGCGCGCAGGCTCTGGCTTTGCATTCTTTTCAAACGTTGCATCGTGGCCAGGTAGGGCTTGAGCCGCTGGGTCTCGACCAGCGCCTTGCTCGACAGATCGAGCAGGCTGTTGAGACGCTCGGCGGTCACCCGCAGTACGCGCTCGCCGCCCTCGGTGGCACGCTTGCCCCTGAGTGCCGGCGCGGCTGCCTGAGTGGCCAGGCTGCCTGACTCGATGGATTCCTGCGGTTCAAGGCTCGATTCGCCGCTGGCGCTGTCGTCAAGCTCCGCTGAAACCGATGCCGATGCCGATGCCGATGCCGATGCCAGCAGAGCGTGGGCCGCCGCCGACAGCGCTGCCCCATCATCCGCCGCATTCGATGCGGGCGCCGAGGGCAAGGGCGTCGCCGACGGATCCAGCACCTGGGCCAGCCGCGCCAGATAGGCCGCGACCACCTCAGGCCCGCTGGAGCTGTCTCCCGGCGTGGCGATGCGCATCAGCAGATCGGTGCCCTGCAGCAGGGCGTCGATGTGTTCGGGCTGCAAGCGCAGGCGCCCTTCCTGGGCGCTGACCAGGCAGTCCTCCATGACATGGGCGACGCTGACCCCGGCATCGACACCCACGATTCGCGCCGCGCCCTTGAGCGAATGCGCCGCACGCATGCAGGCTTCCAGCTGGTCGGCCTGGGTCGGGTTGCGCTCCAGTTCCAGCAGGCCGGTGCTGAGCACCTGCGTCTGGGCTTCGGCTTCAAGGCTGAAGAGTTCGAGCAGCGAGGCGTCGCGCATTTGATCGGGGGTCATGTCAGGCTCCGGGTCACGGCCGACATCAGCAGTTCGTCATCCAGTATTCGCAAGCTGCGTCCCTTGAATTGCATGACCGCCCGGGTGAAACGCGCGCCAGCGACGACGCTGGGCGACTCACCGGCTTCAATTTGCGCCAGGTCGATGCGATGGATAGCGTCGACTTCATCCACCGGCACCACCACCGAGCCGTTTTCCGCCGCCAGAATCAACATGCGCGGGGTGATACGGGCCGTGCTGGCGACCACGGTGTCGGGATCGACGCCGAGCAGTTCGCCCAGCGACAGACAGGCAACCAGCGCGCCGCGCACGTTGGCGACGCCGAGCAACGCGCGCGAACGCTGATGCGGCAAGGAGTGCACGGGCTGCATCGGCGCCACCTCGACCAGGCAGCGGGTGGCCAGGGCCAGCCACTCGTCGGCCAGCCGGAAGACCAGCAGCGAGCGGCTCTCGACCTTGCCGCGCAGTTCGCTGTACTGCAGCGCCGCCACTTCCTGCTGGCCGAGGCTGTAGCGGTCCAGCAGGCGCACCGCTGCCGCAGCGTAGACCGAGCAGTTGCGACAATGAATATGTTCGACCAGCAACGGGCAGGACTTGTCGCCCCGTACGCCGATGCGGTTCCAGCAATCGTCGATGACCTGCTCGTCGACGATGGCATCCAGTCCATGGTGATTGGTCATGATTTACGCTCGCCACGTACGGCCTGCTCACTGCGCGCGGCCCGCTCCTGCAAGCGCCGCGCCCCCACGACGTCGCCTTGCGCAGCCAGCAGCATGGCCAGGTGCGCCAGCGCTTCGGGGTGCTGCGGCTCCAGATACAGTGCCTTGCGATAGAAACCCTGAGCTTCCATGGCATTGCCGGCGACATCGCTGAGCAGGCCAAGCCAGTAGAACACCTGGGCACTGGGTGCATGCTCGCGCAGGTATTGCTGGCAGGTTTCTCGGGCCTGGGCGGTATTGCCTTCGTTGGCCAGGGTAGCGATGCGCGCCAGCAAGGCCGCCGCATCGCTGTCCCGTGCGCTCAGGGCGGGCCGGGCCGCCAGTCGGGCGGGTTGGCCGCTGTCGCGCGAAGGCCGCGTGGGTGCCGGGCGCGGCTTGAGTTCTGCCGGCAGGCGCACAGGAAGTGGCGCTGGCGATCGGCTGGCGGCGGTCACTGGCGCAGGCACGGGTATCGGCGTAGGCGGCGGTGTCACCTGACTGTCGCGCACGAACGCGAAAGACTGGGGAATGCCGATCGGGCGCATGCCCATGCGCGCCAGCAAGCTGCCCTCGGCTGGCCCGATGAATAATGCGCCGTCTTCGCGGGTCAGTTTCTTCAGGACTTCAAACACCCTTTGCTGGGTGGGGACGTCGAAATAGATCAACAGATTGCGGCAAAACACAAAGTCATAAGGCGCTTCGCCCGCGAGCAGTTTGGGGTCGAGCACGTTGCCGGACTGCAGGCGTACCTGTCCGGATACCTGCTCATCAAGCGCATAGCCCTCGCCCGCAGCAGTGAAATGCCGGTCACGATAGCTCAGGTCGGCGCCACGAAAGGAGTTTCGCCCATAGCGCCCACGCTGGGCGCGGGCCACCGATGCCGGGCTGACGTCGATGCCGTCGACTCTGAACTGCTGCGGGCGGATTCCGGCATCGAGCAGGCTCATGGCAATGGAGTAAGGCTCCTCGCCCGTGGAGCAGGGCAAGCTGAGAAATCGCAGCGGACGCGACGACTCGAGCTCGAACAGGCGCTTCTTGGCCAGACTGGCCAAGGCCGTGAAGGATTCGGGATAACGAAAAAACCAGGTTTCCGGGACGATTACCGCTTCGATCAGCGCCTGCTGCTCGCCGGCCGAATGCTGCAGCAGATCCCAATAGGCATCGAGGTCGGCGCTGCCGGAGTGTTCGCAGCGTTGTTGCACGGCGCGCTCGATCATGGCCGGGCCCACCGAGGCGACATCCAGGCCGATATGCTCGAACAGGTACTTGAAAAAACGCTGATCGCCATTCATCGAGGCTCCTCCTCGCCCAGACTGGCGGCCAGGCTCGGCGCGTACAGCATGGCCCGCGCCTGATCGTCGAGCAGATCCTGAACCCTGACCCACTGCAGCAACCCCAGGGCATCTTCGCGAACCGGCCCCAGATAAGGCGCCGCAGGATTGTCCAGGCCATAGGGCTGAAACTCGGCCGGGTCGCAACGCAGGGTATCGGTGGCCTGCTCCAGAATCAGCCCGAGCAAGGCATCAGGCTGCTGGGGCTGCGCCCGGTAGTTCACCAGCACCAGCCGCGTGCTGGTGCGTGGTATCGCTGGCCGATCGAAGGTCAAGGCGCCGATATCGATGACCGGCACTACCTGGCCGCGATGGGCGAAGATCCCTGCCACCCAGGCGGGCGCGCGCGGAATTGGCTTGAGCGGCAGCAGCGGCAGGATTTGCGCTACCTCCACCGCCGCCAGGGCGAAACGTTGCCCGCCTACCTGAAAGACCAGAAACAGCTTGCTGGTGGCACGCGCCGCAGCGCGAACCGACGTAGACACCTGGGTCATCAGACTTTGAATCGCGACACGCCACCGCGCAATCCGGTCGCGACCTGGCTGAGCTCGTCGATAGCGAAACTGGCCTGGCGCAGAGATTCGACGGTCTGGCTGCTGGCATCGCTCAACTGCGCCAGCGCGTGGTTGATCTGCTCGGCACCGGTGGCCTGGGCCTGCATGCCCTCGTTGACCATCAGCACCCGTGGCGCCAGCGCCTGGACCTGCTGAATGATCTGGTTCAATTGATCGCCCACCTGGGTGACCTCGAACATGCCGCGGCGCACTTCTTCGGAAAACTTGTCCATGCCCATCACCCCTGCCGAAACGGCGGACTGGATCTCGCGGACCATCTGTTCGATGTCGTAGGTGGCCACCGCCGTCTGGTCGGCCAGGCGCCGTACCTCGGTCGCTACCACGGCGAAACCTCGGCCGTATTCTCCGGCCTTTTCGGCCTCGATGGCAGCGTTGAGCGACAGCAGGTTGGTCTGGTCGGCGACCTTGACGATGGTGACCACCACCTGATTGATGTTGCCGGCCTTTTCGTTGAGCACGGCGAGCTTGTTGTTGACCAGCTCGGCGGCGCCCATCACCTGATGCATGGTCTCTTCCATGCGCGCCAGGCCTTGCTGACCGGAGCCGGCCAGCAGCGAGGCCTGATCGGCCGCCGAGGTGACCTCGGTCATGGTGCGCACCAGGTCGCGGGAGGTCGCGGCGATTTCCCGCGAGGTGGCGCCGATTTCGGTGGTGGTGGCAGCCGTCTCGGTGGCGGTGGCCTGCTGCTGCTTGGAGGTCGCGGCGATCTCCGTGACCGAGGTGGTCACCTGCACCGAAGAGCGCTGCGCCTGCGAGACCAGGGACGTGAGGTTGGTCATCATGTCGTTGAAGCCGACTTCCAGATCACCGAACTCGTCCTTGCGATCCAGCTGCAGGCGCGTGCTCAGGTCGCCGGTACGCATGACTTCGAGTATACGCAGGAGCTTCTCCATCGGCGCCATGATGGTGCGCATCAGCAGCAGCCCGCAGATGCCTGCGGCGATCACCGCGACCAGCAGGGCAACGCCCATGGTGATCTTGGCCGAAGTCACGGCGCTGGCGATCTGCTTGGTGGCGGCATCGGCAGCGGCGCTGTTGAGTTCGATGACGGTGTTCAGCGCCTTGCGACCCGCGGCCCAGGCAGGCGCGAGGTCGGTCTGGGCCAGGTCCTGGGCCTCCATGAAGTGCTTCTGCCGATAGGCTTCGAGGGTCCGCCCGAGGGTTTCGTGGTAGATGCCATTAAGGCGCTTGAACTCGTTGAACGCGTTCCGATCGCCCTCATCGTGGATAGTGCTTTCGTATTTGGCGATCTGCTGATCGAGGCGAGCGTCGAACCCCCTGTACTGCTCCTCGTCGGCGGTGATCAGCTCACGCTGGCTGCTCAGCCCGATCAACTGCTGGGTGTAGACGTAGCTGTCGACGAAGGCGCTGCGAATCATCGAGCTGTAGTAGACCCCGGGCATGCTGTCGGTGCGCACGTCGTCGGAGCTGTCTTCGATCTTCTGCAGACGGGTGTAGGAGGCAACGATCATCAACAACATGATGGCGATGATGACGGCAAAACTCGCCAAAATACGATGGCGCAAGGTCCAGTTCTTCACGATTACCCCTCGAATACATTCGCCTGCCAGCGAAAACGGCAGAGCACAGCCCTGCATATTGCAACCATATGTGTACTTTCCGCCATCTGCAGGGGCATTACCAGTGGCATTTCGCACCAAAGTGCCACCACTGGAAGGGTTTTTTCGTCGGTTGTCGGGACCTGCCTTCAGCCGCTTACAGCTGACGCACTTGCGCCTCGAGCTCCTGGCGCAGCGCCGGATCGAGCTTGAGTTGACGTGCGAGCTCGTCCAGATAGGCTTTTTCCATGAAGTGCTCTTCGTCGACCATCATCACACTGGCCAGATACATCTCTGCGGCCATTTCCGGTGTTTGTGCCGCGCGGGCGACTTCGATGGGGTCCAGCGGCTTGTTCAATTCCAGATGCAGCCACCGCTGGAACTCTTGATCGCCATCGAGTTTGACGAACTCACCCTCGATCAGTGCGCGCTCACGTTCATCGACGTGGCCGTCGGCCTTGGCAGCGGCCACCAGCGCCTTGAGAATCGCCTGACTGTGCACTTCGGCCTCGGGTGCCGAAACCTGATCGATGGTCTGCGGCGCAGTGGCGGCTTGCCCGGGCTGATTGGCCTGCCAGTTGCTGTACGCCTTGTAGGCAACCACGCCGAGCGCGGCCAGCCCACCATAGGTGACGACCTTGCCACCGACCTTGCGCGCCTTCTTGCTGCCCATCAACAGACCGATGGCGCCCGCCGCCAGCGCGCCGCCGCCGGCTCCCGAGAGTAAGCCGGTCAGATCCCCCAGGCCCGCCGAGCCTTTATGAGATGAAGAACCGGCAGTCTTGTTTTGCAGCATCTGCTGACCGGACTTGAGCAGTTGGTCGAGTAATCCACGGGTGTTCATAGGGCAATCTCCACTAGGGTTTGGCGCAACGATTGGAAGGAGATTACGACCAGCGCCGGCACTACGCTCCTGGAGAAATGCTTCCGAATGTTGCCTGGTGAAGGGAACGCCCGGATTGAGCGGGATTGAACGGGAGCCGAAGCCTCGAACAGGCCCGCGATACATTCTTCAATTAAAAAATAATCGGCACGCTGGCGAACCACACCCCATATCAGGTATCTCTTTAGGGTCTTGTCACACTCGGACCCACGGATATCCGAACGCCATTTGCATCCCTTTCAGGCCGCACGGAGCGGCCGGGACTTCTTCTGTACAGGGTTATCTATGCACCGCCGGAACCTTCTGAAAGCCTCGATGGCCATTGCGGCTTACACCGGTCTGTCTTCTGCCGGACTGTTCGCAGCCCAGGCCATGGCCGCCACCGCCGATGGCGAGCTGGAAAAATTCAGCTTCGACGGGCTCAAGGCCCACGCCAAGGACCTGGCCGGCAAGGGCTTCGTGGATCGCAAGCAAGTCTTGCCCGCCACCCTGGCCAACATGAATCCGCTGCAATTCAACGCTATCAAGTACGACGCAAAGCATTCGCTGTGGTACGACCTGCACGGTCAACTGGATGTGCAGTTCTTCCACGTCGGCATGGGCTTCAAGACCCCGGTGCGCATGTACAGCGTCGACACCGCCAGCCAGCAGGCGCGTGAAGTGCATTTTCGTCCCGAGCTGTTCAATTACGCCGATTCGAAGATCGATACCCAGCAGCTCAAGGGCGACCTGGGCTTTGCCGGTTTCCGCCTGTTCAAGGCGCCTGAAATCGATCGCCACGACATCCTCTCGTTCCTCGGCGCCAGTTACTTTCGCGCGGTCGACGCCACCGGCCAATACGGCCTCTCGGCCCGTGGCCTGGCCATCGACACCTACGCCGGCGGCCCGGAAGAGTTTCCCGATTTCACCAAGTTCTGGTTCGAGGCCCCGAGCAAGGACGGCACCCGCTTCGTGGTCTATGCCCTGCTCGAATCGCCAAGCGCCACCGGTGCCTATCGCTTCGATATCGACTGCCAGGCGCAGCAAGTAGTGATGGGCGTCGATGCCCACATCAATGCGCGCAAGGACATAAAGCAGCTGGGCATCGCCCCGATGACCACCATGTTCAGCTGCGGCACCCACGAGCGTCGCATGTGCGACACCATTCACCCGCAGATCCACGACTCCGACCGCCTGGCCATGTGGCGCGGCAACGGCGAATGGATCTGCCGACCGCTGAACAATCCCGAGCACATCCAGTTCAACACCTTCGTCGACAAGGATCCCAAGGGCTTCGGCCTGGTGCAGACCGACCATAACTTCGCCAGTTACCAGGACACGGTCGACGGGTACCACCAGCGTCCGAGCCTGTGGGTCGAGCCGACGACGCCTTGGGGCGAAGGCTCCATCGACCTGATGGAACTGCCGACCACGGGCGAGACCCTGGACAACATCGTCGCCTTCTGGACGCCCAAAGACCCGGTCAAGGCCGGGGAATCGCTCAACTACGGCTACAAGCTGTACTGGAGCTCACTGCCGCCAGTGAGCACACCGCTGGCGCAGATCGCCGCGACCCGTTCAGGCATGGGAGGGTTCACGGAAGGCTGGGCGCCGGGCGAGCACTATCCGGAGGTATGGGCACGGCGCTTCGCAGTGGACTTCGCCGGTGGTGGCCTGGAGAAACTCCCGGACGGCACCCATATCGAGCCTGTGGTGACGGTGTCCAATGGCGAGGTCAAGGACTTCAGCATCCTCTGGCTGCCGGACATCAAGGGCTACCGCGTGCTGTTCGATTGGTACCCGACCAACGACAAGGTCGACCCGGTGAACATGCGCATGTTCATCAAGACAGCGGATCGCACCTTGAGCGAGACGTGGTTGTATCAGTACTTTCCGCCAGCGGCGGACAAGCGCAAATACACTTGAGTCGCCTGTAGCGAGGGGGCTTGCCCCCGAAAAACCGCCAAGCGCACAAATGCATTGGCCGGTATGTTTTCGGGGGCAAGCCCCCCCGCTACGCGGGACCCAAGGCTAGTCGCGCAGATCGGACTCGTGGATCGGCTGATCACGGTGCGTGGCGCGCTGGTACTGCGCCGGCCAGGTGGCCACACGGCCGCCCAAGTCGTCATCGGCATGCAGCGGCCAGTAAGGGTCGCGCAACAATTCCCGCGCCAGAAAAATCAGATCCGCCTGACCGGTCCGCAGGATATGCTCGGCCTGCGCCGGATCGGTGATCATCCCCACGGTCCCGGTCGCCAACTGCGATTCCTGACGCACCCTCTCGGCGAAACGCGTCTGATAGCCCGGCCCGGTCGGGATCTCGGCGCTGCTGGCGGTGCCACCCGACGACACATCGATCAAATCGACGCCCAATTGTTTGAGGCGCCGCGCCAGCTCGACGGTTTCATCCGGATTCCAGCCGTCCTCGACCCAGTCCGTGGCCGATACCCGCACGAACAGCGGCAACTCCTGCGGCCAGACCTCACGTACCGCGGTGGTGACTTCCAGCACGAAACGAATGCGGTTGTCGAACGAGCCACCGTATTGATCGCGGCGCTGATTGCTCAGGGGCGAGAGGAATTGGTGCAACAGATAACCGTGAGCAGCATGCAATTCGGCGATCTTGAAACCGGCGGTCAACGAGCGTTTCGCCGCGTCGACGAACGCCTGAATGATCAGCTTGATTTGCGCGTCATCCAGCTCGGTGGGCGCGGTGTGCTTGGGGTCGAAAGCGATTTTCGACGGCCCCACCGGCTGCCAGCCGCCCTCGCCGACAGCAATGCTGCCGCTTTTGCCCAACCACGGGCGCCAGGTACTGGCCTTGCGCCCGGCGTGAGCCAGCTGGATCGCGGGAATTGCGCCCTGGGCGGTAATGAAACGGGTGATCCGCTGCAGCGGCTCTATCTGCCCGTCATGCCACAGGCCCAGGTCTTCAGGGGTGATACGGCCGTCTTCGGTCACCGCAACGGCTTCGGTGAACACCACGCCGGCGCCACCGACCGCGCGGCTGCCCAGGTGCACCAGATGCCAGTCGTTGGCCAGGCCGTCGGCAGCCGAGTATTGGCACATCGGTGAGACCACGATGCGGTTTGGCAGCGTCAACTGGCGCAAATTAAAGGGTTGGAGCAGCAGGCTCATGGGCCACCTCTCTGATTATCGATCAAATTACGCACGTATGACGCGGGCCGGTTGCACACAGGCGCCCGCGCGGCGGCAGTCTGTAGAGACTAGTCGACAACCACCGGCGCTGGCGGGTTCCTAGCGTGGTTCGATATGGGCGATCAGCAACTGCACGGTTTCTTGCCCGCGGTACTCGTTGACGTCGAGCTTGTAGGCCAGCTCCACCCAGCGCACGGTCGGATTGGGCCACACCTCGCGGTCGACGCCAAAGGCGATGCCATCGAGCCTGACGGTGCCACATTCACTCTTGAGCACCACCTTCAGGTGACGCTCACCCACGATCCGCTGCTCGGCCAACTGGAACACGCCATGGAACAGCGGCTCGGGAAAATGCTGCCCCCAGGGCCCGGCATGCCGCAGGGCGCGGGCCAACTCCAGGTGAAACTCCTCGACCGCCAGCGCGCCGTCCGACAGTAGCCGGCCGGTGAGGTCCTCGGCCTGCAGTTGCCGGCGAACCTCGGTGTCGAAGGCTTCGGCGAACACCGGAAAACTGGCCTCGCCAAGGGTCAGGCCCGCCGCCATGGCGTGGCCGCCGAACTTGCTCATCAAGCCCGGATGGCGGGCGTTGACCGCTTCCAGCGCGTCGCGAATATGAAAGCCCGGCACCGAGCGCGCCGAGCCCTTGAGCAGCCCTTCCCCCGCATCCGCGAAGGCGATGGTCGGGCGGTGGTAACGCTCCTTGAGGCGCGAAGCGAGAATCCCGATCACCCCTTGGTGCCAATCGGCGTCGAACAGGCACAGCCCGAACGGCATCGACTCCAGCGGCAGGTCCTTGATCTGCGCCAAGGCCTCACGTTGCATGCCCTGCTCGATGGTCTTTCTGTCCTGATTCATGCCATCCAGTTGCTCAGCCATCTCCCGCGCGCTGGCGGGGTCGCGGCTGAGCAGGCATTCGATACCCAGGCTCATGTCGTCAAGGCGCCCGGCCGCATTGAGCCGCGGACCGATGATAAAGCCCAGGTCGGTGGAGGTGATGCGCGCGGCATCACGCTTGGCCACTTCCAGGATCGCTTTTATACCAGGGCGGGCGCGACCGGCGCGAATGCGTTCCAGGCCCTGATGCACGAGGATGCGGTTGTTGGCGTCCAGCGGCACCACGTCGGCGACGCTGCCCAGGGCCACCAGGTCAAGCAGTTCGCCGATATTCGGCTGCGGCGTGCTGGCGTACCAGCCCAGTTCGCGCAAACGCGCACGCAGCGCCATCAGCACATAAAACATCACACCGACACCGGCCAACGCTTTGCTGGGGAATTCACAGCCGGGCTGATTGGGATTGACGATCGCATCGGCGGCCGGCAGTTCGGCGCCTGGCAGGTGGTGATCGGTAACCAGCACTTGCAGGCCGGCGGCCTTGGCCGCCGCGACGCCCTCGACACTGGAGATGCCGTTGTCCACCGTCACCAGCAACTGCGGCTCGCGCTCCAGCGCCACGGCGACGATCTCGGGCGTCAGGCCATAGCCGAACTTGAAGCGGCTCGGCACCAGGTAGTCGACATGGGCGGCGCCCAACAGCCGCAGCCCGAGCACGCCGACCGTACTGGCCGTGGCGCCGTCGGCGTCGAAATCGCCGACGATGAGGATGCGCTGACGCTGTTCCAGCGCCGTGACCAGCAGGTCCACTGCCGCACCGATCCCTTTGAGCTGCTGGAACGGAATCAACCGCGCCAGGCTCTTGTCCAGCTCAGCTTCGCTGCTGACGCCCCGCGCGGCGTACAAACGCGTCAACAAAGGCGGCAGGTCACCAAGAAACGGCAGGGTAGCGGGCAGCGGGCGGGGTTCGATACGCATGGGTCAGCCGCGCTCGCCTTGCAGCCACTGCAGTTGCACTTCGTGCTGACCGCGGTCATCGGTGACGAACACCGTGCCTTCGCTGATCATCACATCCCATTTGATGACCCGCGGCATGTCCTTGGCCAGGGTCTCCAGGACTTCCTGAGGGACCGCAGCGATATTGACGTTTTTCAGGTTCTTGATCGCCGGGATGACCTTGCCTTCCCACACGCGCAGGCTGCCGTAGGCCAGCAGGCTGGTGCGCTCGGTACGGCGCGAGCACCAGGTCAGGCGGTCGGCATCCGGCTGGCCGACTTCGATCCAGTGCAGGACGCGGTCGTCCAGGCTCTTTTCCCACAGCGCGGGTTCGTCGACGTCCGAAAGCCCGCGGCCGAACGACAGCTGCTCGTTGTACCACAAGGCATAGGCCAGCAGTCGCACGGTCATGCGCTCTTCGGTTTCGGAGGGATGACGGGCGATCGTCTGCTTGACGCTCTCGTAGACACTGCGATCGAGGTCGGTAAGATTCAGTTCGAACTTGTAGGTCGTGGACGGCTGGGCCATGGGGACGCTTCTGGAAACGGAAAAAGTCGCCCAGTCTAACTGATGGCACGCGTTTGCACGAAACCCGGACAAACGGTTACGCCGATGCCACGGCTATGCTACAACTGCGCCGAAGGCATCAACTGGCACGCAGGAGTCTCCCGCGCAATGGCTTTACGCATCAGCCCATGGATTCAGTGGTGCCATCCGCTGCCGATGAAAGCCTGTCTTGGCGCCTGCCTGGCCATTAGCTTGAATCTCGCCTTCGCACCCCATGCACAAGCGCAGGAAACCATGGTCTGGCTATTGCGCGAGCTGCCGCCGCTGACCATTTTCGAAGGCGCGCAGCGCAATCAGGGCGCCGTGGACAAAACCCTTGCGCTGCTGATCAAAAGCCTGCCGCAGTACGATCATGTGATTCAGCGCGTCAACCGCGCCCGAGCCATGCAAATGCTTCAGGAGCCCGGCCTGCGGTGCGACCCAACGCTGCTGTGGAGCCCCGAACGGGCCAGGTTCATCGCCTTTTCAATCCCCAGCGTGGTGACGTACAGCAATGGCCTGATCATCCGTCCGGCTGATCGCCCGCAGTTCACCCCGTTCATGGACAACGGCGAACTCGACCTGGCTGCGTTGCTCGATAGCGGCAAATTGAAAGTCGGCGTGGTCGCCGAGCGCAGCTATGGACCATTCATCGACCAGATACTCAAACGCGCGCCAGCGGATGTGCTGACGCCCCACTACGGCAATGATGCGGTGACCAGCCTGATGCAGATGGAACAGCGTGGGCGCCTGCAGGCGCTGATCGGCTATCTGATCGAGGCGCGCTATCTGGCCAGGCAACAAGGTATGCTGGCCGATGAATTCAGCTTCATTCCGATCAAGGGGGTAGAGAAATACCAGTTCAATCATGTCGGCTGCAGCGATAACCCAGACGGCCAACAGGCCATCAGCCGTATCAATCCGGTGCTTGAGACCTTGCGTCAGGATACGCTTGCGCAGTTTTATGCAAGCTGGCTGGACCAAGGTTCACGCGACGATTATCTAGAAGATGCCAAGACTTTTTTCAGTGACAAGGCGGCGGCCGCGATGCCCGCGCGGTAGAGATTCGAGGGTGCAGCTTTTCAGACGGCAAAAAGAAACCCCGAACGGTGGGGAAGCCGATCGGGGTCAAACATGGTCCTTGCGGACCAGCACGGCAGGTCAGGGACACCGGAGCACAATGTCAATGGCCTGCCCTTGCAAAATTTGAGTAACACCTTTTCGAAAGGTTCCTCGTCGCTTAAATTCCGGCGGCGAAAACACTGCGCGATTGGGCGGCGTGATGCAAGGCGGCGATGACGCAGGGCTGCAAGCGACCCTGGGCAACCAGAAGATCGCGATGAAAGCCATCGACGATGTCGATCAAGGTACGATTATCGGTGAGCTGACTACCTTTGATAAGACGCTCAGCCATCTGCAGTCCGTGCTTGTCTTCGACGGTGATACGGCAATTGCCTAGTTTATCGATGGGCCCGACACTGACCAGGTAAGGGCTCAGGGCTTCATTCAACAGCAAGCTGATATTTTCCAATACGATCACCACTCACTCGTCAAGAATAAAGGTTGCCTACCAATGACTGTCGGCCGATCAAAAAAGTTCGATCCAGTCGGCTGCTCTCTAAACGGCAACGACATTGCGCCACTGTTCGACTCTGATCGCCTGGCGAAGCAGAGACCGTGGAAGATTATCGACATGATGTTTCATAACGGATTTGCAGGAGCCTGAAGTGAGCGTATTGCCCGACTCGACATTGCGCATTGTGCTGGCGGACGATCACCCGATCTTCCGCTTGGGCTTGCGTGCCGTACTTGAGCAGGACCCGTCCCTACAAGTGGTTGCCGAAGCGGATGGCCCGCAGACGCTGCTGAGCTGCCTGCAGACAACGCCTTGTGACCTGCTGATCAGCGATTTCATGATGCCAGTAGAGCAACAGAATGACGGGCTACGGCTGATCGAAAGCATTCGCCGCAGCTGGCCGCAACTACCGATTCTGGTGGTGACCATGCTCAATAACGCTGCGCTGTTCCGCTCGATGCTCAAGCTCGGGGTACTTGGGTTGGTGGGCAAGGGCAGCCTGGCAGGTGAGCTACCTACCGCTATCGAGCATTTGCGCCAAGGCCAGTTGTACATCGCCCAATCGATTGCTCAGACCCTGCAAACCGGTGACGGGACGGATGGTGCAGCTCCCCTGAGCAATGTAGAACTCTCTCCCAAAGAGCTGGAGGTTGCTCGATTGCTGGCCTCAGGATTGTCCGTAAGCGAGATCGCCAGCCGCCTGCATCGCAGCAAGCAGACCGTCAGCGCACAGAAGGTCAGCGCGATGCGCAAGTTGGGAGTAACCAACGACGCGGCGCTATTCATCTATCTGCAGGAACAGGGACTGAGCTGAGTCAGGCTATAGCGCTGCCATCGCCCTGGCGGCGCAGCGGGTATTTTGCTGATAGACCTCCAGCAGTTGGTGCAAGGTACGGGTCGATGCAGGCTTGGCCAATGCTGCCAGTACCCATAACCCGGATTGTCGTGCCAGCCGCGCGGCTTCATCACGTAGGGCCTCGTCGGCATTGCTGAGAATGATCAAGGCTTCGGCCTGACGGCTCACCGCCAGATGGCGAACCAGATCAAGCCCACTGCCGGCACGATCCGGCTCCAGGTCGCAAATCACCAGGTCGACACTGCCGCGCCGGGCGAGAGAGCGACAGGCATCTGTCAGGGTGGCGGCAACCAGTACGTCATAGACACCGCTTGCATTGAGCATCTGGTGCAATGCCATCAACTGAAACGGGTTGTCCTCAAGGATCAGAACTCTGAGTGAGCGCATGGGCCGGCCTCCAGAAACGATACGGCAGAAAGCCGCGATGGCGCACACTGTAAAAGACCGGGCCGAGGGGCAGCTATAGGACGAATCTGAAACCGCCGTAGGACTCTTCGCTACCAGCGCGTTTGATCTTGCGTGTCAGCAACCATGCCACGCAGGGTGCGCAAGATATCGGCCTGCAAATCCTCGATTGCGGCCTGGAGCCGGGGCCAGTCCTGCTGCACCTGCGGCTGGTGGCGATCGGCGCAGCCCTTGCCGAACTGGCCACACATCTTGGCTAAAGGCACAGCATCGATCATGGCGCACACACCTTTGAGCCGATGCAGCACGCCCTCCAATACCGTCCAGTCCGACGATTCGACAGCGCCCTGCAGACGCTCCAGCTCCTCTTCGAGGTTACTGTCGAGCTCGCTCAACATGCGCTGCAGCAATCGAGCATTGGCCTGAGTCAGGGCCCGCAAGGTCTGCGGATTGAAATGCCGGGGGCGCGTCAATTGGGTCAATGCCTGACTCAGGGCGTCGAGCGAGAGCGGCTTGGGCAACCACAGGTCCATCCCGGCGTCTTCACACCGTTGACGCTCGTCATTCATGACGTTCGCGGTGTAACCGATGATGGGCGTTCGCGTCAGCCCCTGTTCGGCCTCCAGCTCGCGGATCCGTGTGGCCAGCTCGTAGCCGCTGATTCCCGGCATGTTGCAGTCGCTTATCAGGACATCGAAATCGCCGTCTTGCCAGGCCGCCAGCGCGTCTTCACCCCCCACTACCGCCTCGACTTGATGGCCGAGGTACTGCAGTTGCCGACTCAGCACCAGACGATTGGAGGACAGGTCGTCGGCAATCAGCACCTGCAACATTCGGGGCACCGAGCCAGCGCCGGCACCGCTAGTGACCTCGAGTGGCTCCTCGATGGGGATGACCTCCACCTGGCGCAATCGCAACTGAAGAGTAATCCGGGTACCCTGGCCCGGCGTGCTGTGCAGCTGAATCTGCCCGTCCATCAAAGCGATCAGTTGCTGACAGATGCTCAATCCCAACCCCGATCCACCGTAACGCAGCGCCGCATCGGTACCGGCCTGGACGTACGGCCGGAATAACTGCGCCTGTTGAGCTGCGTCGATACCGATACCGGTATCCTCGACCGTGATATCCAGCGCCACTAATGGCCCCTCCAAATGCGCGACGACCACCAGGCTTACGCGGCCTCGGTGGGTGAACTTCAGCGCATTGCCCAACAGGTTGTGCATGACCTGGCGCAGGCGCAGCGCATCGAGCCAGTATTGACCTTGCAGGCCCTGCGCAACCTGGACCTGTAGTTCGATGCCCTTGCGCCGCGCCTCAGGCTCGAACAGCCGCGCGACATCGGCGAAAAATGGCGATAGTGAGACCGGGGTCAAATGCAATTCAAGTTTGCCAGCCTCGATACGCGACAGGTCGAGGCTGTCGCCTACCAGCTCGAGCAATTCGCACGCGGAGCGAAAGGCAACTTCCAGTCCCTGAGAGAACGTCTGCCCCCGTGCGTTGCTCGTATCCCGCTCGAGCTCCAGCAAGCCGATGATCGCCGAAAGCGGCGTACGGATGTCATGGCTCATGGTCGCCAGGAACGAGCTCTTCGCCAGGTTGGCCTCTTCCGCCGCTTGCCGCGCTTCGGTGAGCTCGACCTCCAGGCGCTTGCGCTCGCTGATATCGATCCAGCCGCCCAACAACCCTTGCAACTGGCCGTCCGCGCGATAGAAAGGCACCGTCCACTGATAGGCATCGATACGTGTGCCCGCCAGCTCTATCTGCCGGTCAATGAACACCGGCTGGGGATTGTCCAGCTGTTTGAGATAGTCGGCATGCAGGCGTTGCGCGTCTTCGGCGCCGATCAGGCCGACCTGAGGCAATTGCAACCCTTTGATACGATCGAGGCGAGTGGCGAAGACTTCCTCGTAATTACGATTGCAGGACAGCAGCCTGCCCTCCAGATCACGTACATAGACCGGGATGGGAATGCCGTCGAGCAGCGCCTTCTGGAACGCCAACTGGTCACTGAGGGCTTCCTCGGCACGCTGACGCTGGATGATCTGCGCCCGCAAGCGACCGCTCCAGAGCAGTGATATCAACGCGATCAGACCCGCTACGGCGGCGCCCCAATAGACCCACGGTGCGATACGCTGCCACACAGGCACCTCCGGCAGTGCCGCGCCCAGCCACTTGAGGCGAATGGCGCGCAGGTCCGCTACCGGGAAGGCTTCCAGGGCCTTGTTGAGAATGCTGGTCAATTGGGGATTGGCAAGAGTGACGGAAAAGCGGTCTGGCGACCACGCGCCATCGAGACTGCGTCCGACCGTCAATCCGGTATCGCTCTGGCGCTGGACCGCCCGATAGGCGCCGACTTCACTGTCGATGGTGGCATCGGCCTGACCGCGAGCGACAGCATCCCTGGCCTGATCCATGGTCGCTACTGGCTTCAGGCGAATCTGCGGATACTCGCGGTGAATGTAATCCTCGAGCGCATGCTGCGCCGGCAGCGCCAGTACACGGCCAGCCATCTCCTCAAGGGAGTCGAAGGCAATGCCATCGCGGCGCAGAATGAAGACCCAGCTCTGCCCACCATAGGAATGGGTGAACTCCAGCAGCGACTTGCGTTCTGGCGTCTCGCTGAGGGTCGTATTCATCTGCGCCCGGCCGCTTTTGAGCATATCGAGGCTCTCGACAATCGAATCGGCATGTACGTATTCGAACTGCAGCCCGGTCATCTGCGAAAGCGCCGCGAGAACATCGACATTGAGCCCGACCCAACGACCCTGGCGATCTCGATACAGATAGGGAGCATATTCGGTGGCCGCTATCTGGACCTTAGGGTGAGCGGCGATCCAGGCTTGCTCGTCGCTGTCGAGCTGCACCGGCCGCTGGGCGATTCCTGCGCCCAGCCCCGAAGTCCAGCGGCCGAGGATTTCCCGCTGCAAAGCGCCTTGAAGGCTGGCCAGCGCGCGATCGAACATCGCCGCCAACGGTGCATCGCTATTGCGCACGGCAAAGGCAAAACCGCCGACGGGCAGGCGGCTGTCGCCCGTGATCCGCAACTCCACGTAGGGCCGTAGCGCCATGTATGAACGCAGGATGATTTCGTTGCCGACCACCGCATCGACCGCACCCTGCCTCAATGCCTCCAAGGCGCTGCTCAAGCTGGGAGCAACCACCACTCGGCTGCTCGGATAGGCCGCCTGTACCGCGTCAGAGGTGGCATAGCCCTCCACCACCGCCACACGCTGATCGTCGAGGCCATCGCCGCTCTGACGGATATCATCGCTTCGCCGGACCAGTACGGGACGGTCGAACAGATAAGGACTGGTAAACGCCAGGCCGGCAAAATTCTGCTCATAACTGTTCGAAGCGGTAAGCACATCGATCTCACCCTCGTGCAGAGCCTCGATGGCGTCGTCACGGCGTGTGAAGCCGTGGATCTGCAGAGTGACACCCAGCCGGGCACGGATCAGGTTCAAATAATCGGCGCTCACGCCCTGGTAGCGGTTGCGATCGACGGCGATATCCAGTGGTTCGTTATCGTTGATCGACATGCCGATACGCAGTGTCTGCTGATGGTCTTACAGCCATTGCTGCTCCGCCGGCGCCAGCACCAGCGGCGCCAGTTGAGCAATCGGCTGTACCAGGGTAAACGGCAAGGCCTGAGCGGCCCAGGCGCCATCCGCCATGACGCAAAGCAGCAACGCCCGCAGAAGCAGACGCCAGGGGCGGTAGACGTATCGAGGCAGATGGGGAGACATGCGGGCATCCTTGGCACTGGATCATGCGAAGCTAAACTGCACCAAGTTTGACACGGAAGATCAAAAAAGCCCGTCGATCGACGGGCTTCAAGTGTTGCAGAACGCTTCAGTTACAGCGGCTTGCCTCGGTTGCCGTGCTGGGCCACGAAGTTCTGTACGGCCTTGAGGTCGTTTGCCAGCACCGTGCACTTTTCTTCGCGCTCGAACAGATCGACCAGATGAGCAGGCAACTCCAGCGCCTTGCCGACACCGGCCTTGAGCACCGCGTCCGGGAACTTGACCGGATGTGCCGTGCCCAGCACCACCATCGGTGTATCCAGGCTGCGGCGGCATTCGCGCGCGGCCCGCACGCCGATGGCGGTGTGAGGATCGAGCACTTCGCCACACTGGGCGAAGACCTCGGCGATGGTCTCGCAGGTCTGTTCATCGTCGACCGCCAGCGAATCGAACAACTTGCGGGTTTCGGTCCAGCGGTCCTGTTCGACGCTGAACTGACCGTCCTGCTTGAAGCTGTCCATCAGCTGCGCGATGGCGGCGCCGTTGCGTCCGTGCATGTCGAACAGCAGGCGCTCGAAGTTGGACGACACCATGATATCCATCGACGGCGACAACGTGGCGTGCAGGGTTTCCTTGGCATATCCGTTACCACTCATGAAGCGGTGCAAGATGTCGTTGCGGTTGGTCGCGACGATCAGTTGGCTGATCGGCAGGCCCATGTTGCGCGCCAGGTAGCCGGCGAAGATATCGCCGAAGTTGCCGGTCGGCACCGAGAATGCCACCGAACGTGCCGGGCCGCCCAACTGCAGGGCTGCGTGGAAGTAGTAGACGATCTGGGCCATGATCCGCGCCCAGTTGATCGAATTGACCGCGACCAGGCGCGTGCCCTTGAGAAAGCCCTGATCGGCGAAGCTGGCCTTGACCATTTCCTGGCAGTCATCGAAGTTGCCCTCGATGGCGATGTTGTGGACGTTGTCGCCGAACAGCGTGGTCATCTGCCGGCGCTGCACCTCCGAGACCCGCTGGTGCGGATGGAGGATGAAGATGTCGACGTTTTCGCAGTGCTTGCAGCCTTCGATGGCGGCCGAACCGGTATCACCGCTGGTGGCACCGATGATGACAACGCGCTCGCCGCGCTTGGCCAGGGTGTAGTCGAGCAGGCGGCCCAGCAGTTGCAAGGCGAAGTCCTTGAACGCCAGGGTCGGACCGTGAAACAGTTCGAGCACCCACTCGTTGCCGTTGAGCTGGCGCAGCGGAGCGATAGCCGAATGGCTGAAACCGGCGTAGGTCTCTTCGAGAATCTTCTTGAAGTCGGCGTCCGGAATGCTGCCGGCGACGAACGGGCGCATCACTCGGAACGCCAGTTCGTGGTAGGGCAGGCCAGCCCAGGAAGCGATTTCTTCCTGGGTGAAACGTGGCAGGTTTTCCGGCACATAAAGGCCGCCATCGGTGGCCAGGCCAGCCAGCAGCACGTCTTCGAAGTTGAGCGCCGGCGCCTTGCCGCGCGTACTGATATAACGCATTACAAAATTCCTCTGGCTCGGACGCCGCTTAGTTCAGTTGCTCGACGCGGATGCGCACCACACTGCCGATGACATCCTGCAGGGCTTCGAGAGCGGTAATGGCGTCGTTCATGTGTTGCTCGATCACGCGGTGGGTCAGCAGGATCATCGGCACCAGGCCGTCTTGCTCTTCGACTTCCTTCTGCATGATCGACTCGATGTTGATGCCGCGCTCCGAGAGGATGCTCGCCACCTGAGCCAGTACGCCCGGGTGATCCTTGGCCTGGATGCGCAGATAGTAGGCGCTCTCGCACGCTTCGATCGGCAGGATCGGGTGGGCCGACAGCGAGTCCGGCTGGAAGGCCAGGTGCGGCACGCGGTTTTCGGGATCGCTGGTCATGGCGCGAACCACATCGACCAGGTCCGCGACCACCGACGAAGCGGTCGGCTCCATGCCGGCGCCGGCGCCGTAGAACAAGGTCGAACCTGCGGCATCGCCGTTGACCATGACGGCGTTCATCACGCCGTTGACGTTGGCGATCAGGCGATCAGCGGGGATCAGCGTCGGGTGTACGCGCAGTTCGATACCGTTGGCGGTGCTGCGGGCCACGCCCAGGTGCTTGATGCGATAGCCTAGCGCTTCGGCGTAGTTGACGTCGGCAGTGGTCAGTTGGGTGATGCCTTCGGTGTAGGCCTTGTCGAACTGCAGCGGGATACCAAAGGCGATGGACGCCAGGATGGTCAGCTTGTGCGCCGCGTCGATGCCTTCGACGTCGAAGGTCGGATCGGCCTCGGCGTAACCGAGCGCCTGGGCTTCGGCCAGCACGTCAGGGAACGTGCGGCCCTTCTCGCGCATCTCGGTGAGGATGAAGTTGCCGGTACCGTTGATGATCCCGGCCACCCAGTTGATACGGTTGGCGGACAGCCCTTCACGGATTGCCTTGATCACTGGGATGCCACCGGCCACGGCAGCTTCGAAAGCGACGATGACGCCCTTCTCGCGCGCCTTGGCGAAGATCTCGTTGCCGTGCACGGCGATCAGCGCCTTGTTGGCGGTGACCACGTGCTTGCCATTGTCGATGGCCTTGAGCACCAGTTCGCGGGCCACGGTGTAGCCGCCGATCAGCTCGATGACGATGTCGATCTCGGGGTTAGTGGCGACCGCGAAGACATCGTTGGTAATGGGGGTTCCGGTAATCTGGCAATTCGGGTTGGGCGAACGCATGGCAATTTGTGCCACTTCGATACCACGCCCGGCGCGGCGGGCGATCTCCTCGGCGTTGCGTTGAAGCACATTGAAGGTGCCGCCACCGACGGTACCTAACCCACAGATGCCTACTTTGACCGGTTTCACTCTGAACTCCCCATGAAACGGCCGACACTAAGTCGGCCGTGAAATACGATCACAAACGGGTTGCGATCTGATGTGTTGTTGCCTGACGTGATTATTCGCCAGCCAGGGCCAGCTTGGCCACCTGAGCCGCTGGTTGGTAGCCCGGAATCACCTGGCCGTCAGCCAGGACGATGGCTGGCGTACCGTTGACGCCGATCGACTGACCCAGCGCGAATTGCTTGCTGACCGGATTGGCGCACTTGGGTGCCTCGACGTCCTTGTTGGACATGAGCTTCTGCAGCGACTCGCGACGGTCCTTGGAGCACCAGACCGCCTGCAGTTGCTGGTCGCCTGGCGAATCGAGGCCCTGACGCGGGAAGGCGACATAACGCACTTCGACGCCCATCTTGTTCAGCTCAGGCACTTCGGCGTGCAGCTTCTGGCAGTACGGGCAGGTGGTATCGGTGAACACGGTGATGTGCGACTTGGTCTCGCCAACCGCCGGGAACACAACCGTTTCGGCCTGAGGAATGGCGTTGATGGTCTTGGCGATGGCTTGACGCTCGGTCTTTTCGGTCAGGTTGACCGGCTGGCCATCCTTGAGCTGGTACAGATAGCCCTGCATCACGAACTGGCCGTCGGGGCTGGCGTACAGCACGCGGCCACCTTTGAGTTTGACCTCGTACAGACCGTTGAGCGGGCTCGCGGCCACGCTTTCGACCGGGACGTCCAGCTTGAGGGTTTGCAGGGTATTGCGGATGGCTTGCTCGGGGGTATCCGCCGAGGCCGCGACGCTGAACAGCGCAAGCGCAGCAGCGGCAACAAGATGGGTTACGCGCATGAGAACTCCTGGGGCGACGTAGGGACAGCCGGAGACGATAGCGACGCGCCTGTAGCGGCGTTCAAGGTCCGGCTTTGTTGACCCGCCAAGCCTATCACATTCACTACGCGGGGCCGAACACGCAGGGCGTAACTCGATATTTTTCATCCACCACGGCCCTCACCCCCGTGGATGATGCACCGCGTGCAACTCCTGCAAGCGCGCCCGGGCCACATGGGTATAGATCTGGGTAGTGGACAGGTCGCTGTGCCCCAGTAGCATCTGCACCACACGCAAATCGGCGCCATGGTTGAGCAAGTGGGTGGCGAAGGCATGGCGCAAGGTGTGCGGCGAAAGCGATTTGGAGATCCCCGCAACCAGCGCCTGATGCTTGATCCGGTGCCAGAAGGTCTGGCGGGTCATCTGCTCACCCCGCTGACTGGGAAACATCACGTCACTGGGCCGGCCGTTCAGCAACTGGTCCCGAGCGCCGCGCAGGTAGCGCTCGACCCACACCACGGCCTCCTCACCCATAGGCACCAAACGCTCTTTGTTGCCCTTGCCGACCACCCGCAGCACGCCTTGGCGCAAGTTGACCTGGTCCAGCGTCAGGCTGATCAGCTCGGTGACTCGCAGGCCGCAGGCATACAGCACTTCAAGCATGGCGCGGTCGCGTTCGCCGATGGGCTCGCTCAAATCCGGGGCCTGCAGCAGAGCCTCGACATCGGCTTCGGAGAGGGACTTGGGCAGCGGCTTGCCCAGTTGCGGCATGTCGACCTGCAAGGTCGGATCGACGCCGATGAGTCTTTCGCGCAGCAGATAGCGATAGAAACCCCGTGCGCCGGACAGAAACCGCGCGGTCGAGCGGGGTTTATAAGCCTGTTCGACCCGCCAGGCCAGGTGATCGAGGATCATTTCACGCCCTGCGCTGGGCAACTCGACGCCGCGCTCCTGCAACCAGCCGTTGAACAGCGCCAGATCGCTGCGGTAGGCCTCGCGACTGTTGTCAGACAGGCCCTTTTCCAGCCACAAGGCGTCCAGGTACTGGTCGATCAGCGGGTGTTCAATGGCGGGCATCAAGAAATCTCTGATAAAGATATCCTGCCATTTTCGCACATCGATGTGGCGAGGGGGCTTGCCCCCGATTGCAGTAAGCCAGTCTTGTCGGTGTGGCGGACACCCTTTTCGGGGGCAAGCCCCCTCGCTACACAAATCGCAGGATCAAGTAGGAGGCGGGTTCACACCCGCCGTCCTCTCACACCACCGTACGTACGGTTCCGTATACGGCGGTTC